>NZ_JAYGHA010000008.1:0-102079 GCF_034931405.1 Anabaena sp. UHCC 0451 | reverse complement strand
GATTTTTTCAAAATTCAAATATGATTCCTATAGTAAGCGTGAACTTGCTTTTATTTAAGCACTCATCACCTCTGATTCAGCTTGTGGTTGTAAGTAACAAATCAAATCTTCAATACCTTTATGCAGATACCGAGTGACTGTCATCGGACTAGCACCGATTTTTTTACCAGCATCTTTACGGGTAAGTTCATTTACCAAAATCAATTCAACTACCATGCGGGGTTTATCATCTAACATACTCATAGCCCCTTGCAGTTGTAGTCTTTCTTCTTGTTGTTGCTGAAGTAGAGTAGTCCGAGGACAGGGAAGCAAATCACCCAAAGTTAATTGATAATCTATATAATTACCTATAGTAGCATCTAAACTTAAAGGCATACGGTTTTGATTCGCTAATTTGCATTCTTGCCATTCTTGAACAGAGATATGCAGTTTCTTGGCAATTTCTACATCTTTGACAGCACGGCCTAAAGATAATGTTAATTCTTTGCGAATTTTTTGTCCCTCATGGTAAATTTCTTGCCAACGTCGGGGAATTTTGACTAAAGTGGAGCGATCGCGCAAAAAATGCAGTATTTCCCCGCGAATATAAGGTACAGCAAAGGAACTGAAAGCATATCCTTGGTTGGGATTAAAACGCTCAATAGCCCTGATTAACCCCAAATAACCAATTTGTTCCAAATCTTCATAAGGCTCATGACATTGATGGATAAACTTATAAGCCATCTTCCGCACTAAACCTTGATGTATCTCCACAAGTTGGTTACGCAGTTTAATCGAAGGATTTTGGTGGTATAAATGTAATAGCCCCATACCATCAGACTGGACAGAGGTTTCACTTTTTTCCATATCAATTCCTTTGTAGTCATCCTTTTACCGAGGAAATTTGGGAGTTAGTATATTTGCTTCCAAGCTGTAATTATTTTCCTCAGTCAATACAAATTAAGCCATCGTTGTTTCACTGAATTTGAAATCAGTTTCAACGCTTACTTACGTAATAACACTTAAGATTTACAAGATTTTTAAATTCCCTATTCCCTGTTCCCTGTTCCCTATTCCCTATTCCCTTGTAAAATATGACGGTTGTATTATATGCCCGAATGTGATTGAGCGTTATACTTTGCCCGAGATGGGCAATCTGTGGAACGAGACCTATAAGCTACAAACTTGGTTGCAAGTAGAAATTGCCGTTTGTGAAGCCCAGGCAGAATTAGGTTATATTCCCGCAGATGCGGTTGCAGAAATTAAAGCCAAGGCGAATTTTGACCCCCAGCGGGTGCTAGAAATTGAGGCGGAAGTCCGCCATGATATGATCGCTTTTTTGACCAATGTCAATGAATATGTAGGTGATGCGGGGCGCTATATTCATCTGGGGTTAACTAGTTCGGATGTTTTGGATACAGCTTTAGCACTGCAATTGGTTTCTAGTTTAG
This sequence comes from Anabaena sp. UHCC 0451, assembly GCF_034931405.1. Lineage (NCBI taxonomy): Bacteria > Bacillati > Cyanobacteriota > Cyanophyceae > Nostocales > Nostocaceae > Anabaena > Anabaena sp. UHCC 0451. The sequence goes on along the minus strand of NZ_JAYGHA010000008.1, from coordinate 100,649 downwards.
ATGTGTTATTGCAACGCCTGGAAGATTTAATTCAGGCTATTCGCTACAAGGCCAGAGAACATCGTTATACTGTGATGATTGGGCGATCGCATGGTATTCACGCTGAACCAATGACCTTTGGTTTTAAGTTAGCTGGGTGGTTAGCGGAAGTATTGCGACACAAAGAACGCCTCCAAATTCTCAGAAAAACCATAGCTGTAGGTAAAATTTCTGGAGCGGTGGGAACCTATGCCAATATTGAACCACGTGTAGAAGCGATCGCTTGTCAAAAACTCGGACTTAAACCCGATACGGCTTCAACTCAAGTCATCTCCCGTGATATTCATGCCGACTTTGTGCAGCAGTTAGCCCTTGTTGCTGCGTCTATAGAACGCTTTGCCGTGGAAATTCGTAATCTCCAAAAAACCGACGTTTTGGAAGTTGAAGAATTTTTTGCCAAAGGTCAAAAAGGCTCTAGTGCTATGCCTCACAAACGTAACCCCATCCGTTCCGAACGACTAACAGGGATGGCGCGACTGGTGAGAAGTCATGCAGGTGCAGCTTTAGAAAACGTCGCTTTATGGCACGAACGAGATATTTCTCACAGTTCCGTAGAACGGGTAGTTTTACCAGATGCTTGCATTTTAACCCATTTTATGCTGCATGAAATTACTGATTTGGTGACAAATCTTCTGGTTTATCCCCAAAACATGGAACGGAATCTCAACTGCTACGGTGGTGTAGTCTTCAGTCAAAAAGTCTTACTAACTTTGATAGATAAAGGACTAAAGCGAGAAGAAGCTTATGCCATAGTTCAAGAAAGCGCCCATACGGCCTGGAACAAACCAGAAGGCAATTTCCGGGATTTGATTAGTAAAGATCCCCGTGTTACTCAAAAGTTGTCAGCAGCAGAAATAGATGCCTGTTTTGATCCACAGCAACATCTCAAACATTTAGATCAAGTTTATCAACGACTAGGAATTTAAAATTCAGGATTCAGGAGTTGGGAGTGCAATTAGAGGTAATAATTCTGACTCCTGCATTCTAATTTACTTATGGCGATCGCTCTTGAACAAAACCCCTAACTTAATTTTTCTCAAGAATAGTAGAACAGAACTCATCACAGCTAACGTCTAACTCGTACAATAAAAGATAGATTGTTGCGAAATGTATAGTTAGGGATTATAGCTGTCATGGCTGCCGCTGTTTTAATCGAAAATCTACAAAAAAGTTACGGTACTGTGATCGCCGTTAAAGATGTCTCCTTTCAGGTGCAACCAGGGGAAATCTTTGGTTTACTCGGTCCTAACGGTGCAGGAAAAACAACCACTCTGCGGGCTTTGTGTACACTGACTACTCCCGATGCTGGTAAAATCGAAGTTTCGGGAATTTCAGTTTTAGATCACCCTAAGTTAGCACGGCAAAAGCTGGGTTATGTCGCTCAGGAAGTGGCTTTAGATAAGGTGTTGACGGGTAGGGAGTTGCTACAATTACAAGCGGCACTTTATCATCTCCCTGGTGGGGTGATCAAACAACGCATCAACACCATATTAGATTTGCTCGGTTTACAAGAATACGCAGATAAAAAAACCGGCACTTATTCTGGTGGTTTACGCAAGCGTCTAGACTTGGCTGCGGGTTTATTGCATTCCCCAGATGTATTAGTATTGGATGAACCAACGGTAGGACTTGACATAGAAAGCCGTTTTGTGGTATGGGAATTTTTGCGGAAGTTACGCACTGCGGGAACTACCGTTGTCATTACCAGCCATTATTTAGAAGAGGTTGACGCTTTAGCGGATAGGGTGGCAATTATAGATCGGGGTTTGGTAATTGCTACGGGTACACCTTCGCAGTTAAAGGATCAAGTTGGGGGCGATCGCATTACTTTACGCATTCGTGAATTTTCACCCAATGAAGAAGCAGACATTGCTAAAAATCTACTTCAAGAATTACCATTTGTTCAAGAAATCATCATTAATAACGCTCAAGGTAATTCCTTAAATTTGGTAGTTACACCTCAAAATGACGTATTGATTACTATTCAACAGGCGTTAAATAATGCAGGTTTACCTATTTTTGGAATTGCTCAATCTCGTCCTAGTTTAGATGATGTTTATCTGGCTGCAACTGGAAAAACTTTGATGGATGCAGAATTAGCTGCTGTTGCTAACCGTGATCCTAAAGCTGAGAAAAAACAAAATATGAGATAAGTTAATTGGGTAAAAGGTGATTATATTTTGGATTTTGGAAAAAAACTTATAATCCTTTAATTTTTTGGCCTTTTACCTACCCTTGCAAATAAAAACCAAAATATGCACCTAATTAGCATTCGTAATTTACGTGCTGATGTTGATCAATACCCAGACGCGGTAGAACCTGTTAAAACGACTTTAGACTATCACTTAGTTTAAGAGTTACATTTTTATGTAAAATAACCAAAAACGCATTTCTGAAATTATGACCAATCAATCTACTATCCCCGTAATTGTCAACGGTGCTGCTGGCAAAATGGGACGTGAAGTAATCAAAGCTGTAGCCCAAGCACCGGATATGATATTAATGGGCGCTCTCGATACCTCACCGGAACATCAAGACAAGGACGCAGGAGAACTGGCAGGTTTAAGCGAACCGTTGGAAGTTCCTATTACCAATCAATTAGAGCCAATGTTAGGTTATGTAGCAGGGGAACGACAGCTACAACCAGGGGTAATGGTAGACTTTACCCATCCTGATGCAGTTTATGATAACGTGCGGAGTGCGATCGCTTATGGAATTCGTCCAGTAGTGGGAACTACCGGTTTAAGTCCCGAACAAATTCAAAATTTGACAGATTTTGCCGAAAAAGCGAGTACAGGTTGTTTGCTGATTCCTAATTTCTCCATTGGCATGGTACTGCTACAACAAGCCGCTGTCACCGCTTCCCAATATTTTGATCATGTAGAAATTATCGAACTGCATCACAACCAAAAAGCCGATGCACCAAGCGGTACAGCCATTCAAACTGCTCAATTATTAGCAGAATTAGGTAAAACTTTTAACGTTCCTCAAGTTGAAGAAACAGAAAAAATAGCAGGAGCTAGAGGCTCTTTAGCCGATGAAGGGATTAGAATTCATAGTGTACGCCTACCTGGATTAATTGCCCATCAGGAAGTTATATTTGGTGCAGCCGGGCAAATTTATACCTTACGCCATGATACCAGCGATCGCTCTTGCTATATGCCCGGAGTTTTATTAGCAATTCGCAAAGTCAACCAGCTAAAGTCATTAGTATATGGATTAGAAAAAATACTGTAAAAAAGGAGTCAGGAGTCAGGAGTAAAATAAATGTGTAGTCTGTTTTCAGAATTATTATATTGATATCCTGATTATCCTGCCCATTGATATCTCTTTTATAAATTTTCAATTTGCGATTTTTCCCATCCAAAATCTAAATTCTAAATTCTAAATTCTAAAATATGCTTGTTCCACTGACTCGCCAAAAATTTGAACAAATTATCCCTCTTATTGCCAGTGGTTCACAGTACAAATACTACTGGGGAAAACTTAGCTCGCTTTTACAGCGGCTTTTAATTTCTGTAGTGACTGTAGTTGTAATTTTTCTGGGAAGAATCTTTTTGAAGCTAGATTTTGGGCTGATTTTCAGCTTTGGGGTATTTGGCGCTTTTTTTTGGTTGTGGTATCCCGTATTTCAAGCCAGTATTCGCAATGCAAAATGCCGCCGTTACAAGTACAGCGGCTTTTTCCGAGGACGAGTTTTAGATTGGTGGATTACAGATAAATTGACTGGAAAACAGGAAACCGTCAACAACAAAGGTGAATTGGTAATTATCGAAAATCGCGAAAAACGAATTAACTTAGAAGTTGGTGATAACACGGGTTTTACTGTAGAATTTGATGCCCCATTACGTCCTGCTCACAAAGCGATCGCCCGTGGTCAAATCGCAGAAATGATAGTAATGTCAAATCGCCCAGATTTAAGCACCATCGAAGAATTTAGCAACATCTACATCCCTAATAGTAATCTCTGGGTAAGTGACTATCCCTATGTGCGTGAGGATTTCTTTAATGAAGTTAGTCGTCGTTTACGAACAAACCAACGAGAACAACCACGTCGTCGCCGTCCAGAACCACAGAAATACAGAGACGATGATGATTATTAGGTGACAGGTGACAGCTAAAAATTTAACTGACTCCACTTCTATCTTGACCATAAGCTTGCCAAGCTAAATCAACCAAACCATCAACAATTGCCGCTGCTACAACCGCATTACCCTTACGACTATCAATAGTAATGTAAGGCACTAAAGATTCTTGCAACCGTTCTTTATCAGAATCTACATTGATAAATCCTGCTGGTGTAGCAATAATCAAAGCTGGTCGAATTTCTTCTGCTTCAATTAAATCGACAAGTGCAGTTAAAGCAGTTTGGGCTTGACCGACCACAAAAATTCCCTCTGGATATCGCTTGGCTAGAGTTTCAATCCCCCAAGCAGAACGGGTTCTTTCTTTTTGGGGACGGGTCAGAGCCTCCATACTGCAATACACCGGGTTAGCAAAGGTGTTTTGAATATCGTAGGCAATACCCACCTGTACCATTGGTGCATCTACTACAATAGTAGTACGTGCTGCCAGTGCGGCTGCTCCTGCTTGTAAAGCGTGTTCTGAAAAACGAATCAAAGACTTGTACTCAAAATCAGATGTGGCGTATATTACGCGCCGGACTATCTCATACTCTGCTGGTGAAAAGACATGATCGCCAATTTCACTATCAATAATTGCCAAGCTTTGAGCATCAGTTATGTGCCATTCCATTGCTGTTAAGCTTCTCACAGATCAGCTTTCAGCTTATCATTAGAAGGTAGGGAATAGGGAATAGGGGATTGGGGACTGGGGATTGGGGACTGGGGATTGGGGACTGGGGACTGGGAAAATATTTTGACCAATTACCAATTACCAATTAGCTAAGATTCGCTGCTGGAAGGAGGACGACTGAAAGCTGGAGATAAATAAGCTACCAAAACACCAATTAAGAAAGCGGAAATATTGCGAACTAAAGGAACCCAGTCACTTGTACGAGTTATAACTGGAGCAATACCGAAAGCAATAAACAAAATTCCCCATAACGGCGAGAAAATTAACGCCCATTGCCAAGCAAAAACTTGTTTATTATTGCGGGGTTGGGCTGCAAAGCCACAAATCACGCCACCAACAGCTGAGGTAATGACGGTAAGTATCCACTGTTCCCTTGGTAGTCCGGGAACGACGTTACAACCACCTTTGAGTAAACAGCCTTTAACCGAATCTAAAGCTTGTAGGATGGCTTGGTCTTCCCCTTGTTCGCGGACAAAGTACAAGTTACCAAAACGGGTTTGTAGTTCAATCCAAAATGTACGGGGTAGAAGTTCATAAACTGCATCACCCACACTAAAGCTGAGAATGTTACCACCACGAGCATCTGCAACTAAAAGAATGCTTTTGTCATCTAAACCCCAATATTTAATTACGGCTCTCCCCGGAGTGCGATCATACTGGGTTAATACTCGCAATTTCCAGCCAGTATCAGTTTCAAACTGTTCTAAGTCTGTAACTAGTTTTTCTTCTTGGGGGTCAGGGAGAGTTTTCGCTAAATCGACAACTGGGGTAAATGTGTCAGGTAGTAAATCTGGGTTTTCATAAGCTAGGGCTGATGGTGAATGTATCGCCCAAATTGCTCCAGCAAAGCAAAATACTGCAATGGATACTAAAATTTTTCGCCAAAAACAACGCTGCATGGAATTTTTTATACAAATATTAACGGCCAACGTAAACAAGTGCTTTTTAAAAGAGTACGAGAAAAGTGATACTTCTTTACACTTCTTTACTTTACTCTAATCTAAGACATTAGTCATTAATTATTCTCCTCTGCTCCTCTGCTCTGGCAAAGTTAACTCTGGTTTGTCTTTCATTGGTAAGCGTTCGGGGCTGCGTCTAGCAGGTTTTTGGCGCGTGAAGGTTGTCCAGGCAGCTTTAACGCCAATGACAAGACTGCGTGTGCTAACTTGAACATTTTGAGCTTGTTTTTTGGCGCTATCTAAACTTTGATCTACTTGTTTAACGACTTGACCGGCATTTTTGACACTTTCACTCACATCATCGGTTAAATCTGTGATTTCTAAACTGGTATTACGGATGGCTTGGAGAGTTGGTGGTAACTCCCTTGAAAGCGTATCAAATAACTTTTCAGCACTACGAGAGGCGTGTGCTAACTCCTGCAAAGCGGGTATAGTCGCTACTAAAACAGCAGTTAGACTAGCAGCGACTAAGAAAATGGAAAATCCCAGCCAAAACAGAGGGTCAATCACAATTATGCTATTTATAAGCGTTCTAGGTTCTGGTTCAGAGAATCTGTGTTTTTAGTATCAGCAGGGTTTGGCCGTTTTAGGGCTTGACTTTCGCTTTGAGTAGCTTCTACTCCAGCTGCGATCGCTTCCCGCAGTCTCTCTAGGGTATCATCCCAGTTCCGCAATGCGTTGGCAGAAAGTCGATCTGCTTGAATCTGCACGCTGGCTGATATATCTTCTGCTAATTCTGGTAAGGCATCAGCAGATTTTTTCAACAGTTTCCGAGTTTCGCGCCCTGTGCGGGGAGCAGCGAGCAAACTGGTTAAAGCGCCAATAGTAGCTCCTAACATCAAGCCGCCTATAAATATTCCCGAACGATTATTAGACATTTTTATTGTTTATCTCTATTACACTCATTTTAGGTTGGTTTGATCAAGAAAGGCAGAGGGCAGGAGGCAAGGAGGGAAGGGGTAAAGAAAAAAAGGCAAAATAATTGTTTATAGATACCTCTGCCAAATTTTTTTGCCTAATAGTATGATGTTCAGAATCTGCCGCACTTGTTGAATTTGCAGTTTGAGGTTTTGGTGTTTTTGCTGCAAGTCATAAATTTGCTGTTGTCCTGTATAAATATTTGCTGGTACTGTATGCAATACTGCATATATAGCGTGTTCATAAATGTTTAATTTAGCTGCTATAATTCTCAGCTTTTGTTTTATTAGCCATACTTGTCGTGCTAGATAGAGAAGCATTAGTGAGATAAGGATATTAATCACAAGAACTATTGTTACCATTTTTGATATTTACAGAAATTACAGCAGTTTTTGTTACTGTAGCCTTAACTTCAGATGTTTGGCATATAGTTAAACTACACTTACAACGGTGATTTGATCAAATATTTTACTGGCAAACAGATGACAGATAAAAATTTAGAAGCACTGGTAGTCAAAGTTGTGAAAAAGGCCATCAAAAAAGAAATGAAGAAGCTAGAAGAGGATAATTTACCTATTGTTTCCAACGAAGTGAATCAGCAATTACAAAATTTGCCGGAAACTTTAGCAAATGATCAAAAAACACGGACTACAACAGAAATATTTGATGATATATATACCAATAGTTTTATCAACTTACCGACTAAGGAAGATGTAGAACTTGAGCGCAGGTTAAGGGAACTAAAATTTAAACAGGAGCTTAGAAAAGATTGGATATTATTTATCCTCAAGGATGTAATAATCTATGCTGTAACCATCTTATTTATGTTTAGTTTTGCCGGATTTTATTTATTCACACTGATTCATAAATAAATCGACGTACAATTATTAAGTTTTGTTGTCATCTATCCCAGGCATGAAACTATAATAAATAATTTTAGACTGAAATTAATTATATCCATAGAAATTATGATGATAGCTGAGAATTTTTTAAGTATTGCCTGGTTAGCATTGCCCTATCTAAGTATTTTTAAAAAAATCAACTTTTATCTAAACTTAGGTAAAAGTCTAGTAAAATGCTATACCTGTTACCATTCTGGAAATTTGATTGCTATATTAGAGTAAATTATTATTTTGCTGAGGTGAGGGAAGCTGTGCGTGATGATTTAGAGGGTTTAGAAATTAGTCATCATGAATTAGAACAATTGACTAATTTACCTGTCAAAAATGAATTGTTTATTATTACAAATTTTCTCAATTTATGGAGGAAATCATTATTTGCAAAAATCAAGGGTTCTGAAGGAGCTACGGTAGTTTTTATCAGCTGTTCTCTGGTAGTAATTTCATATTTATTATTTGATATGCTGCTGAAAATATTTGCTAGTTGGATAATAATCCCATCTTGGATATTAATGATATTAGTAAGTATTTGGATTGGTGGTGTAATCCAAACATTATTGTATTTAATGTGGAAGAAAAAAGGTCAGCTGATCAAAAAAAATATGACACATTCCTTGCAAACTTTAATCAATGATGTTGAACGTTATAATGCTGTTATTAAAGCTATAGATATTAATGACCAAATAGAAGATGCTGGAAATCCAACTGTAGGTATCAAGCAAAGAGAGAGAGTTATTCAGGCTTTAAGCCTGACAAAATTAGATTTAGTACGTGCTTTAAAAACAGAACGAATTCTGCGAGAAAATAAAAATTTTATCCTGAGTAATTCTGATTTCTTTGCGAATGATATAGCTACTTTAAGTTCCATGCAAGTTACTGAACAAGCAACTGAACATGACCGATTATTAAATGAAGCGTTGCAAATTGCTTTAGATGTCCAATACGAAATGAGAAGGTTACAGAATCAGCGTTAAAACACAATTAGTAAATCAAATTAATCTTTTTTCCATTTAGTCTGTCATAGCATCACCCAGTTATTTAGTGAAGCTAAACACATATTGATATTTTTAGAAGATTAGACTCTCTCAAAAATTATCGTTAATCTTCTGGCAGTAACGGAGTAACATTAAAGAATATGAAACAAACCTTAACTTAGCTTAACTGTAGGTATAGCACATCAACATGGACTGGAAAGAAATCAGAGGCAACTGGGCAATTATTCCGCGTCATCCCATCGGTATTATCCATTTTTTAGGAGGTGCATTTGTCGCTACCGCACCTCACCTAACTTACCGCTGGTTACTAGAACAGTTGGCAGCTAAAGGCTACGTTGTTATTGCTACGCCTTTTGTCAATACGTTAGATCATCGAGCAATAGCTGAATCTGTACTACTCAACTTTGACCGCACTCTAGAACGCTTACACTCTTCAGGAGAATTACGCAACCTATACCTGCCTACCTATGGTATTGGACACAGTATGGGCTGCAAACTCCATTTATTAATTGGTAGCCTTTTTCCAGTGGAACGAGCAGGTAATATTCTCATTTCTTTTAACAACTACACCGCTAAAGATGCCATTCCCCTAGTAGAACAACTAAATTCTACCTTGACAATTGAGTTTACTCCCACGCCTTTGGAAACTAACCAACTGGTACAAGAAAATTATCACATCCGCCGTAATTTATTAATAAAATTTAGTAATGATAATCTTGATCAGTCTGCAATTTTAACAAAAATCTTGCAAAATCGCTTTCCAGAAATGGTGACAATCCAAACCTTATCGGGAAATCACACCACACCTTTAGGTCAAGAGATTAAATGGCAACCAGGAACTTCTTTTACTCCCCTTGATGCTATGGGGCAATGGTTTAAGCAAGAAGTATATCGTGATTTATACCAACTTAAAAAAATCATACTTTTTTGGCTCAACCCTCTAGCATCTTCATAATATTTGATGGCAGCCAAAAAATGTAGCTTGGTAAATCATTAAACATGGGTTTTTTCACACAAGTTAGTATATTTTAACCACTCAGAAATACTAACCATTTATTCATCACCGTACTCTGGCATTTTTATTTTATTGATTATATACACCATTGATCATGTTTCAAATTTTAGTAATTGATGATGATTTTTCAATACAAATACTTCTCAAAAGGATGTTAGAAAAACATGGTTATCAAGTAATCACTGCCAATAATGGACAAGAAGGAATTTTACAGGCTCTTTCTTGTCCTCCAGCATTGATTATTTGTGATTGGATTATGCCGGGTTTAACTGGTCTGGAAGTTTGCGATCGCATTAAGAAAGATCCTAATTTATCTACCACATTTTTTATTTTATTAACATCTTTAGATTCAGTTGCAGATCGCGTTAAAGGACTAGATGCAGGTGCTGATGATTTTATTTCTAAGCCTATCGAGCAAAATGAACTTCAAGCCAGAGTTAGAGCCGGATTACGTCTACATCAGTTAAATCGGGATTTACAAACCCAAAAACTATTATTAGAAACAGAACTAGCAGAAGCAGCAGAATATGTAAAATCTCTGCTACCTTTACCAATGTCTAAACCTCTGAATATTAATTATAGATTTCTACCCTCCCGACAATTAGGAGGTGATTGTTTTGATTATTATTGGCTCGATTCTGACTATCTGGCAATCTACCTGTTAGATACTGCTGGCCATGGACTCCGAGCAACTCTTCCCTCTATTTCTGTACTCAATCTGCTGCGATCACGGGCGCTCAAAGGACTTAATTACTATCAACCTAGTCAGGTATTAAAAGCTTTAAATGATACTTTTCAGATCAATTATCAAAATGATAAATATTTTACTATTTGGTATGGTGTATATAATAGAGTCAGTCGCCAGTTAATTTATGCAAGTGCTGGACATCCACCCGCAGTATTAGTATCAGGAAAATCTCCCAGCACCACAGAAACAAAACTCTTGAAAACACAAGGTATGCCGGTGGGGATGTTTCCTGAAGCCAAATATATAGATGCAACTTGCACTATTGAAAAATTTAGTAGTCTTTATACTTTTAGCGACGGTGCTTATGAAATTACTAAATCAGATGGAACTCTTTGGAGTCTGGATAGTTTTATTCAGTTACTAGTTAGCTTACAACATTCAGTTGATTACCAACTTGATTATATACTGAAATATTTAATCAATTTAAACTCCAAAGAAACTTTTGATGATGATTTATCTATTCTGCAAATTAAGTTTGATTAGTTTTTAGCAAAGATAACTTGATTAAAAGCATCTTGACTGGGAAAGATTTCAAATATCTCATCCATACTTGTTAATTCAAATATCATCCTTGCTTGTTCATTAATCGAACAGATCACCATTTTAATGCCCACATCGCGTAGAGTTTTGAAAGCTAATACTAAAGAGCCTAAACCAGAACTATCCAGAAACGTAATATTTTGACAATCCACCAAGACAATCTTTGCACCACTGGTCATAATTTGGGCAATATCTTGCTGAAATTCGGGTGAAGTTTCAGCGTTTAAATTTTTTTTAAGTGTAAGAACTTTCACCGACTGACTCATAATTAGGTTACTCTGGTTGATATCAATGACTTTCTCTTGTGCCTATTATATACCAATAAAGGATATAAAAATCTGAAATTTTATAGGCATTATTTAAATATTTCAATAATTGTAAATTATCCACCCAATCATTTAAATAATCTAGTTAAAACTTCATATTATATTGTAAATATTGAACCCCTAAATAAAAAGTTTCATTCATCTCATAATTAAATAATAAAGTACAAAAATAACTAATCAATAGTTGCTATTTCATATTTGTACAATTAATTTGAGTTATGGAAGATTGACCTTGGCTCGATAAAGTAGATTATCACCTTGACTGTATCCAACATAACATACTTTGACTATTTCGCCTAGTTGGGCTGTTCCCTGCAACAATTCATGACATTGTGGATCATAGGGTATTTCTGCTCCCACAGTAGCGATCATCTCCACTCCCCAAGCCCGTAATAATTGCTCCAGCGGCTTTTGGACTAATGGTAATATTTTTACTGCCGCTAATTGGGGATTTTCCCTAGCTTTCTGTGCTGCTGTCGGCCAAAACAATAGTAAAGACTCCAATATTTGCAAACTTGATCGCTGAAACTCTTGTTGTATATCTTCTCTCTGTTGTTCCAGTTTCAGTACAATGCGTTCATACTCTGTTTTTAAGTCAGTATTTTCTTGTAACAATTTTGCCTGAGTAATTGGGTGCTGAGTTGTGGAATCAAAACTGCCAGTTGAAAAAGTAGCGACTAATTCACTTAATGATATTTGTAGTATTTCCGACAGGCTTAACAACACATCCAGTTTTATTTGTTTCAGCTTTCCCCGCCGCAAACGCAATATTTGGCGCTCTGAAACCCCAGCCGTGCGACTAAGACTTTTAAAACTAGAAATCCCCGCACGCTGCATTAAATTTTGTAATTTAGGGGTGAAATCTGGATCAGACATAAGGAATGGGTATAGGTTTTTGTCACCTATTATACCCCATTTTTTAAACTCTATTCTGCCAACAAACTTCTCCACATCCAAGCTGTTTTTTCATGAACCTGCATTCTTTGAGTTAATAAATCTGCACTAGGTTCATCATTAACTTCATCTACCAAAGGTAAGATCGATCGATCATACGGTTATAACAACAACTTCTCGACTTTTACCAACTCCCAAATTACAGCTTTCAGATTCTGAGCCGAGTAGTATTGCTATAGTTATTTAATTTGGGGTTTATCAATAAATCATAATCATGATGAGTTCAATTTGTAAGGGTTTAGCTCATGCTTTACCTCCACCTATAGAATCAAACGATTAAGTCATTTTGAATATAGTTGACATCAAGCAGGTGATGATATTATGGAATCGCATATAGAATACAAGCAAAACGCTACAAAACAAGTTAAAGTTCGCCCCAAATCTTCACTGTGGGATCACAATCGAGTTTTCATGAAAATATTTTTCTGGCGTTCAGCCTACAAAATAGTAACGACCTTTTGCTTATTGGGATTGACTGCGGCCTCAACTCCTGTAAACAATAACCAAGATGTGGAACTTAAAATTGGCATTGTCCAGCGATTTGGAGTTACACCTACGGACAAGTTACAAATAACACCAACCAAAGGCGATCGCTTACAGCTAAAATGGCAAGTAGATAATCAGCAGCAAACCCTCATCACTGCCAACCCTGTCCAGCTAGAAACAGTTATGGAAACTTTGCCTCAACCAAAAGTGCAGGAAGTAGTAGTTTTAGGAGACTTCCGCACCTTTGAAACAGCTGAAGACAGCGCCAGAAATTGGCGTTCTCAAGGCATAGAAGTGGAAATAGCCCAACCCGAACGTTGGCAAGTCTGGGCTAAACGAGAAGTTTACAGCAGTCCTTTAGTGCGACGCTTGTTGTTAGAAAGCATCAAAGCATCAGGGCAGAACCTGCCATATTTAGATACACAAATTCTTAAACAAATACCGCGAGTCCGTTGGGAAATCAATGGTAAACGATACAGCAATAATTATCTAGAAATTGTCACGAGTAAAAACCAAATTCGCGTCAATAAAAGCGAAAAAACTGGCAATAGTCGTCTTTATGCAGGAAAGTTGAATTTACAGCCCAATGCTTATGGTACTTACTCCCTTGTTAATCAAGTTCCTTTAGAAACCTATTTACGAGGGGTTTTACCTTATGAAATTGGCACGAGAGCGCCAACAGCGTCTCTAGAAGCACAGGCTATTATTGCCCGCACCTATGCCCTGCGTAATGTACGTAGATTTGCTATTGATAATTACCAATTATGCGCTGACACACACTGTCAAGTGTATGATGGGCTAAATGGAGCAGCACAAACAACAGATCAAGCGATCGCCTCTACACGGGGTATGGTACTCACTTATAATAACGAGATAGTAGATGCCCTATATTCCTCAACTACAGGTGGTATTACCGCCTTCTTTAGCGATGTCTGGAATGGAGAAGATCGTCCTTATCTGCGGCCAGTAGTGGATGCGGCTACAAATATTTGGAATTTATCACAAAAAAGTTTAGCAGACGAAAATAATTTTCGCCAGTTTATTAACTTGCAACAAGGATTTAATGAAAGCACCTGGAATGTATTCCGCTGGAACAAACAAACCAGTATCGAGGATATTACCAAGGACTTACAGAAATTTTTGCGGGTGAAAAAAAGTCCATATAGCAAATTTAAAACCATCGAAGCCATCGCTATCACCAAGCGTAGCGAAAGCGGACGTATTTTGGATCTAACTATAAAAACGAATATTGGCGTGTTTACCTTGCATAAAGATGAAATTCGTAGCGCCTTTGCGGCTCCTCTCAGCACACTTTTCTATCTACAACCTCTAAATAAAGGAACGCCAACACTGTGGGGATATGCCTTTATCGGTGGGGGGTTAGGACATGGAGTAGGTTTAAGTCAAACAGGCGCTCAAAATTTAGCCAAACTAGGTTGGTCAAGTGCCAAAATTCTCCAATTCTATTATCCTGGTACAGAAATTAAAGTTCTCGGTAACGAGATTAAACCTTTCTTGACATCTTCAGAGCGCAAAACAGAACTGCGTTAATCTAGAAATAGTTCCAAAAAATAGATAAAAGAAAGACACCGCTATACTGCTGTCACAGTAGGGCGGTGATAGTTTGTCGAAAAGGCAAAGCCCAACTTTTAGTAAAGTTCTTCTTCTTTGTGAGTTTCGATGGTGACATTTCCAGCTGGGTAAGCAACACAAGTCAATACATATCCAGCTTCAATTTGATCATCATCTAAAAATGATTGATCGGATTGGTCAACTTTGCCTTTGACCAATTTACCTGCACAGGTAGAACAAGCACCCGCACGACAGGAGTAGGGCAAGTCCAGACCTGCTTCTTCAGCAGCGTCTAGAATATATGTATCATCAGCACAATCAATAGTAACTTCTGTTTTTTCTTCTGTGTTAATTAATGTGACTTTGTAAACTGGCATTTGGAAATCCTCTCTATTTGATCAAGGCAGATAAGTTATCCTAAAGCAAACCGTGCAGATAACCCTATAGGATTAGCTGCCAGTTCGATTTGGTTCAATTCTGATACTACGGGAAAAATTAAACTTTGTAACCGAAAATTGACCACGATTAGTAATGAAATTTAGTTACTTCTTAACAATAAGTTTTAGTTATGTAAAATCCTCAGTAAGTCATCAATAAGATAGATGTTCAAAAAATCTTTGTGGGTAATATTTTGGGGTTGCCTGGATGGAAATAATAGTTAATTTTTGCACCATCAATAGTATAATCACTCTTCTCTTCACCTGATTACTGTTGTTGGCTGGCTTTTTGATAGAATGCCATAGGCATTGATAGCACTGTCGCTAATTCAGTGTTTATACAAGTAGCTGTAGATCCAAAAATCCAAGCAACAGAACTGGTAAAAATCATGTATAATTCCGAGCCACCTTTGGCCAATACAACCATGCGGGTGGGTTTAGTCGGTACTGGGTATGCAGCAAAACTCCGGGCTGAGGCATTACGCCAAGATTTGCGGACACATTTAGTAGCGATAGCTGGACATACTCCCGAAACAACAACCGCTTTTGCTCAAGAATATCAAACAGAGGTGAGCAATTCTTGGCAACAACTGGTGGAACGGGAAGATTTGGATTTAATTGTTATCTCCGCGATTAATCAGGATCATGGTAAAATAGCCCGTGCAGCCTTAACTAACGGCAAACACGTCATTGTCGAGTATCCCCTGTCCCTGGATGTCAAGGAAGCAGAAGAACTGATTGCCTTAGCTAAAGCGAAAAATAAACTACTGCACGTCGAACATATTGAACTTTTGGGCGGTTGGCATCAAGCTTTAAAACAAAATTTACCCCAACTTGGTCATTTGTTTTATGTCCGCCACAGTACCGTTAAACCTGAACATCCAGCACCCCGCAGGTGGACTTATAACCATGAATATTTCGGCTTTCCCTTGATGGGTGCGTTATCTCGCTTACATCGGCTGACTAATTTATTTGGTGAAGTTTTGACTGCCAACTGTCATCAGCGATATTGGGAGACAGAGACTAATTATTATCAAACTTGTCTTTGTATGGCGCAATTATACTTTAAAAATGGTTTGTTAGCTCAAGTTATTTATGGTAAAGGTGAAAGTCTGTGGCAATCAGAACGTAGGTTAGAAATTAATGGTGAAAATGGGGGTTTAATTCTGGATGGTGACACAGGAATTTTGGTACAAGCAAATGAAACAACATTGATTGATATGGGTAATCGCCGAGGATTATTTGCTAAAGATACGAAAATGGTATTAGACCATCTTTTTTATGGACATCCTTTGTATGTAACGCCGCAAGCAAGCTTGTATACATTGAAAGTTGCAGATGCAGCACGCAGAGCAGCAAACACAGGTTTAACTATATTTTTAACAAAAGAGTCGTAAATAAATGAAAACCGAAACCATAGTTATTTTATCCCAGCGAGAAATCGAAAAAATGCGTCGGGCTGGACGTCTAGCAGCCCAGTTGTTACTACATCTAGAACCTTTGGTAAAACCAGGTGTGAGTACCTTACAACTCAATGATGAAGCGGAAAGATGGACAAAAGCACAGGGAGCTAAAAGCGCACCACTAGGTTATAAAGGTTATCCTAAGTCAATTTGTACCAGTGTGAATGAGGTGATCTGTCATGGTATTCCCCATGCTAGGCAAATTCTCAAGGAAGGTGACATTATCAATATTGATGTCACACCCATTGTTGATGGTTATCACGGTGATACATCTAAAACATTTATTGTCGGTAGTGCTGCACCTAAAACCCAAAAGTTGGTAGAAGTAACGGAAAAATGTTTGCACTTAGGTATTGCTGAGGTAAAACCAGGGGCAAAAATTGGGGATATTGGTGCTGCTATTCAAGAGTATGCTGAAGCTGAAGGTTTTTCAGTGGTGCGGGAGTTTGTGGGACATGGGATTAGTAATATTTTTCATACCGCACCAGATGTTCCCCATTTTGGCACAAGGGGTAAAGGTAAGCGATTGCGACCAGGTATGGTATTTACTATTGAGCCGATGATTAATGAAGGAACTTATGAAATAGAGATGTTAAGCGATGGTTGGACTGCGGTAACAGGCGATCGCAAACTTTCCGCCCAGTTTGAGCATACTATTGTTGTAACTGAAGATGGTGTGGAAATTCTCACCTTACCGACATAGGTTGAAACTATAGCTAAAACTCTTGTGGTGTGGGCATTTTGCCCGCCATAGTTACCCATAAGTTACGGATTCATCAGAGTATGAAAATTATTTAATCTGAACAGGACTTACGCAAAATCATGAAGAAACGAACCGCAGAGGACGCAGAGAACACAGAGGAATAGGAGTTTGGGATAGTTTTTGCGTAAGTCCTACTGAAATGTAGGTAATTCATAAAATTCCTGTTAAGACTTGACAAGACGAAAAAAGTGTATTATGCTTATGTTATGAGTGGAAAAGTGTGCGCCCATATATAACGTGTTTTCAATTATCAACATTATTATTTGCATTCATATCCTGAAAATCCTTAAATCCTGGACATCCTGATGCAGACAACAGCAAGAATTAATGAGAACTTGTAAACATCAAAATTAAACTCAATATTATTAATCCTCCCAAAATTGATAAAATTTGAGTAGTTCTATTACTTTTATGCAGTATTTCCGAATAAGATAACTCATGATTTTGAATCAATAAAAAGGAATGAGGAGAAAATAAAATAGGAAATAACCGATTTAAAAGTAAGCGTAAAAAGAAATTAATACTCCACAATCTTTTTTGTAATTGGTCTTGATTATATTGCCAAGGATAACTTATTTGCACTAAGCGAATTAAGGCTTTAATATCGTTTTGACGGAGGTTTTGATAACGCGGAAGTGCAGCAGCAAGATTATCTTGTTTTTCTTGTAATATTTCCTGAAAAATATAGATATCTTCCAAAGCAGAATTAACACCTTGTCCGATGTCAGGAGGAAAACAATGTACAGCATCCCCCAATAAAATTACCGCTGTTCCTTGGTTATTTTCAGGTTTGCCGAAAATTTGATATAAACCTGAACAATATTGAGGCATAGGAAATTTACCACCTTCACTAGCTGTAAATCTGGCAATTTCTTCCGCAGAAATTATTTTTTCTATGGGAAGTTGCGGGAATGCTTGTTTGATAAATTCCTCAACTTCTACTGGTGTTGATAATTGCCAAATTTCATGATTTGGGTAGTTAATAATATTGGCAGTTCTGGGTTGATTTGGATTTTTCAAAGGTAATAAACCTAAAGAAATTGCTTTTTTACGACCTTTAAAACTAGACCGAATACCATAAGCCATTGTCGATGTTGATAAATCTCCCTCTTTTGCTGATAAAGGAAATTGAGCAGGTAAAGTTAGAACTTTGTATTTTAAGCCAGCACTAGGAGAAGGAAACTGTTGCATTGCAAATAAATTTGATTTTCCTTCTATTTCATGAAGAGTTTGACGAACAAGAGAATTTAAACCATCACACCCGACAATTAAATTAGGAATAAAAGTTAATTGTTCTTGATTTTGAGATTGGGTAATAATTTCTAACTGTTCTAAATTTTGAGAATGTGGTTTAATTTCTACACATTCAGTATTAAATAAAATTTGAATGGTATCTTGCCAATGTTGAGCAATTTCTTGGTAAAGTAAATCTAAAAAAGATGCTCTAGGTAGCCAATAAGCTGTTTTACGTTGAGAATCTGCAATGGGTAGTTTTGTGGTTTTGCGTGTACCGTCTTTTTGAATGATAGTAAAGTAAAAGTCAGTATTAGGAACGCTTAAATCAGCAAGTTTGGCGGTTATTTCTAAGAAATCAGTTAATTTTTGTCCCCTACCATCAATTTGATAACTAAAAGATTTATCGGGTTCATAATAATCTGCTGACGGTCTTTTTTCAATAACTTTAATATCTTTCCAGCCTCGTTTTGCTAACATTAAAGCTGCACCTAATCCCGCTGGACCCCCACCGATAATGACAACGTTTTGCTTGTGGTAATTATTCATGTGAAGATAAATGTGTTTTTACTTGGTGGAAAAATAGTTGTAAGTATTCAGCTATAGCAATCGTTCATACCCATATCCCCGACTTCACTAAATCAATTTATCATTTATGGACACAATAAACAACAGAAGTCGGGGAAATAGTTAATTTTCAGGTATGGGAATAGTTGATTTAACTGACTCACGTTGATGCAATTTATGAAACCAGTTTCCCAAATTAGGATACTGTAAAATCCAATCTTCATTTAATCGTAGACTATAGTAACCCATAGAACATAATGCGGCTATATCTACTGCTGTCCAAGTGTCACCACCTAATAAATATTCAGACTGGGATAATTGTTGCTCAAAAATTGCTAAAAGATGATTAATAGTGTTTTCTAATTTTGTTCGATAACGTGGTGATGATACATTATTAGTTAAATTGAGAATCCATAAATTGATGATATTATCACCTAAATGGTCTGCTAATTCTTCCCATTTACGACATTCTAGAAGTGCTTGACGAGTTGGGGGATAAAAACTAGGTTCTGGATAAGTTTCATCTAAATATTCAGCAATTAATGTTGAATCCCAAATAACTGTCCCATCTGTTTCTACAAATACAGGAACTTTCGCAATAGGTGAAAGTTGTAAAAATTCAGAGGGTTTATTCATGAGATTAACTTCTTGCAATTCGCAATCTAAATTTTTCTCTTGTAACAATATGCGGATTTTTCTAGAAAAATTAGATTGTTGATGATAATACAAGATTCTATTCATGATATTTGTTAATACCTTTTTGTTCAAGAGTATGCAAGAGGTGATGGTTTTTCAGTCCAGTTTGAGCATACCATCGCCGTCACAGAATAGGGTATGAAAATTCTCACTTTACCTGAATAGTAAAAAACTAATCTGAAATTACATCTCCAACGTTAAAGGTTTTCCCGGTTACTGTTACTGTGTCAGTTTCTATTAATTTTCTTCCCCTACGGGTTTCAACTGTACCATTAACCTGGACATTACCATCAAGAATCATCAGTTTGGCATGACCTCCAGTGGAAGCTATACCTGTTAACTTTAAAAATTGGTCGAGTTTAATCATTTTATATCGTGTTAGTTTGAATAGTTATTATATCTGTTTGGCTGGTAATTGCTAATTGGTAGACAAAAATCATTTAGCAGCAGCCAGCCATAAGCTTATTATAAGCAATTAGGTGAACATGATATAGGGATAATATTTGATTTATGAAATGATACGTAGGGTGCGTCAGACTGTATACATTCTATCAATAAACAGATTTGTTATATCTGACGCACCCTACAAATACTGAGATTTTTTCAAAATTCAAATATGAGTCCTATACCAGCAATGTTCTCAAAGTTTTTTATCAGTTAGAAATGTGTAGTACCGCTTTACCAGGAAAACGTCTATCAATCAGTTGTTGAGCTACATCAGCAATTTGGGTCCAAGGAGCTTCAATATCAATATGAGGACGTAATTGGCCAGATTCTACTAACTCCACTAACCATTTTAACCCCACAGATGCCGATTCTTGTTTGAGTTCGTGGAAGACAATCAGACCGTATATACTCGCACCACCAAGGGCATAAAGATTACCTGCGTTAAAAGTTACTTCTCTTCCTGCGGTAGTTCCAAACACCACAGCTTTACCATTTGTGCCTAATAAACCCAAAGCTTTACCTAGAACATCACCACCCACAGAGTCAATAATTAAATGATAGGGTCCATATTCCTGAGCAGGTGAGATATCTTCACCGATGACTACCTGATGCGCTCCTGCTGCTTTAACTATGGCTTCATATTTAGGCTGACGCAGATGTGCTACTACTTTTGCACCACTTAACCGCGCTAGTTGAATAGTAAAGTTACCAACGCCACCGGATGCACCTGTTATTAACACGGAGCTATTTAAGAGAAAACCACCTTTTTTAAGGGCATGATAGGCAGTTAAACCAGCTACGGGCAGTGTGGCAGCTTGAGCAAAAGATACTGAACGTGGTATTTCTGCTAAAGCGTTTGTAGGTACGGATACCAGTTCTCCCCAAGCACCGGAGGGCAGAAAACCTACCACTCGCACCCCTGGGACTGGTCCTGAACCGTCTGCGGCGGGAGTTTCTACTGTACCAGCTAAGTCCCAACCAGGCCGCCAACCAGCCTCAGCAGTGGAAGCGCGTCTGAGTTCGCCGCGATTGAGTGATATTGCTGCAACTCTGATTATGGCTTCATTTGCGGCTGGTGTGGGTGCATTCACTTCACTTAAGGCCAAACGCCCTGGTACATTGGGATTAACGATGACAGCGCGGATTTTGTGGTTCATATTTTCAGATGTCCTGGTTTAAGTTAAAAACATAGTTAAAATCTAAACACAATTACTTATCGACAATATACACTGTGAGGATTAATTGCGATCGCACATTCATTCCAGAATCTAGTTATTTCTCTCAATGTCAATAAGGATATGATTGAAAAGTTAAACAGTAGAAGATGATTGCCTATGGCACGTCAACGCGAATGCTAAAGGATATGGCAATGAAAATTAAAGTCAAAAATCTTGGTGCTTTAAAGCAAGCTGAATTCACACTTGGGGATTTGACGATCATTTGTGGTGGCAACAATACAGGTAAAACTTATGCAACTTATGCGTTGTTCGGCTTTTTATATACTTGGCGGCGAATGTTTTCGATCCAAATCAACGGTGATAAGATTGAGCAGCTTCTTACTGATGGAGTAATTCGCCTTGATATTCAAGAATATGTTAACCAGGTTGAGCAAATTGTTTTTCAAGGGTGTCAAGTATATAGTCAAGAATTACCAAATATTTTTGCGGCATCGGTAGAACGCTTTAAAAATACAGGGTTTCATGTAGACTTAGATATACACAATATTAGTTTAGTCAGTAAATTTGATGTTATAGTTAACTTTGGTGAAGGCTCGCTTTTCTCAATTACAAAAAGTGAAGAAAGCACAGAATTAGTAATTACCTTAGTAGTTGATAAAGAAAAGGTAAAAATCCCCAATGTGATCATTGAACGTTTCATTAGTGACGCACTAAAAAACATAATTTTTGTGAAATTTTTACCTCGTCCTTTTATTGCTAGTAGTGAAAGAACTGGTGCTGCAATTTTTCGTAAAGACTTGAACTTTGATCGCAATCGCTTATTAGAAGACATTGGTTCGGCTACTATTTTTAATGGTTCAAAGGGCGAGTGTAAACGGGCAGATTTTATCATTGTTGCTGATACTGACAGGAAAAAAGTTATCCTCTGTATAGAGATGAAAGCAAAGGTAGACACTGCCAAAGAATGGACAATTATTCAGCAGTTTAAAGGTGCAAAGTGTTTTGTTGAATATTTTAAGAAAATTGGTAAAGAGTTTTGGGGACAAACAAAGTTTATTGATAGTTATGTTTATCGGTTTGTTACCATCAGGGATATTAACATTGATAAAAAAACTACACGAGAAAAAATGATTGATAATCATGATATTCCAGAGCGAATGCTGAAAATCTCTTCTCCTCATTACCTACAATTTTTTTCAGCCCATATCACGGAAACCCATGACATTTGGCATATCGTCACTGGTTCCGATACAAATATCTTGGGTGAAATTCAATTAGAAGCTTTTTATGTTTCTCAGTTATACGCGACACGCTTCTGGTTAGCATTGTTAACAAAAAACCTGCTCAAAGTGGTTGTTTATGATATTGAGCTTTCGACAAAATACATGGATGCGATCGCGCAAGGATGGATGATAGCAAAACAGGCCAAGCCTCTATTTGGGATAGAATGGAAACTTTTTTGGGAAACTCCATTAGATGATGTGCGTACTTCCTTAAACATCATTCTCCCAGCCAGTTAAAAGCTAAGTTTTGCTAACTTCACCTTCCCAACTTGTTAGGAATACCTTCACAACCACCGGGAATAGTTCCTCTGGTTTTTTCTCCACACCAAGCGCAGCAGTAATAACGGGCTAATTCAGACATTCTTTGGACGTTGCTGAAATCGGCATTTTCCACAACTGCGCCGGTGTGTTCTCCGGTTTCATAATCCGGTGGTTGGGTACGACTACGGGGTGAGGCTTTTTCTAAGGAACCATAAAATAAACGTACGGCATTTAAATCAGCATCGCTGAGATTAGCATCATATAAAATTGTGCGGGAAAGGTTGGCTTTGACTAAATCACAACCACTGAGATTAGCACGCACTAGGTTGGCTTCACTCAAATCAGTCCAACGTAAATCTGTTTGAGAGAGGTCTGCACCTGCTAACATGACACCTAAATCTATAACGCGCACACCTTCTAACCTGTCTTCGGCATAACCTCCAATACCATCGAGTATAGCTCTACCTAAACGGCGATCGCGTTTTAAGGGTGTGAGTAATTTGGAACGGGAAAGAAAGCGGAGAATTTTGGCTTTACCACTACCATCGACACTACTAAAAATAGCAGCAGTTCGTCCTTCTGCGATCGCTCTTTCCTGTGGCCAATCTTCTAATAATCCTTCTTCATCTAATACCAAATCAGAAACACCTTGGAAATAAGAATCTATGGTTTGTTGCTGAGTAATAATATTTTGTTGGACTGTGAGCAGGTTTTGTTGAATGGTTAAATCTTTAGAAATTACATATTGTCGCCAAGCTACATAAACAGCGATTACAGCTATAAAAATTTGCCCTAAAGCCCCAAACCATTCGGCTAAAGTTCCTGAAGCATCCCAGTTAATTGTTCTTCCCCAACGCAGCAGAATAGCACCTATACCAGTAAATCTGAATAAGCCAATAATACCTACTAATAAGCCGATAAAGCCTAATAACAATGTTCTATCCTGGGGAGAAAACCATTCTTTAATGACATCTTGTAACCAAGGGAAAAGCATGGCTATGGATAAAACCAAAGTGGCGAAAGTTCCCAAAATGCCCAGAAATGAATTATTAATAATAATACCAATAAAAGTGAGAGCGATCGCTAATAAAGTAAAAATTAAAGCTCTAGGTTTAACTGACAACTGATTACGAGAAAGTTCCTTAAAGTTAGATGTAGCCCGTTTGAGAGCATTTGTATTTTGGGGAGATTGTAAAGAAGAAATTGCTGCTAAAGCTTGTTTTGCAGCCAAACCTTCGGCTGTGAGTCCATTTTCACTGGTATCACTATCAAAATCATCTGGTTGTAAATCGTGATCTGAGTTTGGTTCTAGACTTGGTGGATGGGAGGAATTAGATTCAATGGTCATGTTTTCTATTTTTTAATACTTGTTTGACACTCCCCGGTCTAAAGACGCGGGGATTCTACATTGATAGACTCGCCGTTAGACGACAGGTTTACACCCTTAGGGTTCGGCAGTCACTCATGGGGGAGACCCCCAAGACCGCGCTGCCTCACCAATCGCCCAAGAGGAGCCACTGCGTTGGACGGTTTCCCCGGCTTAAAGCAAGTGGCGTGGCAAATCTCCTGTAGCGTAAGTTCCCGTATGCCCTACGGTACTTAATCCTAATTTTAGGATGTTGATGCTGGCATTAATATCTCTATCTTCTACGAACCCATAATGATGACAATTATGGGTTCTAGTTGATAGGTATTTTTGTATTTTTTGACCACAATTAGAACAATTTTGAGAAGTGTTATGGGCAGGAACAGCAATTGTTACCTTTCCATATTTATGCCCAAAATATTCTAGCCATGTTTTTCCGCCAAGCTCCAAAACTTAATCTCAAGGATTTTCAGCCTTTTTTCTTATAATGCCTATTTTTCAGTTGTTTTACGTTTTTTGTAAGACGTGTAAACTAGTTGCATTTAACATAACACCAGAAGTGTAAATAAAGCAATAAATGGCATTGTTACTATCGTTACTGCGTTTTGCGGTTCTTGTTTTCCCACCACTATTTATATATGTCATCCTGGATGGAAATCTTTAGGAGTATCGTCCAGTGGTCAAAAACCAGAGCTAAAAAACCAGAGCTAAAAAACCAAATATCAGCAATGGAGACTTTTTGTTTAAATAGAGGTTTAGCTGTTAATAAAATTATCGACTCACCTGAATTATTACTAATCTAGCATTACTATATTCATTCCCATTCTTGAAATTTGTCGCTGATATTTTCAAGGAAAGAATTTATTTGAGTGCGTCGGGTTTCAAAGTTAGCGGCTATGTAAATTAGGAGGATACCTAATAATAAGCCGATAACCCATTTTAAAAAAGAGTAGCTGAAACTGAAAATTACCAGTTGATAAATACTTGTAATGAAAAAAGTAGCCGTACCAACATAAAGAAACGCACGTATTCTTAAAGCTAGTCCAGCGAAAATGGCAATGAAGCTAAAAATACCAGGAATAAAAGGTAAATTTTGATGAAACAAAACCGCCCAACCACAAATTAAACTACTGCCTAGCATTCGCACAAAGTGACGAATTTCTTTGGATTCTGCTAATTTTAATTGTGGGTCTATTTGGGCAATATATAATATTGATATTCCCATGGTTGTGATATACCATAAGCTATCTTTAAAATTTAATTGATTAAACCAGTTAAATAAAGCCCAATCTATTAAAACTACACTAATGTAGGTAAAACGAATTTGTCTAGTTATTTTGGACAGGAATATATAATATCCACCAGCGATAATTAAGGTGATGGGATAAATTTGTTGTTGGGTAATTCCTATGATTATTAACGGTAAGATGTATGCTGTTCTTTGCCAAGGTGTTTTTGCCCAGCCTAAATTTTCCCAAGGTAAAATGTAAAGGAAGTAAGCAAATACGCAAGCTAAAGAACCATTCCAAGGCATTAAATGTTGAATAAAAAAGCTGCTTATTGGTAAATTCTGCAAATAAATACCAGTCATACCTGCTGTTAATAAACCCAGATAAACCCAAATTTCATCCACATTTAGATTTCCCACCTTTTGTATAGGTAAATTGAGATTATTTCTTCTCCCTTGCCATATTGCATAGCGAGTTAAAAATAGTCCTGTGCCTATACCTACATAAAAGTTAATTGGCAGAGGAAATGTGACAGCAGCTAATAATAAACTGCTACTCCAAAACCAATGCAAATGGGCAATATTTTTCAGTTCTCCTGATGTAAGACGAAAATAATTGACTAACCAAGGGGAAAGAATGCGGTAAACATACATGATGCTAGTACCCAGGGCTGACATAGCAATTAAACCATCTCCTAATCCTCCTCCTGTGGCTTGAGACATTTGATAAAATAGGAGTTCATAAGCAGAAATTGAGATACCAATAATGCCAAGGTAAAGTATAGGTTTAAATTCTTCTTTTCTGCGTCCTATACCAATCAAAATTAAGGCTATTCCTAAACTATATAAACCTGTCCAGTCGGTAAATGTGGTTAACCTCAATAAAATACTAAATGCACCATAAATGAGGGGTAAAATATGGAAACTTTGAGGTAAAATTTGATATTTTCTGCGCCACCATTCCCCAAATAATTGAGTTGTTAAACCCAGTCCAATATTAGCAATACCTATTTTAATAATTGAGTATTCACCAAAACCCACAACTTCAGCCACTAACAATTCTAAACACCAACCAATGCTATAAAATGCCCAGTTATTCGGTTGCTGCCAACTGCGGTAAATAATTGCAGCTAAAGTTATAGTTGTGGAGATAAAATAGAGAATTTCGGCGTTGCTATTTCCTGTATAAATGAGGAATGAATGTAATGTTATGCCTAATAATTCTAGGGTACAGAGTGTAATAGCCCATTTATCACTAGCTGCTGCATAAATAACCGCTAATTCTGTACCTTTTCGTAAAAGTAAGGTGCGTCCTAACCATAAACTGAAGATAGCAAATGCACCTACCATAAACCAAGCTGATACAGATAAACTTGGTAAATTCCATAATATTGCAGCAATAAAACCCAGTCCAAAACCAATAGTTAAAGCTGCATTTTCTTGTTTTCTTAAATAGCGAGTATTGACAAACATCACACCAACACCAACACCCAAACCAATTAATCTCGTTTCTGTCAAAGGCAAAGTTAAAAACTGGGCAGCTATGATGGCTACAATACTCAAAAAAGTATTAAAAATACGAACTTGTTCAGTAGTGCGAATAGCTAAACCTGTAAGTGCTAAAGGTGTAATTAACCAAATAATTCCCCAACTGTTGTAGCTGTAAATCACATCATAAGTAGATGCTTGAATATTTACCAATAGCAAAACAAAACTGAGGGTAGCAAGTCCTAAACCAATATACCAAGCACTACGTTCCCAAATTCCTGCACCCACACTAAATACCCATTCTGCAACCATTATAGTTAACAAAATTGCTGCCCAAATTTCTTGACTCAATCCTGGTGACAGCCAATTGATAGTAGAAAAAACTGTTAAAACTCCTGTGACATGAGTTAAATAAACTAAATGAGGTTGGGAAGAATGGCGTTTAGTAACAAGAGCTAAAGTGATTGTAGAAAATATAAGATTTAATGTTAATACTGTGGGATTAAGTAATGCGAAATTAGTTAAGCAAACACCTAATAATAGAGTTAGTTGCTCGCCAAAAGTTGCTAATTCTTGTTTTTCATCATGATGCAATTTTTCTGTTAAAATTAACATCAAAATGATATAAGGAAATAAAGCAATACTCAATAGTGTTAAAGGTTGATTTTGGGAATTAGTCAGATAAGTTGCTGTATTAATGATAAATTGCTGTAATTGTTCAGGTACTAACCTCCAACCTAACCATATTGTCTGTAAACCAATCAAGAAAATAGCTGTTAAATCAATTTTTAAACTCTGATTTTGTAACCGACGGCTAAAAAACCACAAACTCAAACCACTGACAACTATTGCTTGTTCTGGTTGGGTAAATACTGAAACTAACCAACCTAAAAATAACAAAATTCCGCCTATGTTTCCCCAAATGTAAGCAAGAGAATTGGGATTTTTTTCTACTAACCAAGTTACTAACCAACCACAAATACCAATTGCTAAACCCAACTGAGTAACATTGACACCAGCTACAAAAATCGCTCGAAATAATAATCCTAATAAACCATAAATAACGACAGCAAAATATATTCCAATTCCCCAACTATCATCTTGTTTACTTAATCTCTCTCGTGGTTGACGTAAATTTTGATGAACTGTAATTAAAGTTGTACCTACCATTCCAATATAAACAGCAATTAAGGGAAAATTTGATAACTTCCAACCCCAATGTAAATAACTCAAACTGAGAATATTCACTAAAGGTAATTTACCACTGGGGAAATTACTAAGAATTGTACGATTTCGAGAAAGTATAATTGTAACCGTTGATAGCAGCAAAGAAGCAATAGCTAATACTACCCAATTAATAGGATTATTCCACAAACTAAAGCTATCCATTGCCCAAAAATTCACAGGCACTAATAACAAAGTTACAATTAATAAAGTTTGTGCTGTTAATTTTAAATTGTTTTGTTTGCTAGTCCAAAAAGTAAAACCACAAAAACTTAAAGTATAGGCTAATAAAACTCCATATTGTCCAACAGCAGGAAACCTTTCCCACTGACTTGCTGCTAATACACCAGAAGATAAAACTACTAAAAATATCCCTAAAAATAACAACCATCTCACACTTAATTCTTCACCCAATGATTCCAACATTGTAATGATAAAATTAGGTTTAGCTGGTGTTTTTGGTTCTGGAGGTAAAGTAGCAATTAATGGGTTTAATTTTATATTATTTGTCAATACCTCTTGTGGATGATTTTCCACCTGGGGTTGCAATATTACAGCACAAATCAGATAATCTCGACATAACTTTTTAACTTCAGCATCAGATATTAAACCCAAGCGCAGCCAAATATCTAGTCCTGCTAATAACTGAGGATGAGAAGAAGATAGCTTCAGTTCAATTTTTAATTGACGGTCAAGGGGTGGTGACATAAACATCATTCGTATCTGTAGATACGTCTATTTTGATGCTAATGTTACAATATTTTGGTCTTTATTGTGCCAGTTATTAAAATAACTCACGCAAAGGCGCAAAGACGCAAAGAAAAATCTAGGTTTTACCTAAAAATATCAAGCATATTTTAGCCATTTACTGAAACTGTCACGTTATCTATATTGCCAAGCAAATAAATACCCGACTTCGTGGAGAAATCGGGACAGCATAACTATAAGTGCTGATTGTGTTGAGATTTTCTCAACCAAAGTAACCTGGTTCGTTCCCTGGTTTCCATTTAATATTGCAACCAACACTTGGCTGTTGTTCACTGGTGACTGGTTTTTCAGCTAAAACATCTTCAATAGCTGCGCGTAAATCTGCACCTGTTACAGGTTTATTGTTACTGGGACGGCTATCATCTAATTGTCCACGATAGACCAGGTTTCTTTCTTTATCAAACAAGAAAAAATCAGGTGTGCAAGCTGCTGTATAAGCTTTTGTTGTGGCTTGGGTTTCGTCGTAGCATAAGGGAAACTTAAATCCTAACTCATCTGCCATTTTTTTCAATGATTCTGGCGCGTCATTTGGGTAGTTTTGAGCATCATTAGCACTAATGCCAATAATACCTAAATCACTGTTAAGATAATCTTTTCCTAATTGAGCTAATTCTGTTTGGATATGCTTCACAAATGGACAATGCCGACAAATAAACATCACTAGTAATGCTTTTTTATCTGCAAAAGTAGCAAGTGAAATTATGTCTCCAGATACCACTTCTGGTAGATGAAATTCTGGTGCTTTTGTACCTAGCGGTAACATTGTTGAAGCAGTTAATACCATAGATTCCCCTTTGTTGAATGCTTACAAGATAGCATTAAATTTTGCCGAAAATTACCAAAATTAAAGATGGTAATTTTCACGTCTCTCGATTTTGTGAAATTTTCTGTAATCACGTTTTAACTTCTTTTTACAAGCTTATCCAAAGTCCGATTACAGCATTAATTTTTGTAAAATTATCTTTTGATATATATATCCTATGGTAATATAAGTTGCTATTTTTGAGCTTTTGCTAAAAGATGCCACAAACAGGTCATACAACTCAATTTCGTTACGCAGCACAGCACAAACCCAATCAGTTGATTTACGGAAGTGGGCAAACAGCAGTAATTACAGGTTGGACGGTGAAGCAAGCGATCGCAAAACATCTGCAACCATTAGAGTATGCTGTAATTGGACAGTTATATTCACCCACCAGGGGTATAAATCTACTAATTCGCAATTTGTTATTCAATCCTCATGTTCGTTATTTAGTTGTCCTCAACGCTACCAAAGAAGATAAAAACGCTGGTGCGTCGCAATGCTTACTAGATTTTTTCTGCAATGGTGTAGAGGAAAATTTAAGCGATACCGGACGTAAATCTTGGGTTATTCGTTCTCCCATTCCTGGATATATTGATATAGATATTGATATTAATGCTTTAGAAAAACTGCGTCATTCTGTAGAAATTGAAGAAGCTAAATCAATTACTGAAGCAGTAGAAAAAATTAAAATTTATGCCCAAAAAGAAATAATTGAATCTTGGGGAATACCGTTAGAATTTCCCATGTCTACCATTGAACCGACTGTTTTACCTGGTTCACGTTATGGACATCGCATAGAAGGTAAAACTATCGCTGAAACTTGGGTAAAAATCATTCATCGTATTAAAACAACAGGTACAATTAGACCAACTGGTTATGATGGAAAATGGCAAGAATTAATAGATTTAATGGCAGTTGTCACCGATGAACCTGATGATTTTTATTTTCCTGAACCTAATTATTTACCAATTGATAGAAGCTTTTTAGAAGAATATATTTCGCAAATTTTAGATGATGCACCACATCGGGAAGGTGTGAAATATACCTATGGACAACGTTTGCGTTCTTGGTTTGGACGAGATCAAATTGAACAAGTAATTGATAAATTAGTCAATGATATTGATTCAGCTAGAGCAGTAATGTCGTTATGGGATGCTAATCAAGATCATAATGATAGTCCTCCTTGTTTAAATCATATTTGGGTGAGAATAGTTGATAATGAACTATCTTTAACTGCCACCTTCAGAAGTAATGATATGTTCTCAGCTTGGCCAGCAAATGCGATGGGATTAAGAGCTTTACAAAAGTATATTTATAATTCTTTAGTTAAAAAAACTGATCATGTTTTGAAAATGGGGGCATTAATTACCATTAGTCAAAGCGCCCATATTTATGATGATTGTTTTGAAAATGTCGCCAATGTAATTTCATCTCAATATCTTAAAATATCTCAGCAAAAAGACTATTTTGATCCTGCTGGTAGTTTTATTATTACTATCCAGAATAATCAAATTATTGTCGAACATACAACTCCTGGTTCTGGAGAAGTAGTTAATTGTTATTCTGGTAAATCTGCACATAAACTTTCCCAGCAAATCTTCACAGATTGTCCTGGGTTACAAGTATCTCATGCAATGTATTTAGGTGTGGAATTACAAAAAGCGGAAATGGCTTTGTTAATGAAAGAACAGTTTATTTATGAACAGGATAAACCTTTGAAAATTAATACATATTTACACTTATCAAATGTATAAATGTGTCAGCTTTCAATAATCCTATGGCGATTGCTAATAGTTATAAATCATCCATTTATATCAATTTTGATAAAAGTTAAGTTTTATATTTTAAACAGACTGCAAATATTCTAACAATAACAATCTCAAGTAATCCAACACCCTAATATAATCCTTCATTTGTTCATATTTGCCATTACTGTTAAAGTAAAATTTCCCAATTTGGGTGATACTAAAAACTCGCATTGCTTGTAATTGAGAAATTACCTGCTCCTTATTAACTATGTCACCTGTAGCTGCAATTTGACTGGCATAACCTCTTAAATTGACTGTTAAAAGTTCAATTTCCTCTAACAGTGAAAACTCTTCATTCTCTGGGGGAAACTGAGTAGCAATTTCTTTTCTTTCCCTGCGGGTGTTTTGATAGAGATTTGTCAACTGTGGTAATAATTGAGCAATATTTCTCTTTGTCAATTCCTGCTCATTTAAAATTGCTTCAGTCATTGTTAACTCCATAAGTAACTATCTTTTCGCTACCATATTTGTCTGGTTTGACAATCAGATATTCATTACCTTTGCGATATACAGCTGAACTATCTCCACGATATCCAGTTTTTGGAACTCTGACTGCTCCTTTTTTATTAAAGTTATGAGCTTTGCGTAAATACTTTAAAGGGTCAATATCTTTTCTAGCAGCATGGTCTAATATACTCTGAGCAACACTACTATAAGTAGCAGCATCCCACTCGATCATATATTTTTCAATCTCAGCCACCTCTGTTAAATTATACCCTTCTAATAGTTGTATTAAAAAGGGATCTGAGATTGGTTCTTCTTCTGGCATGATTATCTAATTGGACACCTGCAAAAATTAAGCGATAGCTATTGCGATTATCAAAACATAATTATCAAGTTGTTTTATTGAGAAAATAGCTGTTTCACAAGTATTGGACTATACGCGAGCAAGAGTTACAATTTCCATTTGATCCTGATATTTACCCCTACGAGTTTCATAACTAACAGCACATGGTTCACCCTCTAAAAAGAGTAGCTGTACAACACCTTCACTAGCATAAATACGACAATCAGCACTGGAAGAATTAGAGAATTCTAAGGTAAGATGACCTCTCCACGCCGCTTCAGCGGGAGTTAAATTTGCTATTATTCCGCATCTAGCATACGTAGATTTACCTATACAAATTACTGTAATATTTTCTGGAACTTCCAGTTTTTCTAAGGCAACACCCAAACCATAGGAATGAGCGGGTAGGATAAAATAGCTACCACTTTCATCTGTATGCAGTTGAGTAGATTCTAAATTTTGGGGATTAAAATTTTTAGGATCAATGACAGTACCGGGAATGTGTCGAAAAATCCGAAATTCCGAGCCAGAAAGACGGATATCATAACCATAAGAAGATAAACCATAGCTAATGACAGGTTGCACAGCTAAAGATGGGTCTTTTTGTACTTTTCGGATTAAACTAGGCTCAAAAGGCGCGATCATACCTTTTTGAGCCATTTCGGTAATCCAGATATCGTTCTTAATCACAAATTCACGAGTAATTCAAAACAAGTTAATAGGATATCGTGAATTGGTATTTTCTTTAAGACCATTTATAAAAATGAGGTTTTATTTGCTAAAGCATAAAACAAAACTATTGCCATATACTTTAGCAAGTACCTGATGTAATGCAGCAAAATTAACAATTAATTTCCCAAACCAGGATATAATTACTTATACCCTTGAGGGTTTTTACTTACTTAAAACGAGCGCGGCAGGGTTCGAACCTGCGACCGATTGCTTAGAAGGCAATTGCTCTATCCACTGAGCTACGCGCCCAAGACTAATATCTGGCTTCTCAAAAAGTCATCATACACCATTATATATATTTTTCCTAGTAAAAAGCAAGGGCAAATTAGAAAATTCAGAATCTCAAGACTAATATCCAAGTCATGAGTCAGTCGATGTAAACTAAAAGACGAAAACAAAGGGTATATTTCCGATATATTGTGATCTCAAGGGGGAATTTGCTCATGAACGTCCATGTTATCTCTGGCGTAGGGTGGTCAAGTATTTGGCAAATGCCTAATTTTCCTCCACCATAATATAAATAATTATACTTTTGGCAATCTTGCCCAAGTCCATGAGATATCCCTTATCAAAACAGCCCCTGTGAGGAGTGAGTTGCTAGTGCCATGTTTATTCTTAAACGCCAGGATGTTGAAATATCGACTATTCAGCACCCAACGCGGGATCAGCAGGTGCCGATCCTCCATTATCAGGGGCAAACCTTCCGCCTGATAAGTGTTTTCAAAGCCAGTCAAGAGGTTGAAGCTAAAACTCTGTGGCGATCGCTGACTGACAATCGTGGTAAAGCTTGTGTCTTGCTAGAAGAACCAGAGCGTTACAGCGTCTGGGGCAAAATACGCTTAGAACAGCTAGAAAATGATACAGGTAGCCATAGCAATATTGAAGTTTTGACCTTAGCGAGTATTCTGCTGCTGCAAGCCGTTTATCTGGATATTGAAGATTTATTAGGTAATCGACAAGCTGCTTTATTTGAAAAAGATATAACAGGGATATTACAGCAAAAACAATTTCCCCAAGCATCTTCCTCAGAATCGGCCAAATCTTTGTTAACTGTTGAGCTTTCACAAATGCCCAAATTACCTCCTTGGCAAGAAACTCATGTGATTATTCTCCTGGAAGAACTACACAAACTAGGAAAAACATATTTTGGTGATACCAACTTTGCACATCAATTAGAGGATAGGCTACAAGATATGGCAGAAGAAGAACAATTAATATTTATTAGTTGGTTAAATCAATCTCCACTCGGTAAACTTTGGCATTAGTATGGATATTATTTGCTCACATAACCGTTCATTGACACCAGCTTTAGGTGTTAACTTGAACGATTCCCAGTGGCTCAAATACTGGAAACACCATCAATTATGCCAAACATACTGCTACAGTGCATCTACTTAGTCACAAACTATGAGTAACTCATACGACAATTCATACCGATCAAAAAACCTCTTTAGCATTCAAAACATCGTTTTGCTTAGTCTCGGCTGGGCGATGTTAGCTCTATTATACTTCCTGTTGTTCAGCGCCAAAATTCCTGATCCCAGTAATGATGGCAAAGAAATCCGCGAAGCTTGGTATCTACTGGGAACTAATATCTTTGAAGGTTCAGCATACTTGGGTGCAAGTTTTCTGTGTTGGCGAAATTGGCGGAGTACTCAGATTATCAGCAGTCGAAAAGTTTGGCTATTTATCGGCTTAGGTATGTTGGCTTACTTTATCGGGGGCATAGTTTTTGGGTATATAGAAATAGGTTTGGGACAAGAACCGGATGTGTCTATAGCTGACGTGTTTTTTGTCATAACTTATCTCTTCTTGGGTACAGGTATGTCCCTAGCTTTGTTCTCCCGACGCATCAACTTAGAAAAATGGCAGTGGCTAATTGTGTTTGCTGTTGGTGCATTAGGCAGTTTTATCGCTTGGTTCATTTCTCGGCAAAATCCAGACATTTCAGCAGACCTAGAGCCTCTTATGCAGCAAATAAAACTAATTTTAGATTGGTTTTACGTAGTTAGTGATGTACTGCTGTTAATTATCGCTACAATCATGTTGTTAGCCTTTTGGGGAGGAAAAGTTTCTCTCTCCTGGAGAATGATTGCAGCCGCAGCGTTTTCGCTCTACATTGCAGATATGTGGTTTAAATATGCCACTAACTATCTTCCAGATTATCAAAGTGGAGACATACTAGAAGTGTTCTGGGTGTTTAGTGGAGTGTTATTTGGTATGGGCGCTGCTTTAGAATACGAAGCATCATTGAGCCTCAAGCGGCGTACCAGTGGACGCAAACGAACTTAACAAATTTTGGTGTCTACCGTGAGAAAATTAACAGATTCCGACAAACAAGAAATTCTCAAGTTATATAAAGAGACTGCCGAAACCACCTCGACTTTGGCAGAACGCTATGGTGTCAGCAACTCAACGATTAGCAGATTACTCAAAAGCACCTTACCAGAAGAAGATTACGAATATCTTGTTTCTTTAAAACGCGCTGCTAGAACCCCTGAAGGCAGAGCGCAGGTAAGCTACGAACAATTACCGCTGTTGAGTCAACGACCAATAGAAACAGAACCTGCAACTAGCGATAAGATTTTATTGGAGTTGCCCAAGGTTGAAATACAGAAGCCAAGGATAGAAGAAGAAGCTCCTAGTCCTGAGCCGATTCCCCGGCCAATTCCGGTGATTAGAAGGGTGAAAACCCGCTCTTCTGCCACAGAAGAGCCACAACAGCCAGTAGCCAGGGAAATCGAAATTGTCCGGCATAAACCGTCAGAATTACCCAGCATCCCTAGAGCAGTCCTAGAGGATGAAGAACCAGTGACTAACGTCATCGAAGATATGTTCGAGGATGATTTACTGGACGAGTCTGATGATTTGGACGATTTAGACGACGATTTATATGACGATGAGGAGGATTTTGAAGACGAGGACTTTGGGGAACCAACGCCTTTATTCACTAGACTCAGAGCAGGTGAAGTCGCCGTTCAGGTTTTACCATTGTCGGTAGCCCACCTACCCAAAACTTGTTATTTGGTCATTGACCGCTCTGCGGAACTAATTACTAGACCACTCAAGGATTTTGGCGATTTGGGTCCGATTCCTACTATCGAAACTCAACAGAAAACTCTGCCAGTGTTTGATAATCACCGAGTGGCTAA
Organism: Anabaena sp. UHCC 0451; assembly: GCF_034931405.1. Taxonomy (NCBI): domain Bacteria; kingdom Bacillati; phylum Cyanobacteriota; class Cyanophyceae; order Nostocales; family Nostocaceae; genus Anabaena; species Anabaena sp. UHCC 0451. Next base: position 64,697 of record NZ_JAYGHA010000008.1, on the reverse strand, counting down.
ACGCTTCTCTACCAAGCGCGATCGCGTAATTAAAGTTCCTGATAGTAGAATGCTGCATAAGGCTAGTACCCATCTACAAGCCAAAGGCATTACCAGGCTGTTGATTGATGGTCAGGTTTACTCCCTGTCTCTGATTTAGCTGTACCTGTATTTCTTCAGAGTGCCATAGCTAAACGATAGGCCAATTCCATAATGTCTTCTTGACGAGGAATTTGCTCCAGCCATTCTGAAGGAATATTTTCCCCGCCGTAATAAATTCCGGCTAAACCACCAGTCACAGCCGCAGTAGTATCCGTATCTCCGCCTAAGTTAACGGCTGTAAGCACAGCTTGGGCGTAGGACGAGCTATTTAAGAAACACCACAAAGATGCTTCTAAAGTATCAATGACATAACCACCAGAACTAATCTCTTCAATGGGGATGTGGGCAATTTTTCCACTGAAAACTCTATCAAAATGGGGTTTTTCTAAGGCATATTCACTATTAAAATGATTAAAATAAATTGCTTGAATCTTCTCTAATCCTTGTAAATAAGCTACTTTGGGTTTAAATCCTGCCAATAGCTCTACCGCAATACTGATATAAATCCCACAAGCCATTTTTGAACGAAGATGGCCATGAGTAATGCCAGAAACTTGATGGACTCGTTCTATTAATTCCCTAAAAGTCAAGGTTTGATAAAAATAGGCCATTGGTAAAATTCGCATTAAAGAACCATTACCATTGCTATTTTCACTACTACCACCTGCATTTATAGGTGACATTCCTTGCTGCCAATTAATAATAGCTTGTCTGGTAGTACCACCAATGTCAAATACTTGACTGTGAGCGCCCCAGTAACCTTCTGTGTACCAGCGCGAAAAGAAATTAGCTATGGCATCTAGGGAAAATCCCTCACATAAACATTCTGCCAAACACAAAGTTAGGGAACTATCATCAGACCAAGTTCCAGGCGGTTGATTCCACGTACCATAACCCAACATTGATGTCACAGGAGATTTTAGACGTTCAGCACGGCTTGTAAACTCTACCGGTACACCCAACGCATCCCCGACACATACACCCATCAAACCTGACAATACCTTTGTAGTCTTGACCATGATTCAATCTCTGAGAAAATGACCAAAATATAAATCTCTCATCTGGAATACTAGGCTATATCTGTTTGACATACTCCCCAGCCTAAAGGCGTGAGGATTCTAGGCTCAAACAGCAATTGCAGTTTCATACCGACTTACACTACCTAACCCAACAGTCGATGCCCCGACTGCACAAATATTGCGACTAGCGTTTTCGTCTCTTCCGTTTACTGACTGGCAGGATGGACAACGCCATTCTCTAATAGACAAATCAATCTTTTCTAGAATATGCCCACAACTAGAACAAGTCTTAGAACTTGGATACCACTGGTCGATAAAAACAACCATTTTATTCTTCTTTTTGGCAACCCATTCTAGAATTTGCAGAAACTCACTAAACGCCAAGTCTGATATCTTCCTGCCCCAAAGACGTTGCATCCCCTTGAGATTTAAAGTCTCAAAACACAGTACATCAAACTTATCAGTTAACTCATGGGCTAACTTCCAGAACCAGTCACGCCGACGATTAGAAATACCCTCATACTTGCGGACTAAGTTTTTTCTTGCTCGTTCCCTGTTGGACGAACCTGTTAACTTTTTAGAATGCTGTTTACTAGCTTTTTTAATGGCGTTTAGGGACTGCTTGAAAAATTGGGGAGACTCAATTTTAGTGCCGTCTGAGCAAGTGAGAAATGTTTTCAACCCAAAATCAAAGCCAGCGATTCTACCCGTCTTAACTTCAACTTCTGGGCTACCATCATCAACAACAACAATAACCATAAACAATTCACCCAAGGTCGTGCGTTTAATGGTTAGGGTTTTGACTGTTCCCTCAATCTCTCTAGACTTCCAAAATTGATAAATTTTACTACCAATTTTTACCCTGTTACCACCCAAAAACTTATAACCTGCTTGCTTGAGGGTGAAGGATTTGTACTTCTTAACTTTCTTAAATCCTGGTGGTCTTACTCCTTTCTTGTTATGTTTAAAAAATAGTTGGTAGGCTTTCTCAATGCGTTGACATATATCTTGTACTGCCTGAGAACCTAGCGATTGCCAAAATGGGTTTCTCTTCCGCAGTTTGGCAATGTGTGACTGAAGTTTTGCACAACTCAAACATTTGCCATACATCCGGTAGTACCGTTTGTGTAGGGCAATGCAATGGTTATAAATCACCCCAGCAGCATTAATTGTGCGCTTGAGGTGTCTATTCCGTTTGTGTGCGTAGAGTTTAAACTTCAGTGTTTTCATGCTAGTATTCTACCATAGATTGACGGCAATATGACGGCATGAAGAAATTAACGGTTCGGTGTTCTGATGAAGAGTATGAAATACTTTTGAAATATTGCGAGGAAACAGATCGCACTCAAAATGACGTACTTAGAGAGATGATCCGGAAGTTGAAGAAAAGCCGTGCTAGAAGCACGGGGCTTTAGACCCAGGTTTTTGGTAAAATTTAAAATCATCTGGAACAATTTTAACCGTTATTCGACAGTTAATTTAACAGTAAAACTTCTAAAATTTGGTAACAATTATGAAACGCTTTCTCAAATCTTTGGTCACAATTTCTGCTTTATCTTCCTTAGTTATTGTTCCTGCTTTCCTGTCAGTTGGTAAAGCTGCTGCTGAAACTCAAAAAGGCACTGATGCTAGTTATATTGGTGCTGGTGTAGCTGCTGGTGTTACCAATGGTGGACAAAACAATGATGCTGCTACTTTTGGCGGAAATGTCACAGGCCGTTTGAAATTGGGAAATACACCTTTTTCAGCCCGTGGTAATGTCCTCTGGAGCGATGAAACCTCTGCTATCATTCCCGAAATTTCTGTAGATTTACCCATTGCTAACAGAACAAATGCCTTTATCACTGGTGGCTATTCTTTTGTAGAGTCAGATGGTAAACCTACACCTTTGGGTAACAGAGATTCTGTAGTTGTTGGTGCTGGGGTGGAATCTGAAGTAACTAAAAACTTCCTCGTCTACACTAACGCTAAAGTTGGATTAGGTGCTTACCAAAATAGTGACGCTTCTGCTGTTAGCATCAATGGTGGTATTGGTTATCGCTTCAAGTAGGGCTTGCTGAAAAAGTCTTTTCATGAGGGGAAAAGTGATAGCGTAATCGCTGACTTGTCAGTTCAGTTCTTGATGGGTTTAATGTCTATTCCTTGCACCTTCTTCCCCTTTTTTAACTCTGAATCCCTTGATTCATCTAGCTTTTGGGTTTATTCAGCAGGGAATTTTTACCACTGACTACCAATCATCGTAAAGGCAGACCAATAGTAGGGATGGGAGAGACTACCATTAATATTCTTCTGTAAATAGGTAGATATTTCCGCTGGTAAATCAATACTGCTATTGACACCAGTTAATTTATTTCCTTCAACTGCAACTTTACTTTGAAGCATTGCCAATTGTGCTTGTCGCAGTGCTTCTCCTTTAATTGGTGCAGTCTTTAACTGCCGATAGAACTCAGTCATCAAACCCAGAGTTCCAGCATCAGAAACATACCACAAACTGGCAACGGCTGATTTTACACCACTTTGTACTGTTAACCCAGCAAAACCTAACTCTGCTTTTTCATCCCCAAAAGCTGATTTACAGGCACTTAAAACTAATAACTCTACTGGTGGTTTATTCCAACCCAACTCGCGTACTTGATTTAGTGTCAGCTTACTATCGTACAACTGGATGTAGGAGTTACGTGAATTGTCAGAAACAAAATCTACATGAGTAGCTAAATGAATCATGCTAAAAGGATTTTGTTGGCGTTTAATCTTGAGATTTTCTAGGGTAAAACTCTTATTGAGAAAAGATTTACCATTCCATAATTTGGTAATGTTATAAAGCTCTATTGGCACTGCCTGCAAGGGTTGTTGTTTTTGGTCTTTGGTAAATTCACTAGCTCCCATTGCTAAGACTTGGGATTTCTTAATATCAACGTAGTTCGCATCTGTAAGGCTGATACTAGGTAACATTCCCAAACTATATTTTTCAATCAAAAACTGTTTACCATCGTGCAGGGCAGCTAAGGGAATGGAACGTAAACCAGCATCCATAATAAAGCCCATATTTGTAATCCCTTGCTTTTGCAACTCGGCTTCTTGAGGAGCGATGAGCCATTGATATAATTGCTGGGCTGAGGTTAAATAGCTATTACTGTTGGCTTTATTGATATCAGAAATCTCACCGTAAAACTTTTGAGCTACTTGCATCACCTTAGCCCTAGTTGCACCAGCAACCGATTGGCGGATGGGTTTACCTTTACCAGTAATCAAAACTAAATCAAGTCCATCGTTATTCTTTGTTGATGTGTCACCGCTGGCAGTAAAGGTTACATAAACTATTGCTGGTTTAATGCCTGTTTTCGCCTCAATTTGGCGCAGGGCAGCCTGTACATCAGACAAGCTTTTGATTGAGGTTTTCTCTGATTGTCCCAGATACTGTTTTGTCGCACGTTCATCTAATTCTGCAACCTCTGTATCCAGTATCGCTGGGGGAAGGTTGGTATTAGTATTAGTTAGTGGTGTATTATTTTCTGTAGAACTTTCTTCTACATCTTTTTTGGGTAGATTTTCCGGTTCTTGAGTAAGAATGCCAGTGTTGCCTTGAGTATAAGTACCTGGTAAAGATTTGGTAGGTGCAATAACATTACCGAAACCTGTAGTAATGGCGGCCGCAGTACCGTTGGTAGTTGCATCACCTACTACAAATGGGATATCTCCATTACCAGCATGACGGATGGTAACAGAACCACTGCCTGTACCACCTGCGGTGGAAATACTCGCATTTGTGCCGTTATTATCGGTAAATGTGTCAGTAGCTCGGAAAAACCGGCGAGTTGTAATATCTACATTACCACCAGTACCATTACTACCGCCTTGGGCGTTGATAGCAGCAACTTCAATATCATTATCTGGATCTAATAAGACATTACCACCATTACCAGTAGTAGAACTGGAATTTAAAACTCCAGTTTTAATACTGTCTTTGGCTTCAATATTAATTCCTGCACCATTGGTTGTAATATCTTGAGTCGTAACTGTGCCAGTGGTACTTTTGAGGATAAAACTATCAGCAGTTGGACTGCTTGTAGGGTAAGGTGTTGGACTGCTTGTAGGGTAAGGTGTTGGACTATCAATATTCTTAGTAGAAATATCACCGTTTGCCAACAGAGTAAGAGGATAATTGGATGTTATATCACCTGTTGCTGTGATTGAACCTTCATTAGATTGGAAGACCTGTCCATAACCAATGAGGGTGAGGGGGCTACCAAAGTAGATATCACTGCTTGAGGTAATATTACCTAAAATAGTTGTATTAGTTGCGCTGGTAATATTTAGGCTATTGAGTGGATTTGTACTACCTAAATCACCATAAAGGTTAATATTACCAGTACCCGCAGTTAAGGTTAAGTTCCTAACTCCATCAACTGTACCAGTAAAGTTAATATTTCCTGGGCTGGAAGCATCTGTATTAAATGTGATGTCGTTAAGTAGATTAACTTTACCATTCAAGTTGATATTACCAGCACTGTTTGTACCAGAAATGGTTCTGAAGGAGTTACCAAGGTTAATAAAACCCATGTTGCTGGTAACGTCTATGTTTTGTCCATTTGTAATGATGCTGTTTGTGGTGATGTTCTCGTTAGCTAACAGATTAATTGAAGCGTTATCTGTACCTGTTATTGTTCCGGTTGCTGTGATTGAACCTGCACCAGTAGGAGATTGAATTTTAACTGGGTCTTTGAATGTTACACCATTACTAGCTACACTAATCGCACCACTGCCATCATTGCGTCCAATGGTAATAGAACTAAAACCGTTTGCTAAGGCTGCTATATCAGTGCTGGTGATGTCTAAGGTTTCAGTGTCTGTGTCAGTAGAACCATTCAGTGCGATGTTTTGAGTGGGTGTTGCTGGTTGAAGTGTTAAATTGCCTGTGCCTATAACTGAGTTAGCTGAAGTTGGCAGGTCAATTTTATCAGCCGTTAAAGTTAGAGAATTGCTTCCCGCATTCAAACCAGAATTAATGGCTATTTTAGCAGTTTCCGTACTGTAGGATACAGGCATTCCTGTGATAGGGTCAAACGCTGTTGGCACAATTACATCACCTACTGCGTCGAATGTGGCGTTACCTGTAAGAGTAGCTGGACTATTGAATATAATGTCACCATTTACAGTAGTAATATTTCCTGGTACTGTTGTATTTCCAGCGGTAACATTCAGACTATTTAAAGGTGTTATCCCACCAATCGCACCACCAAAGTTAATGTTACCTATACCAGCAGCCAAATTTAAATTGCCATTACCATCAATGGTGTTACCAAAACTAATGTTGGCATTACCAGAGTTGAGAGCAACATTAGCACCACTTCCGAGTAAAACTGGGCTGGGGAAAGTGATAGGTTGGTTGTTGGTGGTAATACTGCCATTGAGCGTAATTAAGTTAGTATTGAGATTGAGTGAGGCTAAGTTGGTAATACTGCCATTGAGCGTGATCGAATCAGTATTTACAGTTAGTGAACCGTTATCTACAGCGGAGATTTGAGTGTCACCACTAACAGTCAGATTCCCACCAGGAGAATTAATTGTGACTGGATCTTGGAAGATGACAAGATCAGTATCTATATTGACATTACCACTACCATCATTGCGTCCAATAGTAATAGAACTAAAGCCATTTTTTAAAGAAGTTAGATCAGATATGGTGAGGTCTAAAATTTCTGTCCCACTATTATTAGTACCACCCAAAGCAATATCTTGACTGGGGGTGGAAGGTTGAAGTTGAATATTACCTGTTCCCGTGACGGAATTACGAGTTGATGGCAAGTTAATCTCATTTGCTGTTAGCGTGAGATTGTTACTACCTGCTGCTAAGGAGTTGTTGAAGGCTATTGTTCCTGTGGCAGAATTAAATTCTTTGTTACCGATTCCAGTGAGGGTGACGGGGCTGTTAATATTTATATCGTCTGTGGTAAAGATGTTACTGCTAATAGTTGTGTTAGCAGCACTGGTGATTTTGAAACTACTCAGTGGAGTTGTACCACCAATATCAGCACCAAAAGTAATATTTCCTGTACCAGCAATTAACGTTAAATTTTTAGCTCCATCAACTGTACCAGTAAACTTAATATTGTTTCCTGAATAAGAATTACTAGTATTTGGTGTACTACCGCTACCATCAGCATTCACTCCAGTAATAGTAACTTTACTAAAAGGACCTCTTCCAATTATAATATCAGCACCTAAAATAACATTGCCATCAAAAGTCAGATTATCAGTTATTGTAATAATTGATCCGTTTAATACAATTGAGCCTGTTGGAGATCGAAAAGTTGACAATTTGTCAACAACTCCATCAAATAGTATTGAACTAACGACTGTGAGTACACCACTTCCATCGGCTCTGCCAATAGTTAATGATTTAAATGTGGAATTGTCTAAGGCAGCAAGATCGGTTGCTGTGATATCTAAAGTGTCTGAACCACTATCTGTAGATCCTCCAACAGCAATTGCTTTATTAGGAGTAGTAGGTTGAAGAACTAAATTACCTGTACCAGTAACCGAATTAGTAGTTGATGGTAGGTTAATCTCATTTGCTGTGAGTGTGAGATTGTTACTACCTGCTGCTAAGGAGTTATTTAAGGCTATTGTTCCTGTGGCAGAATTAAATTCTCTGTTACCAATCCCTGTGAGGGTGATGGGGCTGTTAATATTTATATCCCCTGTAGTAAAGATGTTACTGGGAATAGTTGTGTTAGCTGCACTGGTGATGTTGAGACTGCTGAGGGGAGTTGTAGCACCAATCGCACCACTAAACTGAATTAAACCATTTCCCACTACAGTAAGGTTATTATTGCCATTAACAGTATCACTAAAGAATATAGAGCCTGTACCTGAACCAGTGCTACTAATAAACGTATCCTTTGTCAGATTAACAGCACCATAAAAGTTAATTCCATTAATATTAGTAGTTACATTTCCAGGGGAAATGCTATTAGCAGTAAATTGAATATTGCCACCTGGAATGGAATTAGAAGCAGCGTTTATTGTCCCTGCACTTGTATCTATTGTTCCGTTAGTGCTTCTAATGTCGATGAAATTGCCACCTGTAGTGATATCTTTTGTGACAATATTGCCATTTGCTAGTAGTTCTATAACTCCACTCACAATTTGCCCATCGGCTGTAATTGAACCTAACCCCGATGGAGATTGAATTGTCAGATAATTAGTATTGAATGTAACTCCGTTGCTGTCAATAGTAATAGCACCACTGCCATCAGTACGTCCGATGGTGATAAAACTATTGTCGGATAATGCAGCAATGTCAGCAGATGTAAGATCCAAAATATCAGATGATCCACTATCTAAACCAGCGATCGCAATATTTTGAGTAGGCGTTTTAGGTTGAAGCGTTAAGTTCGTTCCTGTGACAGAATTTGCCCCACCTATCAAATCAATTTCATTACCTGTAAGGCTAATCAATCCGCTACTAGTTGCCCCTGTTGAGTTAACAACACCTGTAGTAATGTTTGCAAGAGCATTAAAAGTAATATTTCCGGCACTTCCATTCTCAGAGATTGTTGATGTAATCCCGGCACTAGTGTTGATAGAACCATTTGTGCTAGTTAGAGAAATATTACCTGCATTGCTAACGCTATCAGCACCTACTTGTTGAAGAGTTATATCATTTGCTGCGTTAACTGAAATATTCCCACCAGTAGTAGAAGCAATTCCAGGTTGTGTTACACCATTAATAGTTTGCTCTGGTTGTGAACCACTATAAAGACTATTAATATTAACACTGCCGCCTGTACTATTAATATTAATTGTACCGCTACTATTTGTTCCTGCTGATGAAATACCACCCGCAGAAATATTCCCTGCTGCTTGCAGGTTGATATTACTACCATTGGCACTGGTAAAAGATGTGAGTGAGTTTGTAATAGAGTCTAGGAAGAATGAAGAACCAGCAGCAATACTACCAAGTTCATTGTTAACAATAATAGAGCCATTTTGGCTGGTTAAGTTAATATTACCACTTGTACCATTTACAGAAGATGTGGCAACATAGTTTTCAATATTAATGTTACCAAAACTATTAACTGTGATATTTCCACCAATACCGCCATTAGTTTCTGTTACAGCATTTAAATGACCACTAAGACCATTAGTAAATCCATCAGTAGTGATAGGAGATGCAAGGACTGACACAGAACCATTGGTACTATTCAGAGTAATATTACCTACACTAACTCCATTAAAGGCACGAATGGCATTTGTAGTAATATCGCCACCTGCTGTAAATAAGACCGTACCTGCTCTGATTCCATCACTATCTACTTGAGCGCGAACAAAGCTGGTATTGATTGAATTGGCGGCATTTAAAGTAACATTACCAGCTATACCGCCCGTGGCTGTACTATAAGACCTAATTTGAGTCGTATTAATTAAACCATTGCTACTATTAATGGATATATCACCACCATTACCTGTTGTGACAATTTCTGTTGGGAAAGGATCTGAGTATGAGTTAAGAAATCCTGTGTTAATGTCTCCAAATGCTGATATTGTAATTTTCCCACCATTGCCTGATAAGGCAAAAGCATTAAAACCTGAAGCACTATTAATACTGCCGTTAGTGCTAGTAATGGAAATATCACCTGCATTACCAGTAAAGTTTCCATTTGCAGTTTGAGTTTGAATACTACCGGCAGGGTTGGTTGATGATAAATTGACATTACCACCAGCAGTAATATTGACTGAACCACTATTACCAGAAGAACCTAAGAGATAAGTGACTAAAGCCCCGCTAACGTCTATATTTCCTGTTGCAGATAAACTAATTAAACCTTCTGCGGCATCTACACCGCCTATTTGAATACTTCCAGGTGGTAAACCCAAAGAACCGCCAGGAGATGAGAAGGTTGTTCCATCAATAATGCTCGGAAAATTAGTACCTGAAACGGAAGATAGACCAGCGCGTAAAATTAAGGAACGTGTAGTAGTTAAGACTGTAAAATCAGGATCATCAACTGGTATACTGCCACTTATATCAGGAGAGGTAATGCTAATATTCCCACCCTGAATACTTCCTGTTGCCTCAACCTTCAGGGCTGCACCTGTATAGTCTCCAAATAGGACATCTCCATTAGCTCTGATAATTGGGTCAAACAAACTTACAAAGTTACCCGCACCACCGGAGAGGTTTTTAATAGCAAACCGTCCACCACTGTAAAAGTGAGCATCCCCAGAAACTACACCGTTACTGACTAAACTCAGATTTCCACCACTTACAAAAGGTGTTTGGGAATGATTCAAGGACAGAATATCAATATTCTGATTTCCCTGAATATAAAGATTTCCCCCTGTTTGAGCTAAAAAAGGAGTGGTGATACTATCCCGCACCCGTACAGTGTCTTTAGCTAACAGGTTTAAATCTCCCGTGGTTTGCAGTTGACTTTCAACTAAAGTTAAATTCTGATCAGCTGATAAAGTCGCAGATTGGGCTGTAACGTTCTTAGCAACTACATCTCCATTGTTTACAGTCAGTCCAGAACCTGTAAGTTCAACTTGTCCGTTACTATTGACTGTTAACCCGTTGGCATTACCCCCATTAATACCTGTTAACAAATCTAAGAGAGTTGCAGGAGTAGTTGATGTATCTGATGGAGGATTAACTTCTAGACTCAGCAGGTGTCCTGGTTGGCTGATGCGTAAAAGGTTTTGACCAGGAACTGATGCAACAGTTATATTACCTCCTGGTGCTGATAAATTGCCAGTGCTGACAACAGTACCACCGATTAAGTTTAAGTTTTTACCAGCGCCAACTGCTAAATTACCAAGATTAATAATACTCCCTGGTTGGGAAGCTGAAAAACTAAAGGCGTTAGGGTTTCCTACTAAATTCGCATAGTCGTTACTACCAACTGCATTAAACTGATTTGCACCTAACCAGATGCTATTAGCTGTAGTAGCTGTGAAGTCAGCGGGTATATTTAAGCTGGAATTAGCACCAAATACGATACCAGCCGGGTTCATTAAGAATAAATTAGAATTTCCGCCAGTTACTTGTAGTAACCCGTTAATAAATGAAGGGTCGCCACCAACGACACGCCCCAAAATGTTCTGAATGTTGGGATTAGAGAGAAAGTTAGCTATCTCGTTGGAGTTGAGTCCAAATTTTTGGAAGCTTTGAAAGAGATTCGCGCCATCTCTAGAAAGTGTACCACCGCTAATATCTAGCTGATTGCCGTTGGGGGTGACAACAGTACCAGTACCATCATTAGCAGGGGTGATAGATTGTGCCTTGACAGGGGCTATGGTTTGCAGAAGGGTGACAACTGCGATAGCTACGCTCGCCGCAGGCATCGCTTGAGTGAGAATAAATAAAGCAATTTTTCCAGTTAACGAATTCATATAAATCCTGGTATAAATATTTCAATTTGAATTGTCCCTCATTTAACAGCATTATTCATATAAGTGTATATACCTGAATTGTTTCAAAAATGAATTAAACTTCATAAATAATCCCTCAGTGTTTTTACTGCTGAACACTAGAAAGCCCGCACCTGCGGGCTTTTTAGCATCCTGTCTTTTAAAAGGCGTGATGATGACTTATTAATTTGTTACAAATTTTAATCACCATAAACGAGAACCAGAGGGATTAGAAGGAGGATTTTCCATGGGTGTTGGTTGAATAGGTACGGAACGAGACGGAGTAAATGGAGTAGGTGTGGGACGGGATGGAGTGTTATTTCTAGGAGATTGCTTAACCACCTCAACAGCTGCATCTGCCGATTCTTCTTCTATAATGTTAGTTTTGGGAGGTTCTTGACTATTTCTCGGACCACCTCTAGTAGCAAACAATTGAGCGGTTGTCCCTGGTTCAGACTTATCAAATTTCATACCTAATGTATACATAGCATTAGGCGCTAATTTTCTCAGAAAAGTCTGAATAGGAATGGCTAAATTAAATCCGGTTTTATCGGGGACAATTTGCGGTCCACTTTCTTGATTACCCTGTTGGGATGCTTGGCGTTTGGCGGTTTCTTCTCTTCCACCTCTGCCATGAATACCGACAACTCGCCCCGCTACATCGAAAACTGGACCGCCACTCATTCCTGCTCTAGTGATAGCTGTATAAGATATAGCATACCCACTATCCACGGCTGTTTCTTCTTCACCTGCGACTTCATCCCCATCTAAACGGCTGGAAACCAAGGAAGAGGTGAATTGAAACACACGCTTTGTAATCGCCTGGTCTGGGTTAGGAAATCCAGAAACGTAGACACCAGCACCTTCAGTTGTATGGTCAGAATCACCTAGAGTAGCCGTATTAAACTTGTGTTCGCTGCGAAATTTGACAATCGCTAAATCCACACCGGGCAATCTCTGAATGTCTTTCTCTGTGGAAATACTGATTTTCTGCCGTCTTCTATCTCCTTCTAAGGGAACGGGAGTGATAACTTTATATTCATCATCGCTGTATTTAACGACGTGATTAGCTGTCAAAACTACATAAACGTTTTGACCATTTTCTTTGTAGCTACCAATGATCACCCCTGAACCCGGATAATTAACTGTAGGGGCAATCTGTACTACAGTGGATTTGGCAATACTAGCTACTTCTTTGGGTGATAATGCTTCTTTAGCAATGGCTGGACTGGCTACCATCACCATTGCTGAACCGATAAAGCAACCTGATAATACATAAGAATTTAACATGATGCTATTTCCTGAAACTTTTAATTTATGACTATTAACAAATTCATACAAATCAATTACCAAATCCACACAGAACGGTTGGGCTGATTTGCAGGTATTGGGGTTTGTGGTGCAGAATTTGAATAAAGAGAATCAACCTCAATTTCGGTGTTAACTGAACGGTTGGGCTGATTTGCAGGGATTGGGGTTTGTGGTGTAGAAGTTGAATAGAGAGAATCAACTTCTATTTCAGCTTCAGCATAAGATGATACTGCGGGTGGGTTAATTACACCTTGAGAAAATTGGGGGGCGCTGTTGAGAAAAGTTGCTACTGGAACAGCCCAACTAGAATATTCAAATTTACTGCGGGTTTGTAAGTTTGGGGTAGAACCATCTACAAAAATAAATGGATTTCCCCAGAGAGGAAATTTGTGTCTACCATTAATCGCTACCAGTTCACCACGCTGATTGAGTACCGGTCCACCACTCATGCCTTTAAGGATGTCGTTGCTGTAACCGACTTGATAACCACCCTGAAAAGATTTAGGTAATATATAGTCAATTTTTCCAGTTGTGAATGACCAAGTTTTGCTTTCATGGGGAAAGCCAGCAGCAAAGGTTTTTTCTCCCACTGCTAAGGGTGATTTGGCAATTGAGGCGATCGCATAATTACTGCTACTCTTAAAACTGAGTAATCCCAAGTCATCATCATTGAAATTCACAGCCCTAATTGTTTTGCCTTGATAAATCTTGCCATCGGGAGTTTGAATTTGATAATTACCACCCATTCTCAAAACATGAGCGTTGGTGAGAACGGTGTAACTCTGACCTTTTCTTTGGATAATAATTCCTGATCCCCAACTTTCTCCGGCCAGAATTTTCACCGTAATCGCACGGGCTTGTTGACGCAAATTCTTTTCTGACAATATCCCAGTAGCCTGAGAAATCTCTATATCAGCAGTCGGTGTTTGCTTTTCTATGGAGTACACAACCTTGGTTGAAAAAGCAAAAGACAGACAGCTAATTAAAGCCACAACACTAACTCTAGAAAAATCCATGTTCGCCTAACTCAAAAACAGTTAACTAATAACTCCTCCCCATGACATTTTCGGCTTTGAGGAGGAGATTTAGTCTATGTTAATCGAACTTTCAGCGTCTTACCAGTTACCACCACTGGGTGCTGTATCGGGTGCTGTGCTGGGGTTGTTATTGACTACACCGGGTTCTTGTTGTCCGGGTGCATTAGCATCTACACCTAAGTCAGTCAACATTTTATTCACGTCGATGTAAATACGCTCAGAAGATTCATTAATAACTGCACCAGCAGCACCAGCACGATTATCAAATAGTGTTTGCAGAATACCTGCCACGTTGCGGCTATTTCTGCTATTCAATGTGAATAGAACATTGCTGCTATCACAGGAACCACCAGCAGAGGTAGCACAAACTACGGGCATTCCTCTTACCACTCCAGCCGTAATGTAGTTTAACTGGCCTGTGCTGTAAAAGTAGTTAAATCTTGATGATACTTCGACACATCTGCGGACACTATTATAACCAGAACCTGCAAACTCATTTGTTCTCCAGCGCATGACAGGGGATCTTCTTGCACCGACAACGGTTGTCAAGCTATTTGTATCACAGCTAAAAGGTCCTGCTGCTTGAGCATAACTGGGGCTGCTAACTGCTGCTCCCAAGCTGCTGACAATAACTGCTCCACTAAGGATTGCTAAGGATTTACGTAGCATTTTATTCTCTCCTAAATTAAAGTGATTGTTTAAGTACGATGTTTGCTTAAAAGCAAATTAGTTAAGTTATAAGTTTTGGTTACTTTACCTAACTTAGTGCGTTGTTTATTTTTTTGTTTGGTTTAATACCTGACAAATAGAATAACTTATAATCATTTAACATAGGAAGCGTAAATTTACTTATAGTACGTACTTATTTTTTTTAAGTAACTTTTTGAAATTTTAACGATAACTCCGTGATACTTCAGGTTATTAATTATTTTATTAGTATTAAATATTACTTTTGATTTATCAATGCTCAATTGATTTCAGCTATTTATCGAAAAAATACCAAAATTTTGCCATTAATGTATCCAGAGGTGACATAGCGTGTTAATTTTGGAACTATAACTTTATATAAGTATAAAAATCAAATACAGGAGTAATAATTTTATGCGTTGGCATTTAAAAAGTACAATGGGGAATGTATTTTTAATTCCCAGTGCGCTCTTGGTTGTCTCTGCATCAGCCAGTTCTGCTCAATCGTCGGCTTCCTTTCTGTTGTCAGAACGACCAAATAATTTGCTGGAACAAGTTAAAAACAAACAAATTGCGTCAAAGCAGGAATCACTGAGCAACACTGAATTAATGAATGCTTTGGTATTATTAGAATTACCTGACAATTTACTGGCACAAGCAGAGAATCAATCAGATAATCCCAATCAGGAAAGATTTCTGCAACCAGGACCTATTCCCGAACCCCTACCACCGGAAAATCAGGAGATAGTACCATCAGAACCTGTGCCAGAAACCTTACCAGAGACAGTCACTGAAAAGATTCAGGTTAATAAAATTGAGGTAACGGGTAGTACAATTTTTAACCAAGAGCAATTAAATTCTCTGACTCAGCCAGTTCAAGGACGTTCTGTAAGCCTGGAAGAACTCAGGGAAATTGCTAATGCGATTACCCAACTATACTTAGATCGGGGTTATCTGACTTCAAGAGCAATTTTAGCCAACCAAACAATTAGCGATGGTGTGGTACAAATACAGGTAATTGAAGCTGGTGTAGAGAAAATTGAAATTGAAGGCACAAAACGCATCAATCCTAATTATGTGCGATCGCGTGTAGCTTTAGGAATTAAAAAACCTCTGTCCACTGGTGATTTAGAAGATCAGTTAAGATTATTACGAGCCGATCCATTATTTTCCAATGTAGAAGCCAGTATCCGTGCAGGTACTGAGTTGGGTCAAAATATTTTAGTAGTCAGAGTTACTGAAGCTAACTCTTTGAAAGCAGCATTAAGTGCTGATAACTATTCACCACCGAGTATTGGTTCAGAGAGATTTGGTATTAACGCTAGTTATCGTAATCTCACAGGATGGGGTGATGAACTAGCTGCATCATATTACTTTACAGCCCAGGGGGGAGCAGATATCTATGATTTTAGTTATCGCATCCCAGTGAATGCGATGAATGGAACTCTGCAACTGCGAACAGCAATCAATAATAACGAAGTCATCCAAGAATCTTTTCGAGATTTCGAGATTCGGGGAGAGTCGCAACTATATGAAATTAGTTTTCGTCAGCCATTAGTGCGATCGCCCCGCCAAGAATTTGCCCTATCATTAGGGTTTACTGTCCAAAATGGTCAAACCTTTACCTTTGCAGGTCCTACAGCATTTGGTTTTGGCCCCGATGATGAAGGTAATAGCCGCACTCGCGTGATTAAATTCGGACAAGACTATTTAGCACGGGATACTCAAGGTGCTTGGTCTTTGCGTTCTTTATTTAGTCTTGGTATTGACGTATTCGATGCCACTAGCAACGATGATCCCATTCCTGATGGTAAATTTTTCAGTTGGTTAGGACAAGTACAGCGAGTACAACGCTTCAGCGATAACTATCTGTTAATTGCCCAAGCTGAAGTACAGCTAACTCCCAATGGTTTATTACCCTCACAGCAATTTGTAATTGGTGGTGGTCAGTCAGTCCGTGGTTATCGGCAAAATGCCCGTGCAGGTGACAACGGAGTGCGATTTGTATTAGAAAACCAACTCACACTACACAAAGATGAAAGTGGCAATCCATTAATCAAAGTTGCCCCATTTTTTGATTTAGGATATGTCTGGAATACAAGTGATAATCCTAACAACCTACAGAAACAAACCTTTTTAGCTGGTACAGGAGTGGGAGTTTTATGGCAACTCCTACCTGGTCTGAATATGCGGTTAGATTATGGACTGCCTTTAATTAATTTAGATGACCGGGGTGTAAATGCCCAGGATGAAGGGTTTTACTTCAGTGTGGGATATAAGCTTTGATATTCTCCCAGTCCTTGAAGGCGTAGATTTGGCTCTATTTGTTGTAAATTTTCAAATCATAAAACCTCGTGGGAAGCGGGAAACTCAGTCCCTTTAGGGCGCTCGTGGGAAGCGGCTCAAGGGATTTCAATCCCTGTCAATCCTAAAACGCGTAATTGTAACCATCTTTGCGGTGAACAATTTTGCAGAATTGATAACTAATACCCTGAACTAATTTTGATGCGGAAATATTAAAAGAACCTGTTGCTCTAACTGCAACACGACCAATATATTTACCGATTTTCTTGCCAGTAGTAACAATTGCTTTCACAATATCACCTGTCTGAAAACCTTGAACAAATTTAATTCTCGGCACATATCTAGATGGAAAACCAAACTTGTCAGTTCGACACATTTGACGAGTCCCATGCCCTGTTGCAATGATAAGCAAAGGCTTATTTGTTAAAACTGCCAATTCTCCAATTTGCCCAACACAAGCGGCATCTAGCCAATGAGTTTTAGGAAACTTTAATCTAGTTCTATTGAACTTAGTTTGACCACCAGAACCAGTGGAAACGGGTAAACCAGTTTCTTGGAGTCGGCTAAACAATGCCCAACGGGTAGAGTTCACTGCCGCCGCATCTTTTAAAGGTCGTTTTGCTTGCGCCAGAATACATTTGAGAATATCCAGTTTCTTAGCCAGGAATTTCTCAATATCCTGAGTGCCTTTGTTGATATTGCACTTCTGGCAAGCAAGACAAAGATTAGAAATCCGATTAGTGCCACCTCTGGCTTTGGGGTGAATATGCTCAACTTGCAAGGGGACATTCTCAATCCCACAGTAAGCACATTTTCTCTGCCATTTTTCTAGTAGATACTCACGGACTTCGTACCCGGACAAAGTTCCTTGCTGATATTCAATACCTGATATTTCTGGATTGTCTATTTGTTGCAGGTCAAATCTGACAAGCTCTTGATATATCCTGGTGATCGGAGCAAACTTAATGAGTTTGTTGACCCAAGTTAAGGTAGTCTCAACACGATGCTGTAAACTTGGAGCTAACCAATTTTTTGTCCGGGTTCTATTCAAAAATCTGGCTTGACGATAGCGAGTATGGCGGTTTCGTCTCCCCCTGCGGAGTGAACGACGGGATTCTAGTGACGCTTTAATTGCATTTCCTCGATGAGAAAGTTCTGCGCTAAAAATGATTTTTTCGCACTGAACCAATGCTATGCCCGTAGTTTTTGAACCGGGATCTATCTTAAGTTCTATTGCTTGGTTAACAACATCTGAGCATGACTTGTTTAAGATGATAGTAAAGGGGAATCTCCTCAATAAAGCTGCTTTTCCCGAAGCCAATAATTTCCTTGCTACCGAGGGGTGACAAGGGCTTAAAGGTTGTTTGTTTGTGTCGAGAACTAATGCGTAATTTGACATTTCTGCCTCTCTGATTTCTCAGGTAATGTTCGCTTTGACCTTGTTGTCTGGGCTTGTTGGGCTTGTAACACTGTTTCAGTGACTTTAAAACTGTTTAATTACAAACGACAGAGCGGAAAACTAGCGTCGCATTCTCCGGTGTCTTGACTCAGATAACGGCTACCATAAGACTATGCTCAGGGTGGTCTGGTCAGTACAGCTTGCTTGATTACTCTTACAAGCTCAGTGGCTTTAGCCCTGAGTTACTGACAATTCCTACCGGATTTTTGGTGTTCTAGCAGCTGAATAAAGTTCTGCTAAATTACTAATTCAGCTTTAACTGATGCATTATTGAGAAAGATACTACTGTAATGGTTAACACTGCTTCTACTACCCAGACCAACCGTAAGCCTTCCAAAGTTGAAGGACTCAAAGAAAATAGTAATTTTTTGCGCGAACCTGTAGCTACAGAAATTCTTCAGGATACAACCCACTTTAGTGAGGATGCAACACAAATTCTGAAGTTTCACGGGTCTTATCAACAGGATAACCGTGATCATCGTGCGAAGGGACAGGAAAAAGACTACCAAATGATGCTGCGGACAAAAAATCCTGGTGGGTTAGTACCACCGCAGCTATATTTGGCTTTGGATAAATTGGCGGATGAATATGGTAATCATACGTTAAGAGCTACTACCCGCCAAGGTTTTCAGCTACATGGGATTTTGAAAAAGAATCTCAAAGCAGCGATCGCCACAATTGTCAAGAATTTGGGTTCTACTTTAGGTGCTTGTGGTGACATCAACCGCAACGTTATGGCTCCCCCCGCACCATTCAAAAATCGCCCAGAATATGAGTATGCTTGGGAATATGCCCAAAATATCGCTGATTTACTCTCTCCCCAAACCGGTGCTTATTATGAAATTTGGTTAGATGGGGAAAAAGCCATTAGTGCCGAAGAACACCCAGATGTCATAGCAGCACGACAAAAAAATGGGACTGGGACTATTATTCATGATTCCGTAGAACCAATCTATGGTACTCATTATATGCCGCGCAAATTTAAAGTTTGCGTAACTGTCCCCGGTGATAATTCCGTAGATTTGTATTCCCAAGATTTAACATTGGTAGTAATGACCAATAAAAAAGGGGAATTACAAGGTTTTAACGTCTTTGCTGGTGGTGGTTTGGGACGAACCCACAATAAAGAAGAAACCTTTGCACGCATAGCTGATCCAATTTGCTATGTAGCCAAAGATGATGTTTATGATATTGTGAAGGCGATTGTTGCTACTCAAAGAGATTATGGCGATCGCACCGACAGAAGACACGCGAGATTAAAATATTTAATCAATGATTGGGGTGTAAACAAATTCCGCACTCAAGTGGAAGAATACTTTGGTAAAGCTGTCGAACCGTTTAAACAATTACCGAAATTCAAATATCAAGATTATCTGGGTTGGAATGAACAAGGGGACGGTAAACTGTTCTTGGGTATTTCCATTGATAATGGTCGGGTAAAAGATGAAGGTACATTTTTACTAAAAACCGCTTTACGGTCAATTGTAGAGCAGTTTAACCTACCCATCCGTCTCACACCTAACCACAACCTGATTTTTTACGATATTGCACCGGAAGATAAAGAAGCAATTCAAGAAATTCTAGATAAATGTGGTGTTATTGCTGATCCTAGTCAAATTGCAGCCTTAACCCGCTATGCTATGGCTTGTCCCGCTTTACCTACCTGTGGTTTAGCTATTACGGAATCAGAAAGGGCAATTCCTGGTATTTTAGAAAGAATCCGCGCTTTATTAGATAAAGTGGGTTTACAAAAAGACCATTTTGTGGTAAGGATGACAGGATGCCCTAATGGTTGCGCTCGTCCCTATATGGCAGAATTAGGTTTTGTAGGTAGCGCACCAGAATCTTATCAAGTTTGGTTGGGTGGTTCACCAGATCAAACGCGGTTAGCACAACCGATCATTGAAAAACTGCACCACGATGAGATAGAAAGCTTTTTAGAGCCGATTTTTGTCTATTTTAAAAAGTTCCGTAAAGGTAAAGAAAGTTTTGGTGATTTTTGCGATCGCATAGGTTTTGATGCTATCCGCGAATTTTCAGCCACTTACACACCAGGAGAACCCACCAGCAGCGGAAAATCACGTCATCGGGTGAGTTTACGAGATGATGTTTATGAGCAACTCAAAGAAACCGCAGAAAAGCTGAATAAACCTATGACTGACTTGGTACATGAGGCTTTAGATAAATATTTCCAAAGTCTGTAGGATATTTCTCACGCAAAGGCGCAAAGACGCAAAGTTTTTAGTTTTTGCGTGAGATTTACAAGCAATGTTTAATCGTGCATAACTTACACCAAATATCTCCAAAACTCTGCGTCCTCTGCGGTTCGTTACAATTAAGACACAAAGGACACGAAGAAAATAA
The DNA here is from genome assembly GCF_034931405.1 of Anabaena sp. UHCC 0451. Taxonomy (NCBI): domain Bacteria; kingdom Bacillati; phylum Cyanobacteriota; class Cyanophyceae; order Nostocales; family Nostocaceae; genus Anabaena; species Anabaena sp. UHCC 0451. The sequence goes on along the minus strand of NZ_JAYGHA010000008.1, from coordinate 44,022 downwards.
GGGAGAGGAAATTTTTTATAAAATCATGGTTAAGACTTGACAAGTCGAAAATTTTATTTTATGCTATATGTTATATCTGGGAAAGTGTGCGCGCATATATAACGGGTTTTTAATTATCAACATCATTATTTGCGATCGCATCCTGTAAATCTTTGATTTTTGACCTTTGAGTTTTGACTTCCCGAAGGATGTTCTGATGCTGACAAACAATATTCAACAAATTTTCCATCAAGACTTGACAAGGCGAAAAATTTCTTTTATGCTATATGTTATAGGTGGAAAAGTGTGCGCGCATATATAACTGTTTTTCAATTATCAACATTATTATTTGCGATCGCATCCTGTAAATCCTAAAATCCTGGATATCCTGATTCAGACAAAAAATCCCAACTTCCCAAAAATCAATCTTTCAATTACATCCTGAAAATCCTTAAATCCTGGACATCCTGATTCTGACAAAAGCGTATAATGATTTATTGTCCATGAAATTCAACTATTCTCGCATTTACAGGTTGCACTGGACGAGCATTTACTTGATATAAACTTTGGAAAGCTTCAATTTGTTTTTCTGCAACTTGAATCGGTTCTATTAACACATTCCATTTTACATTTTCACTGCATGGTGGCGTAGTTAGTGAACCATTATAACTGAAAAAATCTTTATTTTTAGGTAATAAATTAGCAGCGTTAATAGTAGAATTTTGGACTGCATTGTTTTTTCCCAATGTGGGAATATGCTGCCAAATTTGAGCAATAAAGGGATTATTTGCACCTTTATTTATCATCACTCCCACAACTGCTAGTTGATTTTGAGCATTGCGGTGAACCAAGTGCATTTCTAGAGCAGAGGCTTTATTATTAATAGTATGTTCGCTAGGTGTGTGAAAATGAAATTGGATGAGTTCGTATTCCTCAGCGTTAAGTTTTATAGTGCTACCTGATTTGTAATTTACTTGGACAGTATGACCATTATTAACCACTAATAAAGGTGTTGGTTGATAGTTAAACTGTATTTTAATGGGAGTTCCTTCTACTGCATTATTGATATTAATAGGAGATTGATTTTTTCCCAGTTCACAAAGAGCAAAGTTAGGACTGATTTCTCCCCATTGAGTAGGATTTGCTGCACCTCCATAACTCCAGTGTGGCTTATTTTCTTCCGCTATGACTTGTGTAGAAAATATAGCCATCAAAGCTATTAAAAAAGTTGCAATTACTAGCAGATTTCTCGACAAAAGATTTTTGAGTTTCACACTTAATTTCATCATGCTATATCTATACTGGAAAAGAGTGTAATTTCTCAACCAAAACTATACAGTTAAAAATGCAACGGATTACAATTCATCCTTCCCAACTCCAAGAACAACAACTTTTATTAACTCCCCAACAACAACATTATTTATTGCGGGTGTTGCGGTTGCGGGATGGGGATAAATTTATTGCGATGGATGGTATGGGTAAATGGTGGTTAACCCAGCTCATAGGAGAAACAGGAGAGATTATAGAATTACTTCAGGTGAAAACCGAGTTACCTGTATCTATAACTTTGATGATGGCTTTACCAAAGGGAAATGGTTTTGATGATGTTGTCCGGTGTTGTACAGAATTGGGAGTAACTTGTATTTTACCTGTTTTGAGCGATCGCACCCTCATCAACCCTAGTTCACAAAAATTAGAACGTTGGCGAAGGATAGCCTCAGAAGCCGCTGAACAGTCAGAGAGAGCCTTTGTTCCCACCATTTTAGAACCTGTAGCTTTTAGCACCGCATTAAGTGAATGTAAAGTAAATCACCGTTATATCTGTGAAGCGCGTGGAGATTATCCGCATTTGAAAAAAGTGCTAAATAACTGCTCTGATGAAATTATAATTGCGATCGGACCCGAAGGAGGGTGGACAGATCAAGAACTGGAAATAGCAATAAAATCAGGATTTCAACCTGTTTCCCTTGGCCGTCGTATTCTCCGCGCAGTCACAGCGCCGATTGTTGCATTATCCTTGATTGCTGCTACTTGTGAAGTATAAATAATATATCTCACGCAAAACGATTACGCTTTTTTTGCGTCTTTGCTTCTTGGCGCGAGACATTCATATCAAGTTTATTAAAAGTCATGCTGGAAGAAGTTATCGCCGCCTTTGAACGCAAAGACTATCAAACCGCAGCTAAATTAATCAAACCTTTACTCAAAGAGTCACCAGAAAATCCTTGGGTGCAATTTTATCTCGCCCGGTTACAGGAAGTTTCTGGAAAGCGACAAGAATCAGAAAAAATTTATCGTCAACTACTAAAAGTAACAGTAAATAACAAAATCTTGTCACAAGCACGTCAAGGTTTACAGCGAATAAAAGAAATACAGCAAGAAGAAAGACAAAGAGCAATTGTTCAAGCAACATCAGAACCAAGTAACATCGAACAGGGAATATTAGTTTTAGAACCAATTAACAGTGAACAAAAAACTATAGTTGCGCCAAAATTTGCCGAAATTATGCAAATAGATACCTACTCAGCTAGACTGATGTTACCAAGTCGCAGTTGGAGAATCTACAGAACAGGAAAAATAGGTGAAATGCAATTTTATGGGACACAGTTACAACAAGCTGGAATTCCCTGCTTTTGTCTAAAAATATCACAAATTCAAGCAATTCAAGTATATCAAGTCAAATATTTTTCCGCATCGCCACAAAACCCAAACGTTGTATGTTTGAGTTCAGAAAATCAACTTGGTTCTTTTAGTTTTGAGTGGTCAGAAGTTACAGCCAGAGTTGTAGGATTATTACCTATTTTTGAACAAGTTGTAGATATCAATGTCCGTGGTAAATTAGAACGTAAAACCCAAACTCAAGACTATGCCCAATTTTGTGATTTACATCTACCTGGAAGACGTACAATTTTGCGAATTTATGACAATGGCTATGAATTTCAACAAGGTTTAGAAATTACTCCCCAAGCCACACAAAACACCATTAGAATTAACTGGAATGGTTTGATGAATTGGGTTGAGAAAAAATTACCTCTAGTTAAAGTTTGGTCAGAATTTCAGCCTTTTGGAGAAAAAGTTTTAGATCAAACAGAAGTGCTAAATCAAATTCCTCCTCATATACAACTATTTAGGAGAGAACAGACTAATTGGGATTCGGCATTTCAGTTATACAGTGGAATTGTATTTGTTAAAAATGCCTCAACCAAATCATAAATAGGGAAAGGTTAGATTTTGGATTTTGGATTAAATGTAGGACTTATTTTTTGTTGGTAGTCAGGGCTTTAGCCCTAACTGCGATCTATATATTCTGCATTAAACCAATTAATCAATCCAAAATCGTCAATCCAAAATCTGTAAGTATTCAGCTATAGCAATAGTTCACACCCAGATCCCCGACTTCTGAAATCAATTTATCATTTATGGACACAATAAACAAAAGAAGTCGGGGATCTTATCGCCTCACCTGAATTCTTACCAAAATCCAAAATTAATTTATCCAGGTACTTTTACTTGACTCGCCATATCCAGAAAACTATTCATGTTCGCACCAGGACGACGACGACCAGCAGAAGATTCAGTCATTAAATATTTAGTGGCAAAATTTGTTTCAGTTGCTTCTGTTGGTTTAGCGGGTGTCGGTTTGCTTACTTTAGCAGGTTCTACTTTCGCTGCTGCTGGTTTAATGGGTTCTACTTTCGCTGCTGTTGCTACTGACTTAGCTTCAGCAGGTGCTGGTTTGGTATCACCAGCTTCTTCTTTTAGTTCCAAATAGTATTCATCTTTTTTGCCAAATAACCCACCGATGAAACCAAAAATACCACCGATTAAATTTTTGATAAATCCAAACATGACAATTTCTCCTGCTTTTAATATTTTGCAATATCACCGTAATTATTAATCATTGCAACATAATCTTACATTTTGTTGCCATAATTGCTTCCGGTAATCATTCTAGGGATTTTTACTTAATCACCTTGTAGTCATACTATAGGGCAATTGTTATGACTTCATTACAACCATTAGCGACCTATAGTGACTGCGAACTAATTATTAGATTTTACTGTATCTACGAGCAAGATTCTGAGACTTTCCTTAATAAAAATTAATAATAACTGACTGGCTGCAAAAACTGTCATAGTCTCTGGGTTGATAGCTCTGGTACTTGGTTATATTTTCTACAGAATCAACTAAAATCTGATTTTATGAATACTGACAATTTTTTACAGATTTATTTTCAAAGTATTACTATGAATAACAAAACAAGAAAGCGGAATCCTGTTTTATTAGTACACGGTATTAATGATACTGGAGCGGTTTTCGATAAAATGGCGTTTTACCTGAGAAAGCAAGGTATGGTGGTTTGTACAGTTGATTTAAAACCTAATAATGGTTCTGAGGTTTTAGACAAGTTAGCACAGCAAGTAGCGGATTATGTAAACGCTACCTTTGCACCAGAACAACCATTAGATATAGTGGGTTTTAGTATGGGGGGAATAGTCAGCCGTTATTATATTCAAAGATTGGGAGGAATAGAAAAGGTAAAGAGGTTTATTACCATTTCCTCACCACATCAGGGAACAAATATTGCATATTTAACTTGGTTAAAGGGTGCTTTACAAATGCAGCCTGATAGTGATTTTTTAAATGACTTAAATTCTGATGTAGAAATGTTGAAGAAGTTAAATTTTACATCTATTTGGACACCTTATGATTTAATTATTTTACCTGCGGAAAGTTCAAGAATACCTTTTGGCAAGGAAGTTATTTTACCCGTTGCTCTTCATCCTTGGATGTTAACAGATAAAAGAACTTTTGAAGTAGTAGCAGCAGCATTAAATGAACCAATTAGTTATTAGTTATTACCTACCTATCACCAATTTTCGTATATTCAGAACTCGTAAAAATTGCCTCTGAATGTCGATAATACTTGAATTCCATTAAGTTGTAAAAAGGATCTTCTAAAAAGAAAGTCTGATGTTCTAGGGGAGAATCAACAAAGCGATTTTTAGGTTCTTCTCGAAAATTTAAATCTTTGATTTTTGCCCTTTCTAGTAATTCTTGCCAATCTTGTTGATAGGTAAAAATTAATCCGAAATGTCGAGGATAAATCGCCTTTTGAGGTATTAGAGGTTCTTTGGTGATGTGTGCCACTAATTGATGTCCGTAAAGGTTGAGAATTAAAGCATGGGGGTTTTCTCTACCGGGGATACAGCCTAAACCATCAACATAAAAGGCTTTGGTTTCGGGGATATCAGTGACAGGGAAGGCGAGGTGAAAGATGGTTTGGTTCATGGTGGGGGCAGGGGAAACGCATCTAAATTATCTTGACAAAATATCATTTTAGTGCATCAAGATGGAAAAATATCTAATTTCATTCAAAATCTGATGAATTCCTTGATTAATATCCTAAAAATTTAATAAATTTTGATTAATTATTTCAGCGGTCGAACCTACCCGCAGTCGCACTAATCCAGTGTTAAAAGACTTGGGACAGTTCCTTGACGATGAGAAAGCAGCGGGTAAACCAGTAAAACTGGTGAGAATGAGGGTAGCAGTAAAGGCGGTAAAACTTCTGTTCAAAATGCTGATTGCGTCCAGAAAAGTTCTAGACTGAAAAATGGATCTAGTAGCGTTAGCATCTTGACAAAAACACCTGTGCGAAAAATCGTTATTGCCGGTAACTGGAAAATGTTCAAAACCCGGTCAGAGTCCGAAGAATTTTTACGCGGATTTCTGCCCCACCTGGAGGAAACAGCCTCAGAACGAGAGGTAATATTGTGTCCTCCCTTTACAGATTTAAGCGTCATGTCCAAATATTTGCACGGCAGCATTATCCATTTGGGCGCTCAAAACGTCCACTGGGAAGAAAATGGAGCCTACACGGGTGAAATTGCTGCTCCCATGCTCACAGAAATTGGAGTGCGTTATGTCATCGTTGGTCATAGCGAAAGACGGCAATTTTTTGGGGAAACAGACACAACCGTTAACCTCCGCCTCAAAGCTGCTCAAAAATATGGACTTACCCCCATTCTCTGTGTTGGTGAAACCAAACAACAACGAGATGCTGGGGAAACCGAAAAACTGATTATCTCCCAATTAGAACAAGACTTAGTGGATGTGGATCAAAGTAACTTGATAATTGCTTATGAACCAATTTGGGCTATTGGTACTGGTGATACTTGTGAAGCTAAAGAAGCAAATCGAGTAATTGGTTTAATTCGCTCTCAATTGACTAATCCTCATGTATCAATTCAATATGGCGGCTCAGTTAAGCCGAATAATATTGATGAAATCATGGCTCAAGCAGAAATTGACGGCGCTCTCGTAGGAGGTGCGAGTCTAGAAGCTGATAGTTTTGCCAGGATTGTTAATTATCAGTAAAACGCCATTTACAGTTTTTTAACAAATCAATTTAGTCCGTTTTAACGGACTTTGGCTATTAGCCTCGGAATTCATTCCGGGGCGGTATGAAATATATGTCAAACCAATTAATTATTAGAAAAAGCTGTTTCATCTGGGGACAACGGACTTATGTGATGGGGATTTTAAATGTCACCCCTGACAGCTTTAGTGATGGTGGTCAATTTAACACAGCTTCAGCCGCTTTAGCCCAAGCGCAAGCAATGGTAAATGCTGGTGCTGATATTATTGATATCGGTGGTCAATCAACCAGACCGGGAGCAGAGCAAATTACCCTCACAGAAGAACTTGACCGGGTGCTGTCTGTTTTGCAAGTAATACGACCAGAAATTTCAATTCCCATTTCTGTAGATACCACTAGAGCAAATGTAGCTAAAGCTGCTGTAGAAGCTGGGGCTGATATAGTTAATGATATTTCTGGGGGTACTTATGACTCACAAATGTTGGCAACTGTGGCTAGTTTAGATGTGCCAATTATGTTAATGCACATCCGGGGAACACCCCTAACAATGCAACAACAAACTGATTATCAAGATTTGATGGCTGATATTTATAGTTTTTTATCTCAACAAATAAAAGCCGCAGTTGCGGTGGGTATTAAACAGGAGAAAATTATTATTGATCCTGGTATTGGCTTTGCTAAAAATTACGAGCAAAATTTAGAAATTTTTCGCCGCTTGCAAACTTTAAAAGTGCTGAACTGTCCCATACTGGTGGGAGCTTCTCGTAAAAGTTTTATAGGGAAAATTTTAAACCAACCAGAGCCAAAAGCCAGAGTTTGGGGAACAGCAGCGGCCTGTTGTGCTGCCATTTTCAATGGTGCTGACATCCTCCGAGTTCACGATGTTTTGGAAATGCGCGATGTTTCTTTAGTTGCTGATGCTATTTATCGACAGGTAGCAGGTGACAGTGAACAGTAAACGGCGATAACTGATCACTGAGCTATTAATTAGCACCATTACCATTACCAGAAGTTTTAATATCATCATCTTTATTTACTGACTCAGCAATTAATTCTTGGAACATATCTGTAGAATTAGCTGGGTCTACAAACACAATTTTGGCGTTATTACTTTCACTAAGTTTTTGACTGGCTTGGACATAATCTTGAGCTACGAGATACCGTAAAAGATCCTTACTTTCAGGATGAGAACGTATAGCTTGAGAAATAATTTCCAGCGAACTTTTAGTTCCTTCGGCTTTTTTAACCGCAGCTTGTCTTTCCCCCTCAGCAGTGGAAATCAGCGCCCGTTTTTTAATTTCCGCAGCGCGTTCTTCTTCCATTGACTTGCGTACAGTTTCAGGTGGTGTTATTCTCTGAATGTCTAACCTAATGATAGTAACTCCCCAATCGCTTGTGATTGGATTTAATTGATCTAATATAGTTCTGTCCATATCTGCCCTAGACATATTAGTATCTTCTAAGGAGTTCTGGGCGATAATTTCTCGCAGTGTAGTTGTGGTTAAATTAGTAAGTCCTTGTTGCAAATCGTCAATTGCATAAAAGCTTTTTTCAATTTCAGTGATGCGCCAGTAAACAACTGCATCAACTTCTAGATAAACACCGTCTTTTGTAATGACATTCTGAGGTTTGATATCTAAAACCTGTTCCCGTGTTGTATCCTCCATAACAATTTGGTCAAGTAAGGGAACTATAAAGTTGAGTCCTGGTTTAAGTTTCCGATGATACCGACCCAAGCGTTCAACCAGGGCTTCATTACCTTGATTAATCAGTTTAGCTGATCCCAAGGCATAACCTATAAGTGCTAAAACTATAGCAATGATTGGCTCCATATATGCTCCTCTTTAGGGTTTGGGATAATTGAGTATAAAACAGCATGATACCATAACGCCAGAATTCAGGAGTCAGGAGTCAGGAGTCATCATAATTATCAAAAGAAAATTTAGGTATTTTCTCATTCAACAATTATTGAAGGCGGCGGTTTTTCTCTATGAATTTAGAGGGTGTTTGAAAAGGCGACTAGAAGTCGCGGCTACACATACAAAACCCATCTCCGTGGGTTTCAAACCCTTAATCTTTCCTTAGTCCACGCAGGTGGTGAGACCAGTCCTGTAGGCGGGTTTCCCGCCGTAGGGAACTGACGAACCCGAAGGGACTTGGCTTGTATAGTAGTGTTCGCGAAGCGTGCCGGAGGCATCTTTATATTCGCCCAAAACTTTTCAAACATTCTCTTAGCCTCCCACATTCATTGCTGCTAAAAAAGCCTTTTGACTCACATCTTTGTAAACTGTTTGTAAATAATTTATCGTGACATCACCCGCAGATGAATTCACTAAACTCTCCTCATCTTTAGCTAGGGGAATTGTACCCAAAACGTCTAAAACTGTCTCACTTACACTAGGGGAAATTACCACTAAAGACGATTCTAGTGGCTCTTGATATTGCCAAAAATTATCTAATTTTAATGAAAAGTTATGTTCATGTTCTATCTGTTGAACTTCTGTATTTGCTGTTTTTAAAGGTTTTTTATCAGATTTTTCTAAATTTTTAGTGTTGCGTAACTGGCGTAAATCACTAATTATTTTTTCTCTGGTGCGTCCCCGTAATTGAAATAAAACAAAGGGATCTTCACTAAAGCGATCGCCTAATTGATAATACACAGCACCAATATGTTTACAAGGTACTGCTTTATCAGGACAAGAACATTTACCGTGAACGTCACCCAAGGTAAAAGGAAATAATGAAAGTCCATTAGATGTAAATACATCTTCGATATTTTGCGGCATTTCTCCCGCTAATAATTTAGCAGCAAAAATAGACTTTTGGGACATAGTTTCAATCACATAACCCCACTCTTCATCACTAAAAGCATCAAGGGAAAGAGAAACCTTATAAGGTTCTGCTTCACTACCTTGCACCCTGGCTAGAACTTTTGCACCTTTAAACTCAATACTCAAAACATTGCCTTGTCTAGAATAATTTCTAGCCCTTTCCAGACGTTTTTTAAACCGATAAGAATCTAGTAAATCTAGCCATCGCTGTGACCACCATTCTCTACTTGCTTGTAGGGTATCATTAGTCATAATTAATGCAAAAATTTGGATAAGGTATACAAGCAAAATACTGGCAATAAAATGATTTTAGCGGATCAAAAAAGGCTTATAGGAGTTATTATTATTCCTATATCAAACATCCTCTAACCAATTTTGCAAATCTTCCACAGTCTCTAAATCAAAAATTGCCTCTCCTAAAGATTCCATAATTTCTATATTTAAACTTCTAATTGCGGTTTCTAGTTCTATATCAATGTGTCCAAATTTCTTATTGATTTGACGGAGAATTAAATTTTTTTCTCTTTCAATTCCTCTTTCAATTCCTTCTTCCATCCAACTAGTGACAATTTGCATAACTTCCTCCTTTTCCTCTGTTATTAATGTACCTATTTCTGTTTGAAATTTCTCTTTTTCTATTTTATTCAATCTCAAATATGTGTCAATGAAACCTGATATCAATTGCATTTTGGCTGGATTTAATTTTAAGGTGACTAATAACCTTAAACATTCTGCTTTGACTTTTGGCCTATCTTCTGGTGCTATACTCATTTTTGACATCAAAGCAGATGCAACTGGATTTGGACGAATTAAAAAGTCTCGCCAGTTGAGTTGATTGAGTTGCACTACTTGATAATTAAATTTTAGCACTTCAAAATCAGGAAAGTTGATTTGATAGTTATTCACAGCTACGGTTTTGGGTGAGTCGTAGGAAAATATAACTATCGGATATATTGGCAAGTCCAATTTTTCATCTAATCTCGCAAAATAACGAAACATTCTTTGATTAAATTTCGGTCTTGCACCTGATTCAGCTTCAATATGAATCACAAAATAAGAAGGTTGACCTAAAAATTTAACTTTGGCTATCAAGTCAGTTTCATATTTGTCTCCTGCGGTGACATCAGTAAATATTTCTTTGTCTAAGAATGTAATTGATCCGTGATCTATATATTCCAAAACTTGAGGAAAGAACAATTCTATAAATTCTATAAAAAAGGTTGATATTAGTTCTTTGAACAAGCGGTCATGGTCTATATTTTCTGTCATCGTTTTATCTAAGTTAGGATTTACATTTTTTATTAGAAAATAATTTTGATTTTATACATATCAAAGTGATTCATTGGAAGATTTATCTTTCCCTAATAAATCAACCTCAATCGTATCTATTTCAATTGTGATTTTCTTTTTACAAAATTTAATACTAGCAATTCTACCAATAATATCTACAGATTCAAAATTAACAGTCTCTTGATTCTTATTTGTAATTTCAATTTTATATCCTGCTTCGTCCAACCATTCAATAACACTACGCCAATTATTTATTTTTTCGTTACATTTACCTACTAAACCCTTTACATATCTATATATAGTGGCACTGAAGTCAGTTTCCACACCTCTAACATCTTTACCTAGCTTATCGGCAATTTCAGCCGGACTGTAACCCAGAAGCAGTCCCCGCAGGTGGAGTTTTTCTACGGGAGTGAGACGTTTACCTTTAACAGAGGCTAAATCAGTGTATAAAGTCTCTAAATCCCAGTTATTAGACGCTTCTACAAACTTTTCGTTAGTTTCTGACATAACGTGATTAAAAAAATACTGATGTAATCCTAACATAAATTCTAAGTAGTGTTAGTCAATACCTGATGTAAGTTAGCTTACCATCATAAATACAAGGTAACTTTATTCATTTTTACCAGGGAATATAAAGTAATTATGCCTATTTACGCTGAATTTGCGGATAACCCTGAACCACGTTGTCCAGTGGTGTTACTGCTTGATATCTCCGGTTCTATGTCAGGAAGTCCTATTGCTCAACTTAATGCGGGTCTTGCTACGTTTAAACAAGAAATAGAACAGGATGCTACTGCTTCTTTGAGAGTTGAAGTTGCTATTATTACCTTTGGTAGTACACCAGAATTACTACAAGATTTTATTACTATTGACCAATTCAATCCACCCCATTTGACTGTAAGCGGTACAACAGCAATGGGGTCAGCAATTCAAATGGCTTTGAGAGAAGTTGAAAATCGCAAAATTGAATATAAGAATAATGGTACTCAATACTATCAACCTTGGGTGTTCTTAATTACTGATGGTGAACCTACAGATAGCTGGCAAAATGCAGCACAACAAGTTAGACAAGCTGATGCTGATCGAAAAATCAGCTTTTATGCTGTAGGTGTTCAAGGTGCAAATATGAAGATTCTCAGTCAGATAGCACCACCAAATACACCTCCACTTAAACTTGACGGATTAAGATTTGCTGACTTATTCCGGTGGTTGTCTGACTCCATGAAACGGGTTTCTAGTAGTAAGGTAGGAACAACTCAAATTTCTTTACCTGCTGTGAGTGGTTGGGCTACTACAAGTACATGATACAGCAATTCTAGATGTTAGATCCCCGACTTCTTTGAGAAGTCGGGGATCTGGAACGGAACTATAGGAGGTGTAATTAATGAAATGGCAAGCTGTAGCTAAAAGCGTAATTGGTACTAAACATATTAAATCTGAAACACCTTGTCAAGACTATTCAGATTATAAGATTCTAGACAAAGAATCAGTTATTATAGGTGCTGTTTCTGATGGTATGGGTAGTGCTAAATTTTCACAAATAGGTTCTCAATTAGCAGTTGAAACTACACTTACTTATCTCCAAAAAGAGGCTATTTGGAAATATAAAATTGATGAAAATGCCTGGAAAGAACATTTTAAAAAGCTATTAATAGAAATTAGAACAAAATTAGGTATTCATGCTAAAGATAATGAATTGAATATTCATGATTTAGCTTGTACCTTGATAGCTTTTGTAGCTACCCCTAAATTGCTAGTTGCTATGCAAATCGGTGATGGTTTAATTGTCGTTGGATCAAATAATGAAGATTATGAGTTATTGTTTCAACCAGATAAGGGTGAATTTGCAAATGAAACTACTCCAGTCACATCTTCTACTGCAATTCATGAAATGCGCTTTTGCTTAAAGTCTAAAGCTTATGATTTTATCTGTGCTGCTACAGATGGTGTTGAACATCTTGCCTTAGATAAAAAAACACAAAGATGGAAACCATATAATAAATTTTTTAATGGTTTAGAAGAATCAATTTTTTCAATCAATACCTTACAACATAAAGAGAGAGAGGTTGATGATTTTCTTAATAATGAAAATCTTAATAAGCGCACAGACGATGATAAAACTTTACTTTTGTGTGCTTATGGTGGTTTTGTAGAAGAAAGGAGATTATATGATGGTGGTATCAAACCATCTCCTGAAGAAATTCCCAACCTCAATGATTTAGATGTTATACAACCATCTCCTCATCCTAAAGATACAGATGAAAAGCTAAAACAGTTTATAGATTTTATTAAAGCAGAAATTACAAGTATACCAGAAGCTCAAGGTATCACACCAATTGTAAATTTCAGCAAAGGTAGCTTGGAAGTTGTCTTTAAATCACCAAGACGTATTCAATATTTTGATGAACTAGTCAGTAAGATTCGAGAAAGAAAAATTATTACTAGTCAAAACTTCATTACTGTAAAAGATTTCACGGTTTATGGAGAAAATTCCGATGACTCTTCTTTATATGCACGAGTAAAAATTACAATTCCTAACATAAACGCATTCAGGATAGTATGCATCTCTGTAGGTACTTTGACATTCTTTGCAATTGTGTTTGGAATTATTACATTTACTCAATCTAATTCTAAGACACCTAAACCTTCTGATGTAAAGACTCCATCATCTTTAACCACACCATCTACATCTTCTCCAGAAAAAACTCCATCACCTAAACCTACACCTACACAATCTTCACCTGCTTTAGAAAGAGGTAGAACACCACCTGAAACACCAAAAGCAAGATCAAGAGAAACTCGGTAACAGTAAAGTGGGAGTAATAGAATTGATATGGTTCGTCTACAATGCAAAAATTCTGGTGAATGGATCGATTTAGTCAAAGAGATTAATAGTAGTGGTGAAGGAAAAATCTATACAACTAATAAAACTGGATTTTTAGCCAAAATTTATCATAATCCTACACCAGAAAGAAGTGCAAAACTTCAGGTAATGGCTAATGACCCACCTACCGATCCTACATTATCACAAGGACATATTTCTATAGCTTGGCCTAAGGATTTACTACAAGATAGTGGTGGGAGTATTTTAGGATTTTTGATGCCGGAAATCAAGAATGGACAAACTTTAATTAAAGTCTATAGTCCTCGACTTAGAAATAAGCAAACACCTGGTTTTAACTGGGTATATTTGCATATAACCGCTATGAATGTTGCCTCTACTATTGATATTTTACACAAGAAAAATTATGTAGTTTGTGATATTAAACAACAAAACCTTTTGGTTCAATCAACTGGTCAAATTTCTATTATTGATACCGATTCATTTCAAATAAGAGACAAAATAACAGGAAAAATTCACCGCAGTCATGTAGGTTCTGGAGAATATACACCACCAGAAATGTTTAATGTTGATTTTACCACAGTTGACCGTTCAGAGTTACATGATCGCTTTGGATTAGCTATAATTATTTGGCAATTATTATTTGGGAATCATCCTTTTTCTGGAGAATGGGTGGGTGGTGCTAATCAGCCAAACATTGATAAACTTATTCATCAAGGTGATTGGATATATGGTAAAAGTTCTAAACTTAAACCTACACCAATATCTATTCCTCTAAATGTTATTCATCCAGAACTTGAAAGACTTTTTCGTAAATGTTTTGATGATGGCAATCGTACTCCCTATGCGCGGCCAAGTGCTGCTGATTGGAAAAACGCTTTAGAAGTAGCAATTCCTGAACTAACACCATGTTCATCTATAAATAACCATTATTATGCAAGGAGTTATGCTAAATGTTACTGGTGTCAAAGAAAAATTCAGATTAATTATGATGCTTTTCCTGCAATACATGGCAGTATTAGAACACAAATTCCTGTAACAGTTTCTGTTAAGAACAATAAAACAAATCAGCAAGTTACAACTATTCAACAAACTCAAACTTTACCTATTAATAAATCTCAACCTGCACAAGTTAGCAATCCTATAACATCATCCAATAGTGTAGCAAAACCTGTAATTTTTAAAGAAAATTGGAAAAAAGCTTTAATTGCTGGTGCTATTTTCATAATAGGTTGCATTATTTGTATTGTTTTCTTTTAAATTTTATTTCAAAGTTTTGTCAAAATTTTAGTAATTGTCACTACTTTATTGTTCTTTATTCCTCATCCTCATCAATAATTGCATTACGGTCAAGTAATAGTAAATTACGCAGTTGATCTGTATCTAATTCAGTTAACCATTCTTCACCAGCACCAACAACTTGTTCTGCTAATTGCTTTTTACTTTCAATCATCTCATGAATTTTTTCCTCTAAAGTTCCCGTACACACAAATTTATGAACTTGGACATTCTTAGTTTGTCCAATTCTAAATACTCTATCTGTGGCTTGATTTTCTACCGCAGGGTTCCACCATCTATCAAAGTGAAAGACATGATTTGCTCTGGTTAAATTCAAACCCACACCACCAGCTTTTAAAGACAGAATCATAATTGGTGGTCCTTGGGGATCGTGTTGGAACCTATCAATCATTTCTTCCCGTTGCTTTTTGCTGGTGCTACCATATAAAAAGAAAATTTCCCTACCTAAACGTTTTTCTAAATAGGGTTTTAACAATTTACCCCATTCCGCAAATTGGGTAAAAATTAAAGCGCGGTTTTCTTCTGCTAAAACTTCCTCTAACATTTCTTCTAAACGTTGTAATTTAGCAGAATTATGTTTTGCTAAACTTGACTCTTTCAAATATTGTGCAGGATGATTACAAATTTGTTTTAATTTAACCAATAAACCTAAAATCATTCCTCTGCGCTGTAAACCTTCTGCTGATTCAATTTCAATTAAAGATTCGTCTACCAACTGTTGATATAGTTGCCCTTGTTCAGCAGTCAAACCGCAAAATACGGTCATTTCTTGCTTTTCTGGCAAATCTTGAATAATTGATTTATCAGTTTTCAACCGACGTAAAATAAAAGGTTGAACTAATGACCGTAATTGCATTAAAGAAGCAGTATCACCATACTTTTCAATAGGCATAGCAAACCGTCTTTGAAAGAACTGTTTATTCCCTAAATATCCAGGATTGAGAAAATCTAAAATAGACCATAATTCCTGCAATCTATTTTCTACAGGTGTTCCTGTTAAAGCAATACGAAATGTAGTTTCTATCTTTCGCACTGCTTGAGATTGCTTTGCATCTGCATTTTTGATATTTTGGGCTTCATCTAAAACAATTATCTGCCAATTTACGGTTTGTAATAACTTAATATCTCGTTGTACCAATGAGTAGCTAGTAATTACTAAATTGTGCTTATTTGCAGTGTCTGTAAATGCCTTACCTTTGGGGCGTTTATCACCGTGATATTCTAAAACTTTCAGAGTAGGAGCAAATTTCTTAACTTCTCTTTCCCAATTTCCTAAAACCGAAGTAGGACATACTAAGAGAACTGGGTTTTCTAGTGCATCTTGTTCTTGGAGATGGAGTAGGAAAGCGATGAATTGGATCGTTTTTCCCAGTCCCATATCGTCCGCTAAACAAGCACCCAAACCCCAACGTTCCAGAAAAGCCAACCAAGCAGCACCACGTTCTTGATAAGGTCGTAATTGTCCGCAAAAATTGCTAGGAGTTGGTAAAGGTTGAATTTCTTGATTATTAGTTAAAGCCCCCACTAATTCTTGTAATGCACCAGAAGCTTCAAAACTAACAACAGGTAATTTTTCAATGACTTGAGTATCTCCTGTGCTAATTCTCAAAGCATCTTCTAATGACAAAGACATCTGTTCTTTGCGAGATGCAAAAAAGTTTTGGGCGGTTTTAATATCTTGGGGACGCAGTTCCACCCACTCACCATTAATTTCTACCAAAGGACTATTTAAAGCTACTAATTTATCAAACTCAGCTTTAGAAATTGTCTGTCCACCAATTGCTAATTGCCATTGGAAATTTAACAAACTTTGTAAACCCAAACGTCCCTGTTTTTTCTTGGGTGGTTCGGCGCTAATTTTCAATCCTAAGCGGTTAGCCCATCCTTCACGATTAGCTAAACTTGGTGGTAAAATTACTCCTAAACCGCTATCTTCTAACCTCCAAGCTATAGATTTGATAAACTCATAAGCTTGCATGGGGGTAAGGACGCAAAATTGCGGAGATTCGGTTTCTAAACTGGGGGCTATAATTGGATACAATCGAGAAGCTAAACCCAAACCCCGCAAAAATGTTTCCTGCGGTTGTTCAATTGTCCGATTTTGATAATCTAATTTTTCAACTGGATAATTCCAAATAGTTTTGGCAGCTATTAAAAATTCCGAATCATCTGCTGCTTGCAGAAAGTAAGCTAATATCCAATCTGTTTTTCCTTCTTCTGGAGGTAGCAATTGAAAACAGGTATGAAATGAAGCTTTGCCTGTTAATTGATATTGTAATGGTAGAGTCCAAGCTTTTATTGCTGCTTCTAATCTTTCCAATCCCATTGCATCAGCATTAATTATGTTAGATGCACCAGTTAAAGCCTGTAACCACTGTTGTACAGCAGGTGGTAAAGACATCATTAATCTATTATCAACGGGAGATTGAGCAGCAATCATTTCGCGGATTTGGGAATCTATAATACTATTGAGAAATCCCAAAATTAATTCTTGTGGTTTTTCCGGTAAATCAACTGCTAAATTATTTTGGTTACAATCTTCCCTATCTTGCTGATAAGTTCGACAAACTAAGGGCATTTTAGCCGCAAATTTTTCTAGCCGAGTAGCATCAATAGCACTATCTAAAAGTACCTGCCATTTAGCAACTACAGAACCATCTGATTCTTGGTGAATAGTTGGTAAAAACTTACAGCGAGCAATTAAATCTAAACTCCAACGAGCTATTTGTACCCAAAAACGTAAATCTCCCCCCAAAAAGGCATCTTTACTATCAGTGGAACTCAATGGTAAAGCGGTAAGAAATTTAATTGCTGCGCTGGGGTTGAGACAAAAACCTTCAATTCGCCAAGGTTGTAGATATTGTGTTGAATTACTATCAATATCTAAGCTGGCAGAATGTACAGGATAAATTATTTTGTCATTTTCAATAAAGTTAGTTTCTAAGGCAAGTATTTGTAATTTATTAGGTAATGTTTTTTCTATTTTAGACTCATTTTTACGAGTTTTTGATTTACTGGTAGCCGGTGCAGACGCTTGAGTTTGAAGATTTTGAATATAATTTTTAACATCTAATTTATTCGTTTCTAACCATTCATTTAACTCTGTTGGTGTCATCGCTAAGGGATTCAACGGTAATTCTATTGAGGTAATAGATTCAACACTAATTGGCAAAGTTCGCCAAGTTTCTCCCCATACAAATAAACAATTATCTTGATTCTTGTGCAACCAAATACTGTGTAGAATTGCCATGTTTCTCTGATACCGATTTTTTGAGTGAGCTAATAGTAGTTATTAGACGCGTAAAATAAGGTTATTTAGGTATAATTTAGAAATTAAATCTGCCTTTTGCCTCCTGTCTCCTGTTTTCTGCCCCCTAAATCTAGTCTGTGAAACTAATATATCTAACAGAAGCCGTCTATAGTGCATAAATGTTAGGATTGCCACAGAGAGAGAATAGTGTGCATAGAAGGAAAAAAAACTGAATGGCAGAAGTTGATAAGTCAATATCCTTTGATGGACGGGATATTCGACTGAAGGTAGGACTGTTAGCCCCCCAAGCTGGTGGGTCGGTGTTGATAGAATCAGGGGATACTGCTGTTTTGGTGACAGCTACGCGATCGCAAGCCAGAGAAGGCATTGATTTTCTTCCCCTCACGGTGGATTATGAAGAAAGATTGTATGCAGCTGGCAGAATCCCTGGTGGTATCATGCGGCGAGAAGGTCGTCCACCAGAAAGAGCGATTCTTACCAGCCGATTGATCGACCGTCCCCTTCGTCCTTTATTCCCTTCATGGTTACGGGATGATTTACAAGTAATTGCTTTCACCATGTCAATGGATGAGCAAGTACCCCCTGATGTCTTGGCTGTAACTGGTGCTTCTATTGCGACCCTAATTGCCCAAATTCCTTTTAATGGACCAATGGCAGCAGTGCGGGTAGGTTTAGTGGGTGATGATTTTATTATTAACCCCACCTATGCAGAAATTGAAGCAGGAGACTTGGATTTGATCGTAGCTGGTTCACCTGATGGTGTGATCATGGTGGAAGCGGGAGCAAATCAGTTACCAGAGCGCGATATTATCGAAGCGATTGATTTTGGCTACGAAGCAGTGCGGGATTTAATCCAAGCACAGCTTGATTTAGTAGAAGAACTCGGTCTAAAAATCGTCCAGGAAGCACCACCGGAAGTAGACCAAACACTAGAAAACTATATCCGCGATCGCGCAAATGCTGAAATTAAAAAAATCTTAGCGCAATTTGAGTTAACCAAAACTGAACGTGATGCGGCTTTAGATGTTGTCAAAGATGGGATCAAAGCTGAAATTGAAGCCCTACCCGAAGAAGATCCCATTCGAGTAGCAGCTACATCAAATAGTAAGGCACTTGGTAATACCTTTAAGGATATCACCAAATACTTTATGCGCCGTCAAATCGTTGAAGATAACGTGCGCGTTGATGGTCGCAAACTAGATGAAGTCCGTCCTGTTTCCTGTCAAGTTGATGTTTTACCTAAGCGGGTACATGGTAGCGGTTTATTTAACCGGGGACTAACCCAGGTTCTCAGCTGCTGCACACTGGGTACACCAGGAGATGCCCAAAATCTTAATGATGATTTACAAGTAGATCAACACAAGCGTTACTTGCATCATTACAATTTTCCCCCCTTCTCAGTCGGGGAAACTAAACCGATGCGTGCGCCAGGAAGACGGGAAATTGGGCACGGGGCTTTAGCAGAAAGAGCGATTTTACCCGTACTACCACCAAAAGAAAAATTCCCCTACGTGATCCGCGTAGTTTCGGAAGTGCTTTCTTCTAACGGTTCTACCTCAATGGGTTCAGTCTGCGGTTCTACCCTCGCCCTCATGGATGCTGGTGTTCCCATTCTCAAACCTGTCAGCGGTGCTGCAATGGGCTTGATCAAGGAAGGGGACGAAGTGCGCGTCCTTACCGATATTCAAGGCATTGAAGACTTTTTAGGTGACATGGACTTCAAGGTTGCAGGTACGGATACAGGGATCACAGCTTTACAAATGGATATGAAAATATCCGGTTTGTCTATAGACGTAATTAAACAAGCCATCGAGCAAGCTAAAGCTGCTAGGTTGCACATTCTGGATAAAATGCTCCAGACTATCGACACCCCCAGAGAGGAAACCTCAGCCTTTGCCCCACGCCTGTTGACGATCAAGATTGATCCCGACATGATTGGTCTAGTCATTGGACCCGGAGGTAAAACTATTAAGGGTATTACCGAAGAAACTGGTGCTAAAATTGACATCGAAGATGATGGTACTGTCACCATTTCCGCTGTTGATGAAAGCAGGGCGAAAAGAGCTAGGAACATTGTCCAAGGCATGACTCGCAAGCTGCATGAAGGTGATGTTTACGTTGGTCGTGTGACACGGATTATACCAATTGGTGCGTTTGTGGAATTTCTGCCCGGAAAAGAAGGCATGATTCACATTTCTCAACTCGCTGACTATCGTGTTGGTAAAGTTGAAGATGAAGTAGCAGTCGGTGATGAAGTGATTGTCAAAGTGCGCGAAATTGACAATAAGGGTAGAATTAACCTGACACGCTTGGGTATACACCCAGATCAAGCAGCTGCTGCGCGGGAAGCTGCGGCGGTGAATCGTTAATAACGATTAAGGATTTTAGATTTTGGATTAGAGATAAATCCCAATTCTAAAATCCGCGATGCCTTTTACAGCAGGCATCGCTGTATGATTTTTTTAATTATTATGAATAGAGTTAGATAAGGGATTTCCAAAAAATAAAATCCCTCATCAATACTTTTTGGTTAAGATCCCCCCATCTGCGGCGACTCCCTTAACAAGGGGGTAAAAGATGGTTGAAGCGCCTTTAAAAAGGGGGTGGGGGAATATTCCTAGTTTTGAAACCTTAACCGAACAGTATTGATTTATTATCTAAATGACTTTTTTCCGAGTATTTATACTTATTGTCAAAATTGATGCTTTCTATAATAATTATACTTGAAAAAGCTTAATAGTTTGATTATATCGGCATGGGTTTATGACTGCTAAACCCATTACACATATAGGGTTTGGTAATTTTGTAAAAGTTCAAATCTCAGCTATCACACGTACACAGTATTTTTTGAACAAGGATAGTCTTTTTTATGTTTGATTCTTCACTCAACAATCAAGACCTTTCTGATTTATCAACAAGTATTTTTACTACCTACAATGGCACGGCTTACGGGCTTTCCAACGAAGTTTTAAACCCTGTTACTAATATTCAAAATACTTCGGCTATATTAAGTTTAGGAAATGAATTAATTCCTCCCCTAACAAATAATTCTTTAGAACAAAAAATCATCTCTGCGGATTATTTAATCAGAGAAAAGTTTAGTAACTTGATCAATAATCCTGATTATAATAACTTGTTAAGTATTGTCTATGGAGTAAATTATCAAATAGATTTAGCAGCTTCGTTATTACAGACTCAAATTCATGAAGGTTTTAAAGATGTACAAATTAGTGTTATCAATTCGGAAATCTTAGGTAACGCTAATGGTGCTTATGCAGACTCTCTGAATACTATCTTTTTAGCAGATGATTTTGTTAAAAATAACTCAACTGAAATAATTGCTGAAGTATTAACAGAAGAATTTGGACATTTTCTTGATGCTCAAATTAATGAGATAGATAGTGCAGGAGATGAAGGAGATATTTTTGCCAAGCTAGTATTTAATCAATCTTTAATACCAGAAGAATTAAACAACTTAAAAGCAGAAGATGATTATGGAGTTATTTACTATAATAATCAAGTCATCAACATTGAAAAATCTGAACTTGAAATAATTAACAACATAGGAGAAACTTTAGTTATAAATGAAGATACGACTTTGGTTTTTCAATGGACACAACGAGAAGCAAAATATAATAATGAAATAGGAATCATAGTATTTGATAATCCTGAAGGTAAAATAGACGGAATATCACCCCAAGAAGCAGGTTATTTACAAAAAGCCTTAAATTCAGGAAAAAGTGAAGTTATTTTTGCTAAAGCAAATAGTGCTGGAAACTGGAAACAATTAGATTTAAAAGCTGGAGATTATCTCAGTTTTTATTTAGTTCAAAATGCCAGTACATCGGAGTATTTGAACAATCCCAATTCTATAACTGTTTTCTCATCCATTACAACCGCAAATACAGATAAATTTGATCATGTTATTAGTACAAATCTCGGTAAAGGAGTTTATCGTTTTAATTGGGAAGATTTAACAGGAGGTGGAGATAAAGATTTCAATGATGTAGTTTTCAATGTTTTTGAGAAAGGCTTTAATGCTGGAGGAAATAATACTCAAACAGTGTCATTAAGCGTTGAATTTTTATCTAATGAAGCAGCTTATAAAAATGAAATAGGTTTTTATTATGTTGATGATATCAATGGTAAGATTAACGGTATTTCTCCAACTGATGTTAATTATGCCAGAGAAGTATTCAAACAAGATAATTATCAAGTAATATTTGGAGAAGGTAACTATAGCGGAGTTAAAGAATATACTTTAACAGGTGGGCAATATATTGGATGGTATTTGATTTCTAACAATACCAGTGAGAGATTTTTACAAACCAATGCTAATAATAATCCTAATGGTGGAGTCGTAGCTTACTTTTCCTATGCTGAAGCTAACCCAGATAAATTAAATCATCTCATTCATTATTCTAGTAACCAAATGGGTTGGGAAGATGTTTTAGGACTAGGAGATAAAGATTATAATGATATAGTTTTTAATTTTAATTTTGGTGATCCCACAGATATTAACCCGCAAACTAATAACCCTCCTGTAGCTGATGCTGATAAAACTATTTCTGTAGAAGAAAATAGTCAACCTATTGCGTTAAATATTAACCCACCCATAGATTTTGATGGTGATACTTTAACTATTATGGTAAATCAATTACCAGATAATAGTAAAGTAAAAATCACAAAACAGAATGGTATTCAAGTTAATATTAACGATAGTTTAACCATCACAGAATTAACCAATCTTATATTTACTCCTGTAGCAGATGCTAGTGGTAATTCAGGTAGTTTTGTTTATACTGTCAGCGATGGTAAAGGTGGTAGTGATAGTCAAATCATCACTTTTAATATTACTACCAATAATATTGTTTCTGTAAGTAGTATTAATGCTGCTCCTGAGTTCGTTTCTAATCCTGAATTAGAGATAATTTTAGGTGAAAATTATACTTATGATGCAAATGCTGTTGATGAGGATAATGATACTTTATTCTATTCTTTATTAATCGCTCCTGAAGGTTTAACTATAGATAATAATACAGGTGTAATTAATTGGCAAAATGTTACTGTTGGTAATCATAATATTTCTTTATTAGTGGAAGATGGCAAAGGTGGACAGGATAGACAAGACTATAGTTTAAATGTTCTTGAAACAGCTATTAATCGTCCTCCTGTATTTGTTTCCACGCCTGTTGTTTATGGCAATATTAATACTGAATATCGTTACCAGGCTTTAGCTACTGATGCTGATGGTGACTCAATTACCTACAGCTTAAATCAAGCACCTTTAGGAGCATCAATTGATGCAAATACAGGTCTGATAACTTATACTCCAACCCCTTTACCTGTTGGTAATTTAACATTTGATACTTCTCAAAATCCGATATCACCTAATTTTTAAAATCATCGAGCATTTACTGATGACAATTTTGGCATAAATTATGGAAATGATAGAGATAATTTTGCCATTGGTGAAGGTTTTAGTATATTTAGTAATCGTCCATTGGGTGCTGTATTCCGAAGTGTTCTCACATTTGATATAAATTCTTTAAATTATCCTATTTCTTCAGCCAAACTCCTACTTCCTAAAAAACGAAGTAGTGGAGATACCATTGAAACTTTAGGATTGTTTGATGTATCTACAGACGCTAATGTTATTCACACAGCTTCTAGTTATATTAATCCATCTATCTATGAAGATATTGGCACAGGTACAAGTTACGGTACTTTTGATATCAAAACTGGAAGTAATATTAATAATTCTGAGATTATTGAGTTGGAATTAAATGATGCTGCTATTGAAGCGATAAATCAAGCCAGAGGTAAATATTTTTCAATTGGAATGTCTTTACTTTCTATTAATCCAAATAATCAAACTCAAGCTCCTGAATATTTATTTGTTGAAAATGGAAGTAATAGTATTCCCAGTTTAGTAGTTGAAACTGTACAAATCGCTAGAACAGAAAGTTTTGAAGTAGTCGCAACAGATAATAAAGGGGGTGTGGCTATTCAAAATTATCAACTCTCAATACAATCGCCTGATGATAACAATTATGATCCTGTAATTATATCTGATCCTATTCTCAAAGCTAGTACCAATCAAAATTATGTTTATGATGTTAATGCAATTGATCCTGAAGATGATAATTTAACCTATTCTTTAGTTACTGCACCACAAGGAATGACTATTGATGATTCAACGGGTGAGATAATTTGGGATACAGCAACTCAAACAATAGGTAATTATGATGTAACTGTCAGAGTTATTGATAATCGTGGGGGAGTTGATACACAAGAATTTGTGATTGAATTGAATAATAACCCATTGGGAACTATTACAGGTTTTAAATGGGAAGATTTGAATGGTAATGGATTCAGAGATCAAAGTCTAGAAGCATTTAATAATCTTGATTTAGTTTTACTACAAGACACTTCTGGTTCTTTTGTAGATGATGTCAATATCTTACGTAGCCTGATCACAGATTTAACTCACTCAATCTTGGAAATCGCACCCGATACGCAATTTGGAGTAGCCTCTTTTGCCGATAAACCAATAATTCCCTTTGGCCATCCACTCTTTGCTTATGTGTATCGAACTGATTTACCCATCACTGATAAGATTAATCTTTTACAAGAAACTTATGATAATCTTAGTGCAGGAGTATCATCTGGAGACTTACCAGAATCTAGTTTAGAAGCCTTATTACAATTAGCCTTACGAGAAAATGAAATCAATTTTCGTACCGATTCACAGCGTTATGTTGTATTAACTACAGATGCAGATTATCACAGAGCAGGTGACGGAGAATTAGCAGGAATTACAACCGCCAATAATGGAGACAACATTTTAGATGGTAATCCCCCCGGCACAGGTGAAGATTATCCTACAGTTCAACAAGTGAAAGATGCTGTAATCAATGCAGGTATTATTCCTATTTTTGCGGTGACAAGCGATGAAATTAGCAATTATCAAAATTTAGTTGATCAGCTTGGAGTTGGAACAGTAGTAGAACTTACAAGTAATAGCTCAAATATTGTGGAAGCGATTACTGATGGATTAGAACAAGTAGCACCATTTGAACCAGCTTTAGAAGGTATTACCGTTTATCTCGACTCTAATAATAATGGGATTCTTGATGAAAATGAACCCACTCAAATAACAGATGAAACTGGACAATATAAATTCACAGGTTTAGAAGCAGGTACTTATATTGTCAGAGAAGTTGTACCCACAGATTATGAGCAAACATATCCTATTGGACAACCAACAGATTCTCTAGGAGATGGTTTTGCTGATGTTATTCTTGACTACTTTAATAGTGGTGCTGGACCAATTGATGAACCTTATGGAATTGATAATAATGGAGATATACTTGCTTTAGTTGATACGAATATTATTTTGGGTAGTGATAGTTTAGGAGCATTATCACTTCCAACTGGGTCTT
This sequence comes from Anabaena sp. UHCC 0451, assembly GCF_034931405.1. Taxonomy (NCBI): domain Bacteria; kingdom Bacillati; phylum Cyanobacteriota; class Cyanophyceae; order Nostocales; family Nostocaceae; genus Anabaena; species Anabaena sp. UHCC 0451. The sequence goes on along the minus strand of NZ_JAYGHA010000008.1, from coordinate 18,680 downwards.
ATGTAACAGTCGGTTTTACTGATGAAATTATCATTGATAAACCCGGAAATGACATTTTTATATTAGAAGATGGTGCGGCTGGAGACCAAGCAGAAGTTTACGTTAGTTCTAATTTAGAAGATTTTGTGTTACTAGGAACAGCTAATGGTGGTGAAACTTCTATTTTTGATCTTGCTTCCATTAGCTTTACAGAACCAGTTAGAGCTATCAAAATTGTTGGACTTGATAATAATGGATTAGTTCCCGGATTTGACGTAATTAATGTACAAGGATTACCCGGTAGTATTGCTAGTCCCGATTTTTATACAGTTCAACTAGAAGCCGGAGAAACCGTTAATAACATCAACTTTGGCAACAAGAAAATTGATCAACCTATTCCTAATCAAGCTCCCATATTCACTAGCACAGCACCCACAACAGCCCAAATAGGTGAATTATTAAAATATCAAGCTACCGCTACCGATGCCAATAATGATGTTTTAACCTATAGTTTACTGACTAAACCAGAAGGTATGGCTGTTGATAGTAAAACAGGTATCTTAATATGGCAACCAAAACAAAATCAAACTGGTAATAATCGAGTTGTTTTACAAGTTTCTGATAGTAAAGGTGGTTTAACCACTCAAGAATTTATTCTCAATACAAGAGGAATTAATACACCACCACAAATTATTTCTTCTCCCAACACTGTCGCTCTTTTAAACAATACCTACACCTACGAAGTCAGAGCTACAGACCCGAATAATGATACCCTCACCTATAGTTTAATCAATGCCATCTCCGGCATGAATATTAATGCTAATAGTGGTTTGATTGAATATACACCTACTCAGTTGGGAACACAAACTGTAGAAATACAAGTTACCGATAACTTTGGAGCTTCTAATATTCAATCTTATCAATTACAAATATTAGAAAATCTGCCTAATCGTTTGCCGACTATTACCTCTACACCACAAATATTAATCGGTTCAGGAAATTTATATCAATATGATGTTAATGCCACAGATCCAGAAAATACAACCATTACCTACGGTTTAACTAAGAAACCCGATGGGATGACCATTGATGCGAATACAGGATTAATTTCTTGGACAACTCAAGCTGATGTTAATGGTGATTTTCAAGTAACTGTTAGTGCTACCGATGCAGATGGTGGTACTGCATATCAAAATTATTATGTCAAAGTCTTCCCCAATCAAAATCCTGTCATTAGTTCTAAACCTGTAGAATTAACTCAAACAGGTTTTACTTATGAATATGATATTATCGCTGGTGATGTTGATGGTGACTCACTTACCTACACTTTAACAGAAGCACCAACAGGACTAACAATTGATACATTTGGCAGGTTAAGATGGCAACCAAAAACTGAAAATGAGGGAATTTATCCTATTACCATTAAAGTAGATGATGGTCGGGGAGGAATAGTTACTCAGAATTATAATTTAACTGTCACCAATGACGATATAGTTAAGCCTGTGGTAAATATAGGCTTTAGCAGCAATGTCATTAATATTGGGGAAACTGTTAATTTACAAGTTCGCGCAACAGATAATATTGGTGTAGAAAATCTGAATTTAACTGTAGATGGTACACCATTAACCCTAAATCCCAATGTTCCCAATGGACAAATAAATAATGCTACTTTTGTGGGAACAAATGCAGGATTATATCAATTTTTAGGCACTGCCATAGATGAAGCTGGTAATATTGGTACTGCTACTATTGAAGTGCGAGTAATTGATCCTAATGATACTTCATCGCCTATCATTGAGATTAATACCACTAATTTAGAAGCCACTCAAAGCATTATCAAAGAACCTACAGATATTATCGCTACTGTCACCGATAACAATTTAGAATTTTATCGAGTGGAATTTGCCCCTGCAGAAGCTATAAATTTAGATAATCTCGGTGAAAATGACCCTGATTATGTTTTACTCAGTGAAGGAAATAGCAATATTACCAATCAAACTGTAGCTAATTTAGATCCACGTCTTTTAGCTAATGGTAGTTATTTGGTGAGAATTACCGCCTTTGATTTTAGTGGTAATGGTAATGTACAAGGGGTAATTTTGAATGTATCGGGACAAAATAAACCCGGTGATTTTTCTTTAGAATATACAGATTTATCCATTCCTTTGACTGGTATTCCCATTGAAATCACTCGCCGTTATAACAGTTTAGAAAGCTCTAATCAAGGTGATTTTGGTTATGGTTGGGATTTAGGTTTACAAGATGCCAATATTGTTGAGGCATCTCCTGATGGACGAGATTTGAGCAAAGATAATTTCTTTGGTGGTAATAGCTTTAGTGTTGGTACTCGTGTTACTCTAAATACTCCTGATGGTAGAAGGGTTGGTTTTACTTTCAATCCTGTTGTTTCTCAGCCTGGTTTATTGGGTGCAGTATACGCCCCTAATTTTACTCCTGATGCTGGTGTGTTTGATAAGTTAGAAGTGGAAAACACTTCGTTAAGCATTCGTAGTGATGGTAGTGTAGGTTTATATTTATTTGGGTTCACTTATAATCCTTCCCAATATAAATTAACTACCAAAGATGGAACTGTTTACAATTATGACCAAAACTTTGGTTTAATTGATGTTAAAGACCGCAATGGTAATACTTTGACTTTCTCTGATGAGGGAATAGTTAGCTCAACTGGTGCAGAAATTGAATTTAAACGCGATACTCAAGGACGAATTACCGAAATAATTGACCCTGATGGTAAGTCAATTAAGTATAGTTATGATAGTAAAGGTAATTTGGTAACGGTAAGCGATAGAACTAATAACACTACTGAGTTAGTTTATAATGACCAAAATCGTCAACACTTTTTAACAGAAATTATTGATCCTTTAGGCAGAAAAGCCACTCGGACTGAATACGATGAGAATGGACAAATTAGCAAGATTATTGATGCTAATGGCAATGAATTAGAAATTAACTTTGATGCTGCTGCTTCTAGTCAAACTATCAAAGATCCGTTTGGTAATACCATTACTCGCATTTTTGATAATCAAGGTAATGTGATTCAAGAAGTTGATCAATTAGGCGGTATTACTTTAAGAACTTATGATGCGAATAATAACTTATTGAGTGAAACAGATCCGGAAGGCAATACCACCAGTTACACCTATGATAATCGCGGTAATAAACTCACTGAAACCGATGGGGAAGGTAACACTAAAACCTATACCTACAATGCTAATAATGATTTATTAACAGAAACCGATGCTTTAGGTAATAAAACAACATTCACTTATGATATTAGTGGCAATCTCACTAAACGAGAAGATGCAGAAGGTAATGTCACTACCTATAATTATGGTGCAAATTGGTTATTAACAACAGTCATTGATGCTAATAATCAAACCAGCACTTTTAGTTATGATAATTTTGGTAATCTCACAGAATTAGTAGATCCGACAGGTGCAAAAACTACCTTTACCTATGATAATAATGGCAGAGTTACCAGTGTCACTGATGCTTTAGGAGCAATTACCAATTACATCTATGATGAACAAGGGCGGTTAATTGAAAAAGCAGATCCTGAAGGTAGTAGTTGTGGTTGTGCAAGGGGTATTACCAAAACTGAATACAACGCCGCAGGTGAAAAAATTGCAGAAATTGACGCATTAGGAAGACGTACTGAATACCGTTATAATGAGCGCGGTTTATTAATTGAAACTATCCTTCCTGATAGTACACCTAATATTTTAACTGATAATCCTCGTACCAAAAATGAATATGATGCTTTAGATAGATTAACGGTATTTACCGATGAATTAGGACGGAAAACCTACTATGTTTATGACGCATTAGGAAGGGAAATTGAAGTTATCCATCCTGATAGCACACCGAATAATTTAAGTGATAATCCCCGGACTAAGAAAGAATATGATAAAGCTGGGTTAGTGATTGCAGAAATTGACGAATTAGGCAATCGGACTAAATTTGAATATGATGATGCAGAGCGATTAATCAAAGTAACTAATGCCCTCAATGAAGTCACTACCTATACTTATGATGCAGAAGGTAGACAAGATTCAATGACTGATGCTTTAGGGCGGAAAACTGTTTATGTTTATGATGGTTTAGGGCGACAAATTGAGGTTATCTATGCTGATAATACCCCTGATAATTTACAGGATAATCTCCGCAGTCAGACAGAATATGATGGTTTAGGGCGAGTTATTTCTGAAACTGATTTATCAGGAAATACCACTAAATATGAATATGATGCTTTAGGAAGACTGACGGCGGTAATTGATGCTTTAAATCAACGCACGGAATATAAATATGATGGGGTGGGTAATTTAATTGAACAAAAAGACGCAAATGAAAATATCACTAAGTTTGAATATGATAGTTTACGCCGTCTGCAAGGGACAATTTTACCGTTAGGACAAGAAAATAAAACCATTCACGATAAGATTGGTAATTTAATTGAGGTGACAGATTTTAATGGTGTTGTCACCACTTATAAATACAATGAGCGTAATTGGTTGATTGAAAAATCTTTCTCTGATGGTACACCTACAGAAACTTTTACCTATACTCTCACAGGAGAATTAGCGACTGTCACAGATAATCGTGGGGTGACAACTTATAGTTATGATGAACGCGATAGGTTAATTTCTCGGACTGAACCTGATGGAAGGAAGATTGAATATATTTATGATAATGCCGGAAATATTCTCACTTTAAATGTTCCTTCAGGAATAACCACTTATACTTATGATGCCCTAAATCGGATTGATACTGTCAAAGACGCTGATAATGGGGTGACTGACTATGATTATGATCTTGTAGGTAATTTGATTAAAACAGTATTTCCTAATGGTGTGATTGAAAATCAACAATATGACTTTTTAAATCGCTTACTTTACTTAGAAAACCGTAAGCAAATGGGCATTATTTCTAGTTATACCTACACTTTAGATGGTATGGGTAATCGTCTCAAAGTGGAGGAAAATGACGGGCGAATTGTTGAATATAGTTATGATAAACTCTACCGTCTCACCCAAGAAAAAATCACTGATACTGTTGCTGGTAATAAGACGATTCAATATCAATTTGATGCTGTAGGTAATCGTTTACAAAAGATAGATTCTGTTGAGGGAACAACTACCTACACTTATGATAATAATGACCGATTATTACAAGAAATCCTTGGCGGTAAGGTGACAAACTATCAATATGATAATGAAGGTAATCTCACCGCTAAAATAGAAAATGGGCAAAATCAGACTGTCTATGAATGGAATGCTAAAGGAGAATTAACAGCGGTAGAAGTCACGGAAAATGGGGAAACGGGACGGATTGAGTTTGAATATGACCATAATGGGATTCGAGTTGCTATTAATGTTGATGGGGAAGAAACTCGCTTTTTAATTGACAATAATCAACAGCAATATGCCCAAGTGATTGAGGAATATCAAGTTAATGGTGATGTGAAGACTACCTATACTCATGGTTGGGATTTGATTTCTCAAGATAATGGTAATAATCGTATTTACTATCAGGTGGATGGTTTAGGTAGCACTCGTCATTTAACAGATAATAATGGGGCTGTTGTGGTTGAATATGATTATGATGCCTATGGTAATTTAACCCGTAAAGTGGGGGATGCGGATAATAATTATCTGTTTGCGGGTGAGCAGTTTGATGATGCGGTAGATGGTTATTATTTACGTGCAAGGTATTATGATTCTGCTACGGGGCGGTTTGTTTCGACTGATCCGTTTTCTGGATATTTAGATCAGCCTGTCACACTCAATAATTATTTATATGGAAATGTAAATCCTGTTAATTTCATTGATCCAAGTGGTGAAGTGGCGATAGAATATGCTGCTCTTAATAAAAGAGCGCCTTTACTTGCTTCTGCTATAAGATGTCTTGGAGGTCAGGTTCTTACAAATGTTGCTGAGACTGGAGTGTATATTATTCTGACAGAGGTAGTACCTTATGTTGGTCAAGGAAAAAATGTCAATCGACGTTCATCTCGTAGTGTTCGTAGGATTGCCAAGGAAGCAGGAGAAGTTGTTGAGTTAATTAGAGTGAAGTTTCCTAATGCTGTATCAAAAACAGATCGAGAAATTGTTGAACAAGCAGTTATTTTATTATTTGAAGGATTAAATCAAAAGACTCTCAATAAAGTAAATCCTGTTGGTGGCAGACCCGATCTATTTAGAAAAGCACAACAAATGATAGATAATGTTTTTGATAAAATTCGGAAAGGAATCTGTTAATTTCATGATGTAAATCGCTTTTCGGTCAGTAGCATGGTGCATTAAGTGGCGATAATCTTTGACAAAAAAACCAAATTAACAATCCACCATAACGCACCAACTCTATCATCAATTAGATGCGTTATGCTATAGCTAACACACCCTACTTTTTCATTACCTAAGCATCATTTTCAAAAGAAGAAAAAATGTTTTTTACGAATAATTAGTATAACAATTGGAGGAGTGAAACAATGATGTGGCTGAATTCAATTATTAGCGCACTTCCTGGAGCTTTAATTAGTGGTGCTGTTATCTCATCAATATTTAATTGGCAATTAAATCAAAGACGTTTACAATTACAAACAACCTTTGAGCTTCATCGTGAATGGAATGGTGAATCACTACGCCTTTCCAGAAACTTAGGAGATAAATTTTTACTAGATAACGTAAGCTGATAGTTACAAATATTCAGCTTGATTTCTCGACTAGATCCCCCTAAATCCCCCTTAAAAAGGGGAACTTTGATTGATTTATTTTCCACTAAAAAAGGGGGACTTTCTTATTTCTTATTTCTTATTTCTTATTTCTTGTTCTCCCCTTATTTAAGGGGGGTTAGGGGGGATCACATCCGGCTGTGAGATCCCGCTAAATCCCCCTTAGAAAGGGGAACTTTGATTGATTTATTTTCCACTAAAAAAGGGGGACTTTCTTATTTCTTATTTCTTGTTCCCCCCTTATTTAAGGGGGGTTAGGGGGGATCAAATCCTTCAATAATAGTCACAACACCTGCTAAATTATCCAAAACCTCAAGATTATTAAACCTAATTACCTTTAAACCGTAACCTTGTAATATTTCCGTTCTTTGTAAATCATATTCTTTAGCGTTTTCTGTGTAGTGACTATCACCATCTATCTCAATGACTAACTTTAATTGAGGACAGTAAAAATCCACAATAAAGTTATCAATAGGGCGTTGACGATGAACTCTATATTTGAAATCGCGTAAATATTCATACCAAAGCTTTTTCTCGGCTAAAGTCATATTCTTTCTTAATTCTTTAGCTCTTGGTACAAGGTTTTTGTTGTATGGTAAATACATTTTGATCCCCCCAACCCCCCTTACTAAGGGGGGCTTTTAGTTTATATTATAAAGCTATAGGGCATTGCTTTGAGATTGGTTTGAATGAGATAGGCTTGAAATGGCGATGATGGTAATGAGCAAAGGGCGATTCGCTGTTCATTTTTCTGGTTTAGATAATATAATTAATTAGAGATAAAAAAGAGCTTGAACATGAACTACCAAGACATTATCACCATTGAACCAGGAAAACGTAGCGGAAAACCCTGTATTCGCGAAATGCGTATAACCGTATATGACATTTTAGAATATCTCGCAGGTGGTATGACAGAAGCGGAAATACTCGAAGATTTTTCAGAACTCACATCTGAAGATATCAAGGCTTGTTTATCTTTTGCAGCCGCGAGAGAAAAAAAATTATTTGTTGCATCTTTATGAAATTGCTCTTAGATGAAAATTTATCAGATAGAATTATCAGCAAAATTAACGATATTTATCCTGAATCTCAGCACGTTAAAACCTTGGGACTGATAAATACTGATGATGTGATTATCTGGGAATTTGCTAAAGTCAATAACTTTGTGATTGTTTCCAAAGACTCTGACTTTCATCAGCGAAGTTTGTTATATGGTCATCCTCCTAAATTTGTTTTTCTGCGAGTTGGTAACAGCCCCACATCAAAAATTGTGCAGATTTTAAGAGAAAATTTTACTACTATTATGCAATTTTATAACAGTGAAACGGAAAGTATTTTGGTCTTAATTTGAGTGTGATATTGTAGCCAGTAAATAAGTTTGGGTAGGATGGTGTTGAAAATGCAATGATGGTAATGTGCAAAGGGCGATCATAGCCTTTTCTAGCTTAATTTTGAACAATATTTTAAGTATTATTGCTCATTGACAAATAACCGATAACCTTAAATTGTCACAAATGCTGTCAGTTGGGTTGATTTAGATAGAGTTGAAAGAGCGATCACTCTCCAGTGAAAAGCGACATCACCCAAAAATGAGAGTTTATCATTCCTTGCCAATTTGTCAATTTCAGAGATTTTTGGTACATAAAGATTAAGTAACCTACATGGTTTACTTTTATCCCATACTTGACACAAAGCATAGTGAGTGCTAAACGTCTACCAGAAACCACCGCCAATGTCAGAATCACCCGCCAATCTTGGCAACATGGCTTTCTTGAAGGTGATGTCAGCGCCGGCGATTTTGAATGGCATTTTCAATGGCATTTCCGTCGAGGAGAACTGACTGTCAAGCCTTCCCAGGGTCGCGCTTTAATTAAAGAACCTCTCGGCCGCTTTTTGGAAAAACAAGATTATCAATTAGAACCAGGGGGTGATTATGCTTTTACTATTCGGGCTGAACTGTAAATAGAAGAATTCAGGAGTCAGGAGTCAGGAGTCAGGAGTTAGGAGTTAGGAGTCAAAATTTACTCAAACACCTTAGATTAATTCTTGCCTATTGCCTATTACCTATCTCCACTACAAGACTTTATCAGTAAGCCCTAATTAGTCAGTTGTCAGTAGGACTACTGGAAGTTAAGCGGTTAAGGTAGCGTTCAATTAACAGGATGGCTACGATATCATCTATTGGTCGCGGTGGCTGTCGCAAACCTTTTGGTAAGAGTTTGGTGAGTCCTGTTGGCGGGAACATCTGCCAATAGCGATCGCGTGCTTCTAGAGTTGTATAACGCTCATCAACTAAAATAATATTCAGGGAGGGAATTAATTCCTGATTAAGTTGCTGTTTCCACTTTTTCGCCGTGGTTTGATCTCCCATGACAATTAAGGAAATAGGAAATCTTTGGCGCAGTGATGAAATTTGAGCGATCGCCTCAGCAGCAGGAACAACTTGATAATAATACAACTGCCGATCCAATCCCATCACAGCTACACCACATTTATCTCGACCAGGATCAAAGCCTAAAATTGCAGGTTGTGTATTAGTCATAGGGAACAGGGAACAGGGAACAGGGAAGTGGGGAGATGGGAAGTGGGGAGATGGGAAGGATTAATAACCCAATCACCAGTCACTAGTCACCAGTCCCCAATCACCTTTTTAAGTGCTAAAAATAATTTGTCCATTCAAAATTGCTACAAGTTTGACTCTCAACGGACCGGCTGTATAGGTATCCTGAGCAGCTATAGCTTTAATTTCCAGCGGTTGATCGGATTGCTGCAATTGAGCAAAAAAGCGCAGAAAAGTGCCATCTATCTGCACAGTTTCCACAATACCAGCATTACGAGCGCGAAATTGAGAAGCAGAAATGATCAAATCTAGACGTTGCCGTAATTGATATGATGTCATAGTTTTCGTATCGGCATAAGTTGTAGCGAGAATCTCACCTGCGGAAAATACCAGTTGATTTGGCATTGCATCAGCAAAAAATTCTATCTGTTTTTCTCCCCTGACATAATTACCCGCAGAGAAAATTCGCACTACATATTCGCGACCATCTTGAATTTGTTTAATCAGTTGTTCAACTCTCTCTTGGGTAACACGCAATAATTCTGTATTTCCGGGAGTTGCACCAGGTTCGCTTAATTGAATGTTGGCATTGCGGTTAGCTTCCTGCAAAATTTGGATTACCACCTCACGAGCAGCCTTGGGTTGATCTACACGAACTACACCAGCAGCCATAACTTGACCACGAACTAAGGCCAGTTTACCCAAACGCAGGTCACGGTATGACTGATAATATTTTTCTAACCTTGCTACTTCTTGTTCTAAATATTGTTGTTGTTTCTCTAATTCTTTGAGGCGAGATTCCCTGGTGGCTATTACTTGCTCTCGCTTTTTGATTTCTAGATTGCGATTTTGAATGAGTTTATCTAAATTAGTAATTTTCTGATCACGCTGTTCAATAACTTCTTGGCGATTAGCAAGTTCGCGATCTCGTTTTTCAATCGCTGTCTTTGCCTCCTCAATCGCTTTTTTCGCTTCAATATATAGTCGTTGGCGTTCTGCCTTTAAGTCTTCCACTGCTGTCTGCAATGCCTGACGCTGATTATAAAGGCTTTCTAGTTCAGACATAGCTTGTCTGTACTGAATAACTACTTCACCAAGTCGGCTTTGAGTTCCTTGCAGTTGCGCTTGGGTTTTGGCTTGTTGACTAATAGTACGGTTGAGTTGAGCTTGTGTTATTCGTTGTTTGGCATTCGCCGCTTGTAAAGACTGATTAATTTTCTGTAGATCTTGCTGTGCCTGGGCTTGTTCTTTTCTAGCATCATTCAGCTTTTCTACTACCTGGCTTTTTTCAGTTTCTGCGGTTTTGAGTTGTTCTCGCTTGTTTATGAGGTCTTTCTGAATATCCTCTAACTCAAATACCCCTTTCCGCAACCCCTCATCAGCAGCAAATAAAATTGCTAAAGTTGAGGCGGAAATCACACCACCCGTAAAAATAGTTACTATTACCGCTGTGTTTTTTGGACGCAGATTGAATAATGAGAGGCGTGCTTTGCCAACTCGCGTGCCGATGCGATCGCCAACTGTGGCAATCACACCTCCCAGAATTAAAATTGCTGCTATCAGGATGTACCCGGTGGCCATCTTCAACTACCGCCAGAAATGCTTCCAGATACAGCCTACTACTTTCAACCATTGTCTGTGGGGGAAAGAAGATTGGCAAAAGTAGAATTTAGTCAATTTTTAAATTACCTCCGATTGTGGGTCTTTTTTCAAAACAGGACTTTTACCAACTTCCTCCCCCAGCAGCTTTTAAGTAAATTGCTTACTTAATGTGACAGGTTTATGCACAGTAATCTTTTTCTTGTGGATAGAAATCATTTTTTTCTCGCGTAAATCTCCCAGTAACCTAGTCACAGTAACGCGAGTAGATCCAATTGCTTCAGCGATCGCCTGATGAGATAGCTTCAAATCAATGGTAATACCATCAGCACAAGGTACACCAAAATCTCGACAAAGAATCAACAAAAAACTCACCAACCGAGAACCCATATCGCGGTGAGCCAAGGTTTCAATCATCATCTCTGTTTGCAGAATCCGCGAAGACAGCCCCCGCAGCATCAACATTGATAATTCTGGATTTTCCTTCAGAGCTTGCTCTACTTGTTCAATTGGTGCAGAAAGTAATTCTACCGCCGTAAAGGCAACTGCATGGTAAAATCTATCCGACTTATTGCCCGTTAGCAATGACAACACACCAAAAACGCTATTTTCCCGCAGCAATGCTACCGTTATTTCTTCTCCTGCCTCATATACCCTGGAAAGTTTGACAGCACCCTTGAGAAGAAAATAAACTCGTTCGGCAGGATCGCCGGGAAAAAAGATCGTTTTGTTGCGTTCAAACGTCTCGACAACTGGTGGAAAAGCTCCTGTTGCCATCTGACGAAAAACATTTGCTAGGGCTTTATCTTGTGTCACGATCATCTCCCTTCCCCTACCCAATGCCGGAAAAACAAAAACTGATTACCTAAGAATACACCTGAAAATTCAAGAAAGCACCGTCAACCTTTCTGTTGTTTCCTATACTCAAATCTATGAATTTATATTCTTATGTTTATCATGATACATAATTGTTGTTATTTTTAGTTAAAAATTGCTGATCAGTGGTTTCATAAACAGAACTAAAGAGGTTTTTTGGCAGAAAAATTTTTGATATCTTTATAACTTCTTAAACAATTAGCAGAAATTTTGTGCTGCTCAACACCCTACTGAATTAGATTTTTTCAAAAATATCGTCCCCAACCCAGTCAAAATAGGCTCGAATTCTAGTATAGAATAAGCAAGAATAAACATTATCTACGCCTGAATAGCTGATGATCTCAATCAATCTCTTGGTAAAATTACGGGATGACACGCTACTTCTAGTCAGACACTTAGCCCCAGTCCCAGCCTCTATTGCATTTACCAAGCAAAATTGATTTAAGGAGATCATCCAAAAATTAGGCGCGTAATGTGAATACAATTAGTCCCGACAGCTATTACAGTTATTAGCCAAGGGATAGAGGGTGTGTAGTTCACCCTGTTAGGTAAAATCTAACGAAATAAACCTCTGAGATATTTTTCTATGGTTTTATTAACTATGCTCCTAATGATTGATGACATTGACAATTTTTATGCTGAATCTGTCCGGTAAAAACGCCCTAGTCACAGGTATTGCCAATAATCGCTCTATTGCCTGGGGTATTGCTCAACAACTACACCAAGCAGGTGCTAACCTGGGTATTACCTATTTGCCAGATGACAAAGGTAAGTTCGAGAAAAAAGTCGCAGAACTAGTAGAACCCCTCAAACCGAGTTTATTCCTTCCCTGTAACGTCGAGAATGAGGAACAAGTTCAAGCTACCTTTGAAACAGTTCGCCAGGAATGGGGTAAATTAGACATCCTCATTCACTGTCTGGCTTTTGCAAACAGAGATGATTTAACCGGAGATTTTAGTCAAACCTCCCGCTCAGGTTTCAATAAAGCTTTGGAAGTTAGCACTTATTCATTAGTGCAATTAAGCGGCGCTGCTAAACCTTTGATGACAGAAGGCGGTAGTATTATTACTCTCTCTTATTTAGGTGCAGTCCGAGCTATCCCTAACTATAACATCATGGGTGTAGCCAAAGCTGGATTAGAAGCTAGTGTCCGTTACTTAGCCGCAGAACTAGGACCCCAAAATATTCGCGTTAATGGTATTTCCGCAGGACCAATCCGCACTTTGGCATCTTCAGCCGTAGGCGGCATCTTGGATATGATTCATCATGTGGAAAAGGTAGCTCCCCTGCGTCGCACCGTCACTCAGTTAGAAGTAGGTAATGCAGCCACGTTCTTATGTAGTGATTTGTCTAGTGGCATCACCGGGCAAATTCTGTATGTAGATGCAGGATATGAAATTATGGGAATGTAATAGGTGACTGGGGACTGGTGATTGGTGATTGGTGATTGGGAAAATCAACTAATGACCAATGACTAATAACTAATAACTAATGACCAATGACTAATGACCAATGACTAACAACCGCATTGCTACAGTTAAGCGTACTACCGGAGAAACTGATGTCCAAGTAACTATCAACCTTGATGGTACAGGCATCTGTAAAGCTGCTACAGGAATTCCCTTTTTAGATCACATGATTCATCAAATCGCCTCTCATGGGCTGTTTGATTTGGATATTCAAGCCAAAGGTGACTGGGAAATTGATGATCACCACACTAATGAAGATGTGGGTATTACTTTAGGTCAAGCTTTATATCAAGCAATTGGTAATAAAAAGGGCATTGTCCGCTTTGGTAATTTCCTTGCACCTCTGGATGAAGCTTTGATTCAGGTGGCTTTAGACTTTTCTGGACGACCTCATCTTAGTTATGGTTTAGACATTCCTACCCAACGGGTGGGAACTTATGATACTCAACTGGTGCGGGAATTTTTTGTGGCGTTGGTAAATCATAGTCAAATGACCTTGCATATTCGCCAACTTGATGGGATCAATTCTCATCACATTATTGAAGCAACTTTTAAAGCTTTTGCTAGAGCTATGCGAATGGCGGTAGAAATTGATCCGCGTCGTGCTGAGACTATTCCTAGTTCCAAAGGTGTGCTATAAGTTACTACTGTAGTGGCAGAAAGCTACTCGCTTGGCGATAATTGACACATTAATTTAGTGAAGTTTATTATCGTGCTAACGTAAAACCTGTAATCAATCACACTCAGTCGGTAATTAGTAATTTAACCAAGATGAATTCTGTTACAGACACTCCCGATCCTCAACTGCATCCTGTAGATCAGCCTCCAGTAGTCCTGACTTCTGAGTTGCGAAAAATCTATCGCACGGGTTTTTGGCTGAATCAAAAAGTTATATCTCTTAAAAGTTGTTCTTTACAAGTTTACCCAGGGGAAACTTTTGGGTTACTCGGTCCTAATGGTGCTGGTAAAACCACGCTGTTAAAACTTTTGCTGGGAATTATCCGGCCTTCTTCTGGCAGAGGATTATTATTAGGTAAGCCACTAGGCGATCGCTCTGTGAAGCAACGAATTGGTTATTTACCAGAAAATCCCTATTTATACGACTATCTCACCGGCTGGGAATTTTTGGAATTAGCGGCTGGGTTATTCCAAATTCCCTACAAGGTACAACGTCAACGCATTCCCCAACTACTGGAATTAGTCGGTTTATCCCAAACTGATGCTCGTAAAAAACTGATGCGTCGTTATTCTAAAGGAATGCTTCAACGTGTAGGCATGGCTCAGGCATTAATTAATGATCCAGACTTGGTATTTTTAGATGAGCCTATGTCTGGACTTGATCCCTTGGGACGTTATCAAATGCGAGAAATTATCCTCTCACTCAAAGCAGAAGGGAAGACAATATTTTTCAACAGTCATGTTTTAAGTGAAGTAGAACAAATTTGCGATCGCATTGCTATCCTGGCTCAAGGAGAATTAATTTGTGCTGGTTCTCTCAATCAACTTTTAGGTACAGAAAATACATATCATGTTAGAGGACAGGGAGGAGATGGAGAAGTTCTGAAAAAAAGAATACCTGATCTGAAATTTGAACCTGATGGTACTTGGCACGGTATTTTACAAGAAGATTACTATGATTTTTTTGCCAGTCTCCGATTAATGGGTGGAAAAATCATCGCTATGAAGCTATCCCATCAATCTCTAGAGGAGTTCTTTATCCAACAGATACAAAAACCCAATTCTTCAATTAACTAGTTTTTTAATACCATTAAATCCACACATTTTATATTTAGAGACAAGTAATATGAGATACTGTTTCTAAATCAAGAGTTAATTCAAAAAGTAATTCTCATTGGTTAAGAGACAAGGTAGAACTGGAAAAGCAGAAAAAAATTTTACTCTCAGTCTAGTCAGCTTTTCCTATACCAACTGACAAATCCTAGATGTTGAACTTAGTGATATTATGTTGGCAACTATAAATTAGAAAGTCCCAGATTGAATAAATCATGAAAATATTGCATCCATAAATATAAATTCTGCTTCTTAACTATTGACTAATTTCAGAAAACTTGCTCTAATCGTTAACAATTAATTTATTCTGCCGAGTTCAGCTTTAAATTAACTTCACTAAAAATTGAGAATCCTTATTAAATTAAATCCGGACAATCAAGATTACTTAGGAAGATAACATTGTCGGGGAACTTCAATAATTAAGTATAGTCAACGTTAAAATGTTTAGACATTACTTTACAAATCCTACTCTCAAAGTCTCAGGTAAATATGCTTAATATACATTTGTGGAAAATTTTAACTCATTCAACTACTAGTGTAGTTTTGTTAACGAGTCTCAATGTCGTTTTACCATCTGTTAGCCTAGCGCAGCAACAACGAGTATCACCAACATCAAGCATATCGACAGATTACTTATTAGGCGGCGGTGATCGAATTCGTGTAAATGTATTTGAAGTACCCGAATATACAGGAGAATACCAAGTTCCCCCAGGTGGTGCGATTAATCTACCTTTAATTGGCAGTATATCCGTTCTCGGATTAACAACAGAACAAGCATCTGACGAAATAGCCAGAAGATATGCTCGTTTTCTCAAACGTCCCCTGATTTCCGTGAATTTGTTATCCTCTCGTCCCATCAATGTTTTTGTAGCCGGAGAAGTGACACGACCAGGATCTTACACTCTCAGCTTAGAAGGAAGTGGAGGAGACAACCCCGGTGTACAATACCCAACCGTATTAGCAGCACTAACCACAGCCCAAGGGGTAACACTAGCAGCAGATGTAACTAAAGTACAATTACGCCGTAAAATAGGACGTTCTGGTGAGCAAGTTATCAGCTTTAACTTGAAGGAACTCACCCAAACAGGCAGAATAACTCAGGATATTACCTTGCGGGACGGAGACACCATCGTAGTACCCACCGCCACAGATTTCAACGTTGCTGAAGCCCGCAATTTATTTGCAGCCAACTATGCAGCTAGTCAAAGCTCACCCCGCACCGTAGCAATTACAGGTCAAGTTTACCGTCCCGGTTCTTATCTTGTGACATCAGGTGCTGGGGGCGGAAATGATGGTGGAGCGCCGGGAACTGGCTTACCAACTGTAATGCGGGCAATTCAACTAGCTGGGGGAATTACCTCACAAGCGGATGTGCGGAGTATTAAAATCCGCCGTCCTACAAGAATTGGCTCAGAACAAAGTTTAAATATTAATCTCTGGGAATTATTACAAACTGGGGATTTAAATCAAGATGTGGTGTTGCAAGATGGAGATACAATTGTTGTTCCCATAGCAACAGATATTAACACAGCAGAAGCGACTGAATTAGCCACGACCACCTTATCACCTGCAAAAATTCAAGTAGGGGTAGTAGGAGAAGTTAAAAAACCTGGATTAACAGATTTACAGCCTAATAGTTCTTTAAATCAAGCTCTGCTGGCTGCTGGTGGGTTTAATGATGCTAGAGCTAGTAGTGCTGCTGTAGATTTGGTTCGTCTTAATCCTAATGGTACTGTTACTAAACGGGTAATAAAAATAGATTTCTCAAAAGGTATTAATGAGCAAACAAATCCTATTCTTCGCAATAATGATGTTGTCGTAGTTGGCCGTTCTGGTATTGCTAAGACTAGTGATACATTGAGTACTGTAGCAGGTCCGTTGGGAATTATCTTTAATTTTCTCAGGTTTTTTGGACTCTAAAATACTGTTTATACTAAATACGGTTAGGACTTGGACTTTTCTAAAATTAGGAAAACCCTGGATGTGTAGGGGTAATTCATGAATTACCCCTACCTATAGAATCTAATGATTAAGCCGTTTGGAGTATACCGAAAAAATGGGTTTAAAGTTCCCCGTCCTTCTAGGACGGCTTGCTGATAATTCCAAAGCCAAATAGCGAATTCCAGCCTGCATAAGCAGGCTTTGTTTTTTGAGATATAAAAAAAGCTCCTGCGATAAAGCAAGAGCAATAAAACCAATTAGTTATCAGTGATAAAAGAAAACTAGCAAAAACCTAGTCAAGGTCGCCCATAGACATAACTGGTTCATTCTCACGGTTAATACCTCTTTCAAAACCACCAGCAGCCGCACGAGCGCGTCCTGCGTGCCACAAGTGACCAATGAGGAAGAAGAAACCTAGCACGAAGTGAGAGGTAGCCAACCATGCACGAGGAGATACATAGTTGAAAGAGTTGATTTCGGTAGCCACACCACCTACAGAGTTCAAAGAACCCAGAGGAGCGTGAGTCATGTATTCAGCCGCGCGACGAGCTTGCCAAGGTTGAATATCATTCTTGATTTTTTCTAAGTCAAGACCGTTAGGACCACGGAGAGGCTCTAACCAAGGACCACGGAAATCCCAGAAGCGCATGGTTTCTCCACCGAAGATGATTTCACCTGTAGGAGAGCGCATCAAGTATTTACCTAGACCTGTCGGTCCTTGAGCAGAACCGACGTTAGCACCTAAGCGTTGGTCACGAATCAAGAATGTTAAAGCTTGTGCTTGAGAAGCTTCAGGACCAGTAGGACCAAAGAATTCGCTGGGGTAAACAGTGTTGTTATACCAAACCATGCAAGAAGCAATGAAGCCCATCAGGGACAAAGCGCCCAAGCTGTAGGATAGGTAAGCTTCACCAGACCAGATGAAAGCGCGACGCGCCCATGCAAAAGGTTTGGTAAAGATGTGCCAAATACCACCAGATATACAAATTAAGGCAATCCAGATGTGACCACCAATCACATCTTCCATGTTATCAACGCTGACAATCCAACCTTCGCCACCAAAAGGAGACTTGATTAAATATCCGAAGATAACAGCAGGGTTTAAGGTGGGGTTAGTAATTACACGCACATCACCACCACCGGGAGCCCAGGTGTCATAGACACCACCGAAGAACATAGCTTTCAATACCAACAGCAGCGCACCACATCCCAGGATGATTAGGTGGAAGCCGATGATGTTGGTCATCTTGTTCTTGTCTTTCCAGTCGTAACCAAAGAAAGATGAATACTCTTCTAAGGTTTCTGGTCCACGAACGGCATGATAGATACCGCCAAAACCCAGAACAGCGGAAGAAATTAGATGCAGTACACCAGCTACAAAGTAGGGGAATGTATCAATCACTTCACCACCGACACCAACGCCCCAACCTAATGTGGCAATGTGAGGGAGAAGAATTAAGCCCTGTTCGTACATGGGCTTTTCTGGGATGAAGTGAGCAACTTCAAATAAAGTCATTGCTCCAGCCCAAAACACGATTAAACCAGCATGGGCTACGTGAGCGCCAAGTAGTTTACCGGAAAGGTTAATCAAACGTGCGTTACCAGACCACCAAGCAAAACCGCTTGATTCTTGGTCACGTCCACCGCCTATAACTGATCTATTAGAGAGCGTTACCACGTGGTAGTACCTCCTCTGGGAATATGAACTGTTCGT
>NZ_JAYGHA010000007.1:171701-185440 GCF_034931405.1 Anabaena sp. UHCC 0451 | reverse complement strand
TTAGAAAAATCTCCAGATGTTTATAAGTACAGGTTTTATTTGTTTATAGATGGCCATGACATAACCGTCTATAAGCAGAAATTTAACCGGGTTGTTAATCCAGTTTACAATTTTTTACGCTCTCTAATCATAATAGGTGTAATTCTCTAATTTTTCCAGGGGGGTGAGAAAGATTTTCAGGGATGAGATCCCTGTAATCCTTCCACAGCAAAGAAACAACGATATAAAACAAAATCTCATAATTCATCTTTCCCTTTGACAATTCACACCGAATCAACCAGGTAACGCTAGAATTAGTCCTACAGTCAGTGAAATGTGATTAATTCTAAATGTTTACCATCGACTTAAGCATCAAAAATACTGCTTTCCCGATATCAGTACAACGTAAGTCAACTGAAGATGCTGAAGCTGTTTATCAGCTGATTCTGGCAGCGATGCGCTCTGGGAACCCTGATATTGTGGAACTCAAGTGCGAAGGCAAAACAGAGAAAAAAATTGCTGTCCGTGCTAGTGAAATTTCGGGAGTACAAATTGTACAAAAAGATGGTACAGCCATTGGTGGCACTAGACCACCCGGATTTTTCGCCTTAGCAACTGAGTAACCAAGGTATACAACAGATGACGGCAGTAGGCATCGAAGTTAATGATTTAAACTTCTTATGGCCGAACGGGGAGCAAGTAATCAAATCTTGCTCTCTCAAAGTTCCTAAAGGCGAATTTTGGATGCTTTTGGGTACTAATGGCAGCGGGAAGTCAACTCTTTTGAGATTAATAGCAGGGTTGTTAAATCCTCAGTCTGGGGAAATTGGTATTTCTCCCCCTGTTGGTTTTGTCTTTCAAAATCCTGATCATCAACTGGTTATGCCTACTGTTGGTGCTGATG
Organism: Anabaena sp. UHCC 0451; assembly: GCF_034931405.1. Classification (NCBI taxonomy): domain Bacteria; kingdom Bacillati; phylum Cyanobacteriota; class Cyanophyceae; order Nostocales; family Nostocaceae; genus Anabaena; species Anabaena sp. UHCC 0451. Next base: position 184,557 of record NZ_JAYGHA010000007.1, on the reverse strand, counting down.
TGGCTTTTGGATTGGTGGCAGAAAAATTGCCGACCGCGATGGTGAAAGCGAGGGTGGAGGAGGCTTTAGGGGCGGTAAATTTGCTGTCTTTACAACGTCGTCCTATTTATGCGCTTTCTGGTGGACAAAAACAACGGGTGGCAATTGCTGGGGCGATCGCTCGTCACTGCGAAGTTTTATTATTAGATGAACCTACTGCTTTATTAGATCCAGATAGTCAACTAGATTTGGTAGCTAGTGTTCGTCATCTGGTCAAAAGTCGCGGTATGACGGCTTTATGGGTGACACACCGTTTAGATGAGTTAAACTATTGTGATGGCGCTTTTTTATTAGAAAGAGGTTCTTTAGTTGCCGCTGGTGAAGCTGAACGTCTTAAGCAGCGATTGATGACAACACACAGTGAAATTTCCTGAAGTAACCAGGAGTATAGCTAACGCTACGCTGCGCTATTAGATGTTTTGAGGTTAACAGCCCAACCTAATCATCAATAATTAATAACCAGATACCAGAAAACAGTTTGTTGTTTAGGTATCTGGTTTTTTAATTCTATAAAAAAGACCTGCAAAAAGCTTTATTCTTGGGGATTTTTGAAATTTCTGCCTTCTGTCTTAGGGTTTATTTCTACCCTTGAGGACATTTTTTATTCTCTGTAGCATAGTGTTACAAGTGTTGCTTCAATTACTATAAGTCTTATGAATGATTTTTGTTAACTCTAGATAATTGTGATTAAAAACCATGCCCCGTTCTATCATCCCGTCCATTTTATTAGTGGACGGCTACAACATTATAGGCGCTTGGACTTGCTTAAAGAAAACCCGTGATCATGCTGGATTAGAGGCAGCACGGGGGGAACTAATAGAAGCAATAACAAACTACAGCGCATTTCAAGGTTATGAAACTCAAATAGTTTTTGATGCCCAATATCAAAACACCCCCAGCAATAGAGAAAATATTACAGACTTTCTAACTGTTCATTACACCGATTTTGGTCAGACCGCAGATACCTATATTGAAAAATCCTGTGCGTCTATGCGTCACCAAGTCGCACAATGTTTAATTTCTCGCGTAATTGTTGCCACATCAGACCGAGCGCAGCAGTTAATGGTTCAGGGGTATGGTGCTGAATGGTTGTCAGCGCATCAATTATGCGGAGAAGTAGAAACAACTGTGTGCCGAATGCGTCACAGATATCAACCACGCAAACAATCCAAAAGTAGATTTTTAGCTAATGCTATTGATGCTAAGGCTAGGCAGAAGTTAGCGCAATTGCGGATGGGATTGTAGATCAAATGATCTCAAAATGTCTGGATTGCTCTTCTGGAGCAACTTTGTGCTGCAAAAAATTATATATTTCTATTTATTTCAGCGGCTTAGAAACAACCTAAAAAACTAAATCAAAAAAATTTTCCCAAAGTAGTTGACATGATTTGGTTTTCGGTCTAATATAGTAATCGTTGCGAGCGTTCCTCAGTAGCTCAGTGGTAGAGCGATCGACTGTTAATCGATTGGTCGCTGGTTCGAATCCGGCCTGGGGAGTTTAAGTAAATAACAGTTGTAAAGCATGAAGGGCAAAACTTCATGCTTTTGACTTTGTATGCAAACAAATATGACATCATAATAAATACCCAGGGACTTTTAAAACATCCTCTAAATCCACTACGAATAAAGCATATAGGGATAATATTTGATTGATGAAACGATACGTAGGGTGCGTCAGATATAACAAATCTGTTTATTGATAGAATTTATGCAGTCTGAAGCACCCTACAAATGCTTAGATTTTTTCAAAATTCAAATATGAGTCCTATATCCTCATCAAAAAATGGTACTAATCTCAATTATTTTAAATTAAACTCCATGATAAAAGTAACTGAATTCACAAATAGCATTTGTTCAATTGTTTATTGAATTGGCAGATGATCAACCTTAAAGTATGACTATTTAAGGTATTGGAGATAATAATTCTATTTAGTAAAAAAATAATTGATAAATAGCCAAACAAATTATTGATATCTATGTTATTGTGAGGATAGGAATCAGAAAGATAAAAGTTCAAAAGACTTCAAGCAAAAAATGAGGCAAGCTCAACTAAGTTCTTTTGTTCTGGTAAATCCACTTCAAAATATTTATCTTTTCTTCATGTCAAGATAAAACCAGATGAATTAGAAGAGTTACCCTCGTAACAACTTGAAGTCAATCAGAATTCCTTGGAGTATGTGCCAATAAGAATTGGTTAACTAGATAACATTATCTATCAGATGATATTAACCTTGGAGTTTGGGAAGAAAGACTCTTAGAGGCTGTCTGGTACATATATAGTCATCAGAAATGTTAGCGACTGAGCATAAGTAAGAAAAAGTATTTTTAACCGTGAACTATGATTTCAAAGGGATTTTTCTTCATGTATCAATCACGGTGAGATTTATTAATTCTGAAAAAATAGCTAAAAGCAACATCAATACAGCAATTTTCCAGAACTTAGGAGAATCATTTATGAGACTGGAAATGAGAAATTTTTGGCAGCCATAACCTCAGCAAAATCGTAGAAATTGTTGCAATCATTGAGAGTGAAATGCAATGTTGGTTGATTGGGTGGTTCAGGGGGAAAATCTGCACAAAGGTGAATCCCTATTGTAACCACTCTCCAAGATTAAACATCCTCCCAGGATGCCGTAACAATAACAGATAATGCGGAATTTTAGCTGTTAAATAGTTCTCAATTTAGGAGATGTGGATTTCTTCTCAATCAATTTCCAGTATCCCTATCTTGGTTGCCTAAAACAATCTGAATGTGCCTTTGATCATGCCTTAAGTATGCCTGAAGTCGCTATACAAATTCTGCTTTCTCAGCTAACAACATCTCAAACCAAATTTCAGTTACATCAACAAAACAATTGTAGGAATAAACTCATCATGGCTACTGACGGAAATATTAGACAAATTGCTTTCTACGGTAAAGGTGGTATTGGTAAATCTACTACTTCTCAAAATACCCTTGCTGCTATGGCAGAAATGGGTCAACGCATCATGATTGTAGGTTGCGACCCTAAAGCGGACTCTACCCGGTTGATGCTTCACTCTAAGGCTCAAACCACCGTTCTTTCCTTGGCTGCTGAAAGAGGTGCTGTTGAAGACTTAGAACTCAGCGAAGTATTGTTAACCGGTTTCCGTGGTGTTAAGTGCGTAGAATCTGGCGGTCCAGAACCCGGTGTAGGTTGTGCTGGTCGTGGTATTATCACTGCTATTAACTTCCTAGAAGAAAACGGTGCTTACCAGGATTTAGACTTCGTATCCTATGACGTATTAGGTGACGTTGTTTGCGGTGGTTTCGCCATGCCCATTCGGGAAGGAAAAGCTCAAGAAATCTACATCGTGACATCTGGTGAAATGATGGCGATGTATGCTGCTAACAACATTGCTCGTGGTGTTTTAAAATATGCTCACACTGGTGGTGTGCGTTTAGGTGGCTTGATTTGTAACAGCCGTAATGTTGACCGGGAAGTTGAATTAATCGAAACCCTGGCAAAACGCTTGAACACCCACATGATTCACTTTGTACCTCGTGACAATATCGTTCAGCACGCAGAATTGCGTCGGATGACTGTTAACGAGTATGCACCTGATAGCGATCAGGGTAATGAATATCGGACATTGGCTAAAAAGATTATCAACAACAAAAATCTGACTATTCCTACACCTATTGAAATGGAAGAACTAGAAGAGTTGTTGATTGAGTTTGGTATTCTTGAAAGTGATGAAAATACTGAAAAACTGGTTGGTAAATCAGCTACTGAAGCACCAGTAAAAAAATAGGAATACGAAGCAATTAATGCTTGAGATTGGGGAGGATTAATTAATAGTTAGTCCCACCCTTTCCCTCATTCATGAATGTGTGAAAATTCAAGTCATTTTTTTCACATCTAATGTGCATTATTTGGGAAAAATGTCATCATCACAAGAGTTATATCTGATTCAGGGATGCTCAAATTAGAGACCTTTTGCTGTCCTGATTAACCAGAGATGCTTCCTGAATCTAGTTTCCATTCATGCTTTAGCAATTCTTGGTAAGTCGTTTCTTGAATCATCATATGCTCATACAGATTGAGTAAAAATATCTGAGCTTGTTCACGGGACATTTGCTGTACTTGGTCAGCAAAGATTCTGAGGCCAAATTCTTGTTCTAAAGATAATTTTATAGGCTGATTCATTGCTTGCTCCTATGCCCAATTGGGGCAAAATAAAGGATTAATACTGGCTATGTAATTTTGAATTATTCATACACCCATTGAGTTTGAGGGAATTACCTTCACGACTTACGCAACTGGCACATTGGGAGGGTGCGTCAGATTGCATAAATCCTGCAAATAAACAGATTTTTGATATCTGACGCACCCTACAACAGATTTTTAGTGTGACACTTGCGTAAGTCCTAACCTTATTGAAGGGTGTAGCACTTGAATTTTATGTTTTACGAAGTTATGTTAATAAGTATAACGAACTATTTACAATTCTGACGTGATAGGAGTCAGATAAACATGAAAAAAGACAACCAACTTGTGATCAGCCACGTTAGTCCTGAAGTCAGACAGTTGATAAAGCTTTATGCGGCTGTTAATAACTGTACACAAGCGGAAATGTTGGAGCGCATTATTTTGGAGTGGCACGCGCAACAAAGCCTAAGTGAACGGCCTCCAGGGGATGAAGATGAATAGGCTGAAAAGTGCTTAGTCATCTCCATTATGCCTATTACAGAATAGAGCGGAAGTATTTCAAGTATGAAAAATTACTGTGAGCAAGGGTAGGAAAGCAAATAGAAAAATATGCCAGGACTGTAATTGAGCTTCTGAAGTTGGTTCTGGTGGTGTTAATAAAGCTTCTATTCTCTGTTCCAAGCGATCGCCAGCACCCAAAGCAGCACAGCAAATCTCTTCTCCGACTGGGTTGTTAGTCACGACTAACAGCAATGATTCTGCTAATACCAAGGGATCTACTTGGGATGCAGCGTAACTATCAGCCCGTAATTCCCGCAACATTAACAATTCTTGCCATAGAGCTTCTGTATTGGGCAGCCAAGCGGTGCAGGAACGGACCCAACCTAGCCAAAAAAACCAAAACGTATCCCTATACTGATAATGTCCTTGCTCATGTGCTAAGACGCTTTCTAGGTGGACTGGTGAGAGAGTTTCTAGTAATCCTTGACTGACTACTAATTCAGGTTGCCAAAAACCCATTTGACCGGCAAATAACGCCCCTGTTTCTAGGAGTCGGACTTGTTTACCAGCGAGATTTATTTGTGGACATTCACGGGCCGATTTGACAGATTTCCAACCTTGGAAAGCCAGTTTCAGTCCTAAAATATTGAAAAAGCCGATAAAAATTAATGCCAGCAGATAGCTGAAAGAACCAGTATACATTCCCCCCATTGTCCCTTGTTTACCCATGCAGACTACAGAGGTTGCTGTCATGAATATGAGTAAGGGGGGAAAGAGGAATAAAAAGAGTGTTTTTTGCCAGCGTAAATGCCAGTTACCTTGGGGTATGTTGGCGAAATATCTTAAGCAGCAAGCAATGGTGACAGCAGTGAGAATCATGAGTAGATGCATAATCTTATTTTTCTCTCCTGGCTTGACGTGCGGCTTGAATACGTTTAGCGATCGCTTCTATTTGATCACTAGCAGCTTGATCTAAACTATCAGCAAAGGCAGCAATTACATCAGGATTTCCCACTGCTAAAAATCGCTGTAATTGATCATGGGCTTTAATTACTTCTGCTTGCTGCTTAGTCAGCAATGGCCGCCAATAAAAGGCTTTTCCCTGTTTATCGCAAGCTAACCAGCCTTTTTCGGTGAGACGACGCAAAACGGTGGTAACGGAAGTATAAGCCAATTCGCGGTTAGGATCTGTCAGAATGCGATCGTGTACATCTTTGACTGTTGCTGAACCGAGTTCCCAAACGATGCTCAGTATTTCTGCTTCTAGAGGACCTACGGATAATTGTTTAGGACGGTAATCTGGTAAAGGAGCCATGTTGATAATTGTGGGGGAATCTGCTTTTATATTTTCACATTTTTCTCAACCAAAGGCGCTCCAGGTGTAGGGAGATTAAAATCGCTGTAAGTTTGAATTAGGTCACTAAAGGGAGATAAAGCAAAACCGTTTGCAGTATAAATCCTGTTCATCCTTAAATCCTGATTCATCCTGATATGGCTTGCGCCACGCTACGCTATCAGACAATATGACAATATGTGCGAAAATTGCCAAAGCAGGTGTTGAGGATGTAACATGACAGACTTTCGATTGCCGTTCGGCGAATCGTAACAGGAACAAAGCGCGCGATCATAATAATGATCTTGGTTTTCGTGTTGTGTTCGGGTCTTGCTCGCCAGCACTCTCTACAGTCAGAATTGGTAAAAGGGATTTTATCAAGCGTACATCAGAGAGTCCAAACTCAAACCCAGTGATGTAGGTGACTATATCCGAATTTGACACTTAATAAAAATATGCACACAGATACAATATTCTACCAAATCTTCCTCACCTTCCACACTCTATTATTTGAACTACTAGGTCAACCCACAGAAAATGCAGAAGGCTATAATTTTACATCTGTAGAAGTCAAGGAAAAAGCCTTTCGATTTGATGGGATTTTCATGCCAGATAGTGTAAAGAAACCCAAGCACCAGAATTAGTTCAAAACTTAATGCAAAGAACAAAAATAGAGATTAGTAACGACACAGAAAGACAAGGTATTATAGAGTTATTAGAGACTGTTTTGTTGTCCAAGTTTTCGCAATTAAGCCGTCAGGAGATTGAAGCGATGTTTTTAGTGAGTGATATCAAGCAAACAAGGGTATATCAAGAAGCAAAGCAAGAAGGTAGACAAGAAGGTAGACAAGATGGAGAGATGATTTTACTTATGCGTCTGTTATCCAAGCGATTTGGGAAATTGAGCGATAATTACATCGAAAATATCAACAAACTGACCATAGAACAACTAGAAGACCTGGGAGAAGCATTATTCGATTTTGTGGACATTACCGACCTGGAACAATGGTTAAAAGCTCATACACAGAAGTAATTAACCTTAATCCTGGAAATCAGGATATGGCTGGCGCTTGGCGTTAGCTATCAGACAATCTCTACTTTTTTCTATCTTGAAGATTAGAAAATGTAATACCAAGCCTAAAAGCTTGATAAATAAGCTTTATATGATTTTTTAGTATTTATGTATTGATAAAAAGATAAAGTTTAGTATCAACAGTTGGTGACATCAAGCGAGTAAAATATAACCGCAGTATTTATAAAGCAGGTATATCCAGCGCGTGAAGATATTTGTATATCATACTCCAGAATTAACTCCAACTGATGAAGCGCCAGAATGCGCGATCGCTGTCGATGTCCTGCGGGCTACTAGTACAATGGCGACAGTGTTAGCGGCTGGAGGCGAAGCAGTGCAAGTCTTCAGCGATTTAGACAAACTAGTAGAAGTTAGCGAAAAATGGCCAGCAGAAAAACGATTACGTGCTGGAGAACGAGGCGGTGCAAAGGTGGCTGGCTTTGAGTTGGGTAATTCACCCTTGGATTGCACAGCAGAATTGGTAGAGGGACGGCGTTTGTTCATCAGCACTACTAATGGTACTCGTGCTTTACAACGGATACAAAATGCCCCCATTGTTCTTGCAGCAGCTTTAATTAATCGGGGTGCAGTGGTGAAATTTCTTCTAGAAAAGCTGCCGGAAACTATCTGGATTGTTGGTTCTGGTTGGGAAGGAAGTTATTCCCTAGAGGATACTGTTTGTGCTGGTGCGATCGCTCACAGTATTTTACAACAGTCTAACTTATCCCTAGAGGAAATAACTGGTAATGATGAAATGATTAGTGCGATCGCTCTTTATTCACAATGGCAAAATGACTTATTGGGATTACTGCACCAAGCTAGTCATGGTAAGCGATTATTACGCTTGGAATGTTTAGAAGATTTAAAATATTGTTCCCAAACTGATATTTTAGATGTTTTACCAATTCAGCACGAACCAGGTGTTTTAAAAAGTCAGACTAAATAACCAAAAAGTTATTGTTTCTGGTTGTATTTACCCCTTCTAAGCAATAGTTTAGTCAGGGGTAAATTCTAACAATCAATAATTCAGGAGTTAGTAACCCACATTCAGAACTTTATCCGCTATTTTTTTACTGCATAGTTGTTAACGGTACACCCAACCAACCCACAAAATTATCTTGCTGAGTAGGAGAAGGATTTTCAACAGATTTGAGTTGATACTTAGTCGGATTTTGTTTTGCTAGGGTAACGGAATAGTGTCGCAGTTCGTCTTGGTGGAAAACAGTAATTTTGATAGTATCGTTAGGTTGATAATCTTGCAAACGGTCACTTAACTGACCTTTTTCTAGCTTAATTTCATTAATTGCCAATAACTCATCACCTGCATCAATTCCTGCTATTTTTGCCGGGGAATCTATCTCTACAAATTTAATTATTTCGCGTCCATTTTCAGTATTTATCATCACTCCTAAATAGGGTTCTTGCTCACATTCTTCTAACAATTGTAACCCAAAAGGTTCTAAATAATCATTAAATGGTAAATCATCCAGTCCATGAATGTAGCGGTTAAAGAAATCAGATAAATCTATTCCTGCTAGAGATTCAATCACCTCCTGTAACTGTTCTGGAGTATAACCAATTTCTGTTTTACCAAATTGTTGCCACATTTTCAGCATCACATCATTAAGAGAACGCTGATTATGATGAAGAGAACGAATTAACAAATCTAACAATAGTGATACCATTTCCCCTTTTAAATAGTAAGAAATTTGGGAATTACCACTATTAGCATCTGGACGATATAGCTTAATCCAAGCATCAAAACTAGATTCTGAAAGAGGTTGTACCTTGCGTCCTGGTGTTTTCAGATATTTAGTAATTTCCTGATTTAAGTGCTGAAAATAAGATTTAAGATCATAAATTCCGGCTCGGAAAGGAATCACTAAATCATAGTAACTTGTTGTTCCCTCACAAAACCAAAGAGATGGCGTATAATTTTCTTGATCGTAATCAAACACATCTAAACCTTTGGGGCGAATTCGCTTGACATTCCATAGGTGAAAAAATTCGTGTGCGACTAATTGGATAAAGCGTTCATATTTATCTTGAAGGCGAAATCCAAAGCGATGATAAATTAATGAACAAGAATTTTTATGTTCTAATCCACCATAAGCTTGATTAAATAAATGAAGGATAAACACATATTTTTGATAAGGCAAACCTCCAAACATTTGGGCTTCAAATTTAATAATTTTCTGCAAGTCATCCAGTATTTTTTGGGGTTGACAATTTCCCTGTCCCCAGATTGCTAATTCATGAGCTTTTCCCAATACTTCAAACTTAAATAATTGATGGTTCCCAATTTCAAAAGGACTATCCACAAGAGTATCAAAATCAGCAGCTAAGAAAGTATTAGCTTCCTCTTTAACTGCTGGTAAATCTGTTGTTATCTGCCATTTTGAGCTTGGTGGCACGATAGTAATATTAATTGGGTTTTCTTCATAACCAGGAATTCTTAAAAATAGTGCTGCGCCATTGAAATAAGCGTGAGTTGCATCCAAATGATTTGTGCGTACTGATAGCTCATTGGCAAAAACACGGTAGCGGAGGATGACTTCAGAAACATTTCCTTTTTCTACCTGCCAGTGATTTTTACTGATTTTCCGCCAAGTTAAAGGTTTAGATTCAGCAAAGGCAGCAAAATCTTGTAAATTTCTAGCATATTCTCGCACCAAGTAAGAGCCTGGTGTCCATACTGGCATTTTCAAATCAAGAAGTGATAATGGGTAGTTTACAAGGTGTAAAGTTACTTCAAACAGATGGGTTTCCGGTTGAGGCATTGCTACCCAATAATGAATAAGCGGCTCAATTTTCTGAACCTTAGTGTTGAGACGAATTGCTATTGATTCAGTCATCTTCTGTGCCGAGTCTAGAGTTATAAGTCTATAGTCAACAGTTCATAGATAATAGTCAATAGTCAATATTCGCTTAACCTCTGGTTTCTCAGCACTAGGTACAAATTCATTGACATACTCCCCAGCCTAAATAAGATCCCCGACTTCAACAGATCAATTTATCATTTGTGAACACAATAAATCAAAGAAGTCGGGGATCTGGATATGAGCGATTGCTATAGCTGAATACTTACGTAAAAATTAGAATTTATTAGCTAAATTCTCTAACTGTGTCATGTTAATCAGATAAATGGAGTTTTTAACATGATCAATTTTGATCCATCCTTTTTCATTGAGTTTTTCCATAATTTTGGTAGTTTCTTCAATACTGATTTCTGTCACCTCCGCCAAATCTTTGAAAGGGATGTAAAAAATTTCCTTACCTTGGGGTGAATTCTGACCGTAATTAAGACTTAAGCTCACTAAAGTATGAGCCAGTTTAACTGCTGGTGGTGAAGACCGCATTTGCAAGCGCATATTGATTTGGCGAACTCTGCGCACCATTAGTTGCAGCATCCGGTGATGTAACTGCGAGTCTTTAAACAAGATTTGGATAAAACGTTCTCTGGAAACAGTCAGCAATTTAACTGTTGAAAGGGAAATAACATCCGTTGAGCGCGGAGATTCATCTAAAACTGCCATTTCTCCAAAGAAATCACCCGGACCTAAAATTGCTATTGCTACAGAATCTTCACCATTAGTACGCCGGACTTTCACCCAACCAGAAACCAAAAAGTAGACTGCGTTACCCCAGGCATCTTCCATCAAAACTGCTCGTCCAGAGGGGTATTCGTGTTCAACTGCAACGTTGAGTAACCATTCCAAAGATTGGGGGTTGGCTGTACTCAACAAGGGGAAAAGATCACTAAAAACCTCGATTTGCATGAAATATTCACAAGGAATTAATTCAACAGCGTCAAACTTTGTTTGTTATTTTTAAGTTTTTCAGAGGTAATACTTAAGCTATCGTTAGTAGCTTAATTTACTCAGAAAACTTCTTAACCGCAGTAATATCATAACCGTGCTAACACTGATCATATCTTTGATGGCTGCTAATTACTAATTGTTGATAGATAAGCAGCAACTAGCAATTAAAAACCAGGTCAAAGTTAAGCTAAGTAATTAACCGGACTAGATATCTATACTTTAATTACAACATAACAATTATGTATTGTGGTTAAAAACAGAGTTTTTCGCTATTAATCTTGAGTTCTTAAGGTTTGGGCAGCAAGATAGACTTTAGTCCATTCACCTAGCACTTGATGAGTTTTGAGTTGTAAATTTTGGGCGATCGCTTCTATGGATTGGCCTGCTCTCCTGAAGTTGAGAATCTGCCTACCTAGAGGAGTTACTTTTTCCTCAAGTTGTTGCCATTGGTTTTCTTTTAAACCAAAGTTATGTTCTTGCAAGGAAATTGAGAGCCAGCTGTCTACAAGTTCGGGTTGACCTTTGATAGCAAAAACACGGATAGCATGGTAGCTAATTTTTTCGCGCAGTCGGTATACTTCCTTAATGGGCTTATTGAGTTTTTTGGCAATTTCTTCTTGAGTTTTGCCTTGTAGATATAATTGCAGCCAGTCTGCTGCCTGTTGTCCTAAATTTTGCAGTAAGTATTGTTCAAATTCTTGATGTACAGATTGACGTAGTGATTGTTGCTCTTCTAATTTTTGGGCTTCTTGATATTGAGCGATCGCCTGACTATCTACTAGATTGAGTGGATTGTCAGTATCTTCTGCTAAAACTTCATCGGAAACCAGTCTAATTAAATCACTGGCTGGGACTTGTGTTAGCCCACCCCGTTGAATGCGTCGCAAGTAGTTGACGAAGCGATATACTAATAGAGGTTGATTGCGTACTGGACGCAAACAATACTCTTCTAGGCTGGCAAATAGCAAGGTGTCCCGTAATCTTTTATCAGTGGTCAATTCTGCAATAGTAGACATCTGCTGCTGCATATAGGAGTCACTTTGCAGTAGTTCTTGGAGGACTTCTTGTAATACATCAATGACACTGCGCTGGCGATCGCGACTTAAAGAAACCCAAGTCTGAATTTTATTTCTGAGTGTCATCACACTTCCCAAGCGATTGATCAGGTGGCGATAAGCACGTTCTCGTCCTATTCCTAAATATCGTTGCTGTAAAATCCGCCAGCGATATTCCATTGCTTGTTTAGCAATTCCCAAATCTTTAGGGGTGAGTAGTTCAAATCGTTGTAAGTCCACCCCCAACAGCCAAAGAATAATACTATTTCTAGTAGCCTCACTTTGTTCTGGACAATCAGCAGCGAGTTTCTTTTGCCAATATTGCTCTAGGTTTGCCGCATTTGTTTCCATAGTGAGATTGCGCTCCTCGAAACTCTGATTTAAAGTTTGCATCACAACCCCCATACCCACTTAAATTATTAACTAGTTAGTAGCTGCCCCTGTTCTCAAAATACTCAAACTACCTATTAAAAAATTTCTGTATTGATTTTTTATTGAGTTTTACTGCCCTAAAAATAATCCTGAAATTTTTAGTTTAGGTATTTTGTTTTTCTAATCTTCCCAAGGTAAAAATGATTAATCACTATTTTTGACGGATATTTACCTGTGTAGGTTTCAACTTTCTGTAGTTATTTTTGATTAAACTTCTTTACAAGTCTTGATATCTATTAGACAATCAGAAAAGTCAAGTAGCTTGGCAATTTACACGCCATTCATAAAAGTAACGATGATATTCATATACAGAAAATTACAATCATTTCCCATGAGCAAACGTGAAAACTAATCTTTTATAGGACTAAAGCTGCGTGTCACACCAAAAATCTGTTTTAGGGTGCGTCAGATATCAACAATCTGTTGATTTG
>NZ_JAYGHA010000007.1:157735-171676 GCF_034931405.1 Anabaena sp. UHCC 0451 | reverse complement strand
CGGATTTATGCAGTCTGACGCACCCTACCAATGTGCCAGTTGCGTAAGTCCTGTTTTAGATTAGCAATATTTTTGAATTCAAAAGATTAATGTTAATGTCTCTACAAACAGTAGGATCTACTGTAGTGAAAGCAAAGGACTCCTAAATAATTCAACATTCAGAATATTACTATAAATTGGCTGTATGACTACTGTGACTGTGATCACGGATTTTAAGTAATTCTTTCTGGCTTTGGCAATTATCAAATTAGTGTCAGAAGGCAGAAGGCAGGAGGCAGTAAACAGTGAACAGTAAACTGTGATAACTGATAACTGATAACTGACTCAATCACCTGTGTTTCTTCAGAGCTAAATTTATCTGCTGTTGCCTGATCTGATGATGGGATTTTCTACGGAGTCACGATATTGCTGGACTTCTTCTGTGTAAGCGATGGGAAGAACAGCTTCAACGTTTTCATGGGGACGGGGAATAATCACCCAAGATTCTAAAGTACCACCGTAAACGTTTTCTACTGCGTCCACCCCAGCAGCCATAGCCGCCTTGACTTCAGAAACATCACCACGAATATTAACTGTAAACCGGGCGCTACCAACTCTGATGTAACCTACCAGGGTAACTCGTCCAGCTTTTACCATCGCGTCTGCTGCTGCTAAGACTGCGGGAAAACCCTTTGTTTCTAATGATCCAACTGCCTGTAGTGACATTATCAATCTCCTTTATGAATAAAATTATCTGCTACAAGTTAATTTGACAAAGCTGTGCTGCTAACTTTGATAGCAAACTTGCCTAGAAAATACGGAAAGGCTCAGATTTGGAGGTGAAGTGGATGGGGAGAATCGTTTCCACATTTTCCGGGGGATTAGGAACTATATAATGAGTGATAACTTGACCACCATACACTTCCTCTCCAGAATAGATTCCCGCTTCAACTGCTCTTTGCACTTCCGAAACATGACCCCGAACAGCAACTAACAAGCGTCCGCTTTCAGCAATGCCATAATATACGATTGTGACAGAGGCCGATTTAACCATCGCATCTGCTGCTGCTAGTACACAGGGAAAACCTAAAGTTTCAATTACGCCAACCGCCATTGGCATGGCTTAACTCTCCTGAAATCCGGGATAAGTGATATTTATTGTACGAGGCTTTTGTACCCATTTTTCCATTTGGGAAAATTTTCTTTTTGTCAGTAGTCAGCAGTGAAGATGATGTAAACTGATGTTTATGTTTCCAAGTTTTTTACCCGCTGCGGTTGAGCAGCTGACAGAACCCACGTCTATCGCCTTGGCTCAAAGTATCCAAAGTCAAGCTATTTCTACTCCTTTAAGTCCTGAATCAATTAACACTACTTACTTACATCAAGGTAGTGGTGGTACACCCATTCTGTTAGTTCATGGTTTTGATAGTTCGATTTTAGAGTTTCGGCGGCTTTTACCGCTGCTGGCTGAAAATAATGAAACTTGGGCAGTAGATTTACTGGGTTTTGGTTTTACAGATAGACTCTCGGATATTGCTTATAGTCCGGTAGCTATTAAAACTCATCTATATTATTTCTGGAAAACCCTGATTAACCAACCTGTGATTTTGGTGGGTGCTTCTATGGGAGGCGCTGCGGCTATTGATTTTACCTTGACTTACCCGGAAGTAGTGCAGAAACTAGTATTAATTGATAGTGCTGGGTTAAAGGGTGGTTCATCTTTGAGTAAATTAATGGTTGCTCCGTTATATTCTTTAGCAGCTGAGTTTTTACGCAATCCTAAAGTACGCGATCGCATTTGTCGCAATGCTTATAAAAATCCTGCTCTCATTTCCAGGGACGCTTTATGTTGTGGGGATTTACACCTAAAAATGCCTAATTGGAAACAAGCATTGATTGCTTTTACTAAAAGTGGTGGTTATGGTGCTTTTAAATTTCAGCAACTGGGAGCAATTGCACAGTCAACGCTGATTTTATGGGGTGATAATGACAGAATTCTAGGAACTGGGGATGCTGCAAAGTTTAAAAAAGCAATTCCCCAAAGTTGGTTAATCTGGATTAGAGATTCTGGACATATTCCCCACTTGGAACAAGCAGAAATAACAGCCCAACATATTTTAGAATTTCGGTAAGGAGTCAGGATTAATAATATTTACTGGAAGGAAGGTAAAAACCGAGGATTGATTATAAGAGGTTGTTTGATTGGCGAATATAGTTGATTTTTTGGTTCGTTTTTTATGGTTATTATTTCAATTTAACTTATAAATTTCACCTCTATTAACTAACATCTCTCCCGTCAATAAATCTTTCACAGTTGCTAATAAAGTCCGTCGAGAATCTACCTCAAATAACACAGATATTCTATCAATTCCTGCTTCACCTGGTGGGTTAATTTTTGCCACACAAACCTGTTGATTTTGATTATCTAGGGAACGGTAACTTTCTTGATGTTGAAGAGTGCTGGAAGTCATTCTTCCCAAAGCATCAAACGCAATTTCCGTTTGTGTCATATCACCTAATTCACCAATGTCTAAACGAATCTCCCTTTGTCCATTATTTGCAACTTGCAGATTTAACCATTCTTGACGTTGACAAGGATATTTTTCACCTTTGGTAAATAGCCGATGATAAACATAACTTTTGCTATAACTTTCCCATAATCTAATTGCATAACTATGACGCAAAAAATCATCTATTTCGGTAATCTGTGTAATTGCTAATGCACCATGACAAACTGCGTCAAAAGGTTTATTTAATCTAACTTTAGTTTTACCAAAATAAGAAATTATTAATTGTTGAACTGCGGGAATTAAACAACTTCCTCCCACTAATAAAACTTGTTCAATATCATTTTTAGAAATACCTTTTTGCAATGCAAAAGTTAAAACTTCATCTAAAGCATCTCGTAACTGTTGTAAAAATTGACGATATTCTAAAATTTCTTCTAATTTTTCACGATTGATTTTTAATTCATAAGACATAAATGATTCATCATCAAACCAACTTTCAGCCACAGATTGATTTTTTGATAATTGAATTTTTAAACGTTCAGCAATTTCTAATAAATTCTGATAACTAATTTTTCCGAATTGTTCTGGTGTTAATTTTTGAGAACGTAAATAATCATCAACTATCCAAACATCAATATCTTCACCACCTACATAAGCTTCTGATTTAGCTAAAACCTCAGCACGTAAACTATTATTTTCATCAGAAGTTGTCACAGTTTTCACTAAACTTAAATCAAGAGTTCCTCCACCAAAATCAACCACTAAAATTAACTTACCCGGACTTTTTACAGCATATCCTAAAGCTGCTGCTGTAGATTCGTCAACAATGGAAACTTGAGGAACATTTAATTTTTGACCTAAATCTCGAAACCAATCTAAATAACGTTCAAAAGCACCAACTGGAACAGTAAAAATTAAATGACTAGGTTGGATATTCTGCTTTTTAATTTCTGTCCAAATAGTTTGGATAAATAACTCAGAAATAGAGACAGCATGATAATTTATACCATCAATTTGGATTGCTGGTGGTTGATAATCTCCAGCTAAATCACGTTTAAACTTTTTAAATAACCTTTCAGGAGGATAACTTTGAGAAAGTCCTAATCTTTGACTACGAACACCTTCACCTAATATAATATTATTACCTGATTTAATAAACATTAAACTAGGAATAACCGGAAAATCTACTCTTTCACCTTGAGAAGTCACACCCACAAATACACGGGATAAATTAGGAAAACGTAAACTTTTAGGTTGTTGAGTATCAGGTTCTAAAATACTAATTACGGTATTACTTGTACCAAAATCAATGGCGATAGTCGTCATAATTTATTAATCATTAATAGTAGGTTGGGTTGAAGGATGAAACCCAACATTAATTATTATTTATTATCAAATCCTGCTGAAAGAGTACGACTAACTTTAGCCGGATAGATAATTTCATCACCATTTTTATAACCAATAAAACGAATATATACTAATTCCCCTTCTTGAATATCATCACTATCAGCTTGATGTAATTGGGGATTATAATTAACCTGTTCCCAAGTTTCCCCAATGACAGTATAACCCCAACTGGTAATTAGATTATCTAATGATACAAATAGAGAAACCAGGTTTTTAGCGGGTAAGTCTGGTTTAGCTAAAGCCATTTTTTTGACTGTGGGATAATTGCTGAGTAAAGTTTGTAATTGGGTAAAAGTTTCATGTTGAAAATCATCTTGTAATTGTTGAGATTGTTGTTTTAGTTCTTCTCGCAGTCGTTGAGATTGACTTTCTAAATCTTTAATTTTCTGTTCTGTGTCTGGAGAAGTAACAGGTTGATTATCAATAGAGATGTCTTGATTATTTGCTGGGAATAATATCCGCAGAATGATGTAAACGATGAATACGAGAATTACAGCAAAACCGATATGATTAATTTGTTCTATCATGTTATTCATGTAGTTGGTGTTCATATCCCCGACTTCTTAAAGAAGTCGGGGATATAGTTTATTGTTGTTGTAAAGATTGATTTTCTGAAGTTGTAATTAACTCATCATCTTGATAATATTCGGGTAATAATTCCTGAGATTCTATTTCTCCCAAGGATTTTTCTAACCCTTTTGTTGTTTCTACACAACTAGAACCGCTGACATTTAAAACCCGTTCCACTATTTTACCATCTTTACCAATGCGATATTCAACCTTTTGATATTCAGCCATAATTATTTTTCCTTTTTAATAAATAAATCCGGGCGAATGGAATTCGCGGCTACACAAACAAAGTCCACCTGCGTGGACTAAATCTAATATTCTCTAAACCCATCTACCAACTAAAACCCGCACCGTACCATCTGCTAGAACTTCCTCTTCCTCCACATTAAAACCCTCAGTTTGAATTGTTTCCATCAAAGTTTTATGGGCGTATTTTTGACTAATATTATTAATAAATTCCTGTTGATTAATTTTCGCACCCCAAAAATCTGCCACTAATTCATAATTTTCTCCATTTTTACGAAAACCTAAATCATAACCATTAGATTGCTTAATCACATATTCAGCATGAGTTTTATCACCCATATAACCCCGAACTTGAGAATTTAACTCAACTTGATAACCCAACTCCTGCAATATTTGATGGAGAACATCACCATTTTTAATTTGCACCTTAATAGTTGTAAAATGAGACATAAAAAATCAACTCCTTATATATTTTTGACCCCTCTCCAAACCTCTCCCCTAAGAGGAGAGAGGCTTATACTAAATTAGTAGGGTGCGTCAGACAGAATAAATAACATAAATAAACAAATTTTTGATATCTGACGCACCCTACAGTTTCCCCCTGTTTCCTTCGTGTCTTCCTGGTTCATTTTAATTAGTAGGGTGCGTCAGACAGAATAAATAACATAAATAAACAAATTTTTGATATCTGACGCACCCTACAGCTAAAATCTTTCTCCGCGTCCTCTGCGCCTCTGCGGTTCGTTTTTCTGTTATTATTTAATCCACCTCCAAAGGACCCAAACCTTGCTGCTGAGAATAAACCTTTAACTCCTCAATTAACAGTGTATCAATAGAAGCCGTTCTTGCGCCAGCTTCGGCAGCCCAGCGTTTTAAACTGGTAATTTGTTCCTTAGCAATAGCCGCTAAAGGAACAGTTTCCGATACCGCCGCTAAAATATCTTCTGTGTGAAAATCCCGCCTATTTCCGGCGATTAAACTACCAAAAGCGCGGTGCATTCCATCAATAATTACTTGTTGAATTTCTGCACCGCTAAAGTTTTCGCTATTTTTGGCGAGTCTTTGTAAATCAAATTCGCGCAATCGGGAAGGACGGATTTTTTGCAAGTGGACTTTAAAAATATCATGGCGTTCTTTTTCTGTGGGTAAATTTAAAAAGAATATTTCATCAAATCGCCCTTTTCTTAATAACTCGGCTGGTAATATTTGCACATTATTAGCAGTAGCCACCATAAACACCGGACTGGTTTTTTCTTGCATCCAGGTAATTAGTGTACCAAATACCCGGCGCGATGTGCCAGAGTCACCATCTGTACCACTATTAATATTACCAAATGCTTTATCTATTTCATCCATCCATAATACACAGGGTGATATTGCTTCTGCTAATTGAATCATTTGGCGAATGCGATTTTCACTTTCTCCGACTATGCCCCCAAATAATCTGCCCACGTCTAAACGTAACAATGGTAAACGCCATTCATGGGCGATAGTTTTGGCTGATAATGATTTTCCTGTTCCTTGGATTCCTACTAATAAAACGCCTTTGGGGTTGGGTATTCCATAACGTCGTGCTTCTTCGGTAAAAGCATCTTGACGCATTCGCACCCACTGTTTGAGATTTTCTAAACCACCGACGTTTTTTAATGATTCATTGGCGGTGTAAAATTCTAAGATTCCGGTTTGTCTAACTGCTTGTTTTTTCTCTTCTAATACTCTATCAATATCTGATTCGTTGACTTGTCCTTTTGCTGCTAAAGCGGCGGCTAAAACTCTTCTAATTCTGGCGCGACTTAATCCTTGACAGGCTTTGATTAATTGTTCTTTTCCTAGTCCATTTAAGTTAAGTTTTTCGGGGACTATTAATTGATGAATTAAATAATCTATTTCTTGGATGTTGGGTAAGGGAAAATCAATAACTGTAACTTCTTCTTGTAGTTCTGGAGGAATAGTTAATGTATGACTGGTGAGGATGAGGGTTTGGCGTGTGCGTTTGAGTTGACGGGTGAGGTTTTTGATAGCCCGAATTACGGGAGCATTTTTTTCTGTTTCGGGGTTTTTGAGGATAAAATGTATGTCTCGCAATACAAATATTGTGGTTGTATTTTCTGGGGTTTTGGTAATTCTTGATAATGCACCCATGACTGAACCTTTATCAGTTCCGTTGTCATCCCAACCGGTGACGATATCCCATAATAATAGTTGTCGTGGTGTCTGGGATATTTGGGTGAGTTGTTGGAGGACTTGTTCTATTGGTTCTTCTTCGACTCCGACTATATATAGTAGGGGATAGCGGGCGCGAAGCATTAAGTCTATTTGTTGGAGTAGTTGTTGATGGGGGTTATTCATTATGTATGAATAGGGGGATTAGTTGTTAGTTTATTGGGTTTTTTATTTCGCGCAAAGTCGCAAAGAATAAGATAAATGTCTGATAGCGTAGCGTGGCGTAAGCCATATCAGGATGACCAGGATTTGAGGATATACAGGATGTGATTGTTTGATTATTGGTTAGTTGTTGATGATTAGTATGGAGAAAAGTGAATATTTATGAAGTGAGATGGAAGAATAAATATATGAATCTTATCTATCAACCATCAAATTACAATCCTGTAAATCCTTTAATCCTGGACATTATCTCGACTTCGCTCGATAACCACCTGATTCAGACAAAAAAATTATCGCTATGCGAGGGAGGCAAGACAAGAAAAGAGCAAGAGCGCATAGTGCTACTAAGTCCTCACCGCACCACTACATACAACCCGAAAACCAATATCGAAGGTGGAGTAGACAAGGTTGAGGCTGCTGCGATAAGCAGAACGGCAATCCTCCGATGAAAAACGGTTGCACGAACCACCGCGCAGCATCCTTATACTACTACTTTCTCTATTCTCTAACCATGCACTTGCATCTGTAGGCGCACATTCATAGTTACCATGCAAACTATCTTGACACCATTCCCGTACATTACCGTGCATATCATATAATCCAAAATTGTTAGCTACTCCAAAGCTACCTACTTTTGTTGTTTTGCTTCTTGTTTTGCAGTAAGTCCAAAAGTTAGCTAAATCCATTGTAATCATCGTAATCCTCTCTCCAAAGTGGAATGGTGTGGTAGTTCCCGCTCTACAAGCATATTCCCATTCGGCTTCACTTGGCAGTCTGTAGGTTGTTCCAGTTTTTTGGCTTAACTTTTCACAGAAAGCCACCGCATTATTCCAATTAACTTGTTCAACTGGGCGATTACGACCTTTAAAATGAGAAGGGTTAGTTCTCATAATAGCTTTATATTGTGCCTGTGTTACCGGATATTTTCCCATAAAGAAACTAGGAACTGTAACTTGATGCTGAGGACTTTCATTATCACGTCTTCCTATTTCATTTTCTGGTGAACCCATCATAAAAATACCACCAGGAATTGCAGCCATTTCTAAATTAACACCATTACCTAAATCTTCTATAAAATATCTGGCTACACGCGGACGTTGAATAATTTCACCAAATTCGGCAACTGTGACTACTTCAATTTGTTCTAGTTTTAAACCTTCGTGATTAGGATTTTGTAATAGTTGCTTAATTCTTGTTTCTGTTCTAGAATTTAATATTAAATAAGCTGTATTTTGAACTTCCCAAGATTCATCTTTTAAACCTGCAATTACTAAATCTAAACCCTGCTCTCCATAATTCAAAGCTTGCTCAATTGCAGCAATTCTCACCTTTGCATCTGGATTTTGCAACCGCAATTTTACTCCTTCAATACCACCTAAAACGGCAGCACCTTCTAGTGATGGACTATTACCACCAAGCACAGCATCGTATTCTCGCGGTTGTTGTGGATTATTCATGATTGGTTAATGGTTGGTTTGATGTATGCTGTATTAAAAATAGCATATTATTGTCAGAATCAGGATGTACAGGATTTGAGGATGTACAGGATGTGATTGTTTGATTATTCGTTAGTTGTTGATGATTAGTATGGAGAAAAGTGAATATTTATGAAGTGAGATGGAAGAATAAATACATAAATAACAGCCATTAACCATCAAATAACAATCCTGAAAATCCTTTCATCCTGGGTATCCTGATTCTGACAAAATAGCCTCAATTTACAAAGAATCAATATTCGCTTTGGCGAAATTCAGAATTTCTATAGTTCTTTGAATAATCAGATCCGCATCATCTTCTGTAATATTAGGATCAGTATTATAATCACCTCGTAAACGAGTTCTTTCTGCATCAATTAAATAACGATGAAATTCACGAGGAACTCTTTCTGTGCGAGCGAATTTTTCTCCAAAAGCAGCAATAACGGCTGAATGTTTAGAATAAGCTAGTCCTTCCCCTTCTAAAAAAGCTGTAGCAATATAAAACATGGCATAATAACCACGAGAAACAGCAAATTCAGCAAAACCTTTTTGGTTAAGTTCTACTGATGCTTGTAAACTCCTCTCAGCTTTTTCTAACAATCTTTGTTGTTCAGGATTCATATTACTAAACCATCTTTTCTCACATTACGAAAAAAACCACTATCATGATTTTCTAATTGTTCTCGATTAGCAAAAGCGCAACTAATTAATACATTATATTCTAAACACAAATCAGCGATTAATTGACTAATTTTTTCACTTTCTTGAGAATAGTTGAAAACATCTTTTAACACAATTAAAATATCAATATCTGAATCTGGTTGTGCTGTTCCTCTCGCTTGTGAACCATATAAAATTAGTTTTTCTAACTGTTCTCCATAAAGTTGTTTTAAGTTTTGTTGTACTTGGGTTAAAACTGTGGAAATAGGTTGATTTAGCATAATTTTTAATCAACAATTACTGTGAGTTAATGGTTAGTTTGATGTATCCTATATTCAAAATAGCATATTATTGTCAGAATCAGGATGTCCAGGATTTGAGGATGTACAGGATTTGATTGTTTGATTATTGGTTGGTTGTTGATGATTAGTATGAAGAAAGGTTAATTTTTATGAAATTAGTGTAATAATCAATACATCATTCACGTCCAGTAATTATCAAATAACAATCCTGTAAATCCTATAATTCTGGTTATCCTGATTCTGACAAAATATTATAAACAACAGTCATAAACCATCAAATAACAATCCTGTAAATCCTTAAATCCTGGATATCCTGATTCTGACTATAATAAAGATTAATCAACACCCCAAACCCAATTAGAGAATCATATTATGAGTACCGTATCCTTAGAAATACCTGAAGAAATCTTAATTAGTCTCAAAGAAACTCCAGAAAGTCTCACTAGAGAAATACAAATTTTAGCAGCAGTAGATTTTGAATGGAATTAGATATTTTTCTATCTTGATTCACTAATATGGTATTTTGTCAAGATAATTTAGATGCGTTTCCCTTGGTTCATACCCAGATCCCCGACTTCTGTGATCAATTTATCATTTATAAACACAATAAATAAAAGAAGTCGGGGATCTTATCACCTTACCTGAATTATTACAAATAATCATTATTACAGTGAATATTGTTTATTTACTAAAATAACGAAAGTTGTCCTTCTCTTTTTAGTATCCAACTGTCTTCCCCTATCCGTTCTCCAATATCTTCTAATACACTCAAAATAGTTTGATTTTCTGGTGTAGTTCCGTTTTTCAAAAGTGGTAGCAGATGCAAAACTATTTCATCAAAACTTGAATTTTTCTTTTCTCGTTCCATTCTCCTTAAATAACTGATTAAGTAGTATTTAATTCTCAATTTTACATCAATATGTGATTTAAATTTGGCATCTTTTTTGAGGGTAAATAGTTCAGTTTTTTCATCATAGTCAAAATTCCCCATCAAAATTGGTGTTAAATCTGAATATTCCTTTTTTAACAAATCTAAAAAACCTAATTCTAAACCTTTAATAATGAGTTCATCGTTAATTTGTTCTAGGGTTGCACCATCATTTTTAGCTATAATTCCTTCAATAGTTTGAATGACGATTTCTGCCATATCCATTCCTAAGTTAGCTTTCATAATAGCTTTAGGACTGCGAACTTTACGGAAATTAATGATTAATTGTCCTGATAAAACTGTGAAAGGATTTTGTCTTTTTTAAATAGTATGAACAATTTTGATTACACAACTGAGAAAGCTAAAAATATAAGTCAATTAATTAATATATTTTCTCTATGATAGAGAAGATAGTCTTGATTGATTTTATATTTTTTTGGAAGTGCTGCTTGTCTATCTTTGACATCTTCTAATATTTTTTGTAAAGGTTGACTAAAACTTCTATATTCAGGTGTAATAATGTATTTCAGTAAGTATTCAGGAGTTTCATAAATGCAGGGTTGAAGATCACCCACTTCTTTTTTAAAGATGTAAATAAATGACCAAACTTGGACAGAAGTCAGAAATATAGTTTTATGGCTGAATACTTGGGTTTTCAGCCTTTTTTTTGATCAATTCCAAAAACGGATGCGTTTCCCCTGGTTCACTCCCGGCGCAAAAGGTAAAGTTATATAGAGAGTTAAGCAGGTAAGACAATGGAAGTTCAAGAAATCAAAAAATTCCCCAAACCCCGAAAACTGGACAGTGAACCAACCCCCTCTCAACACATCAAGATATTAGATTGCAATGAACCCGTTAGTAGAGTGCTTTTTGAATGCTGGCATTGTAAACAAGGTCTTTTGAGTGAAGTAGATGTGACCACTTCACAGTATCTAGAAATTACCTGCCCCAATTGTGGTAAAACAGCTTTAAGATTAATGGCAGATAAAGTCCTGTCAACTACTGCTATTCCTTCACCTTGGCAGTCATAGGAGTTCCAAGATAACGGCGATTATAAATCGCTACTACACAAACCAAGTCCACCTCCGTGGACTAATGAAAAATCAAGGGTTGACAACCCACCCAGGTGGCATTCCCGACCGGATGCCACTTCACGTCCCTAGATGAAAAAATATACTATTGTGACTAATTATTTTGCAACCAGTTGATTTTACGACTTTGATAGCGACTTGTAGCGAACTACGCGCTAACTGGCTACCCTCGCGGACAGAACAGGTATTCCAGCGCGATCGCTATACTATTACCATAGCCTTGCGGACTATGAAAAAGCGGGATTGGCTAGATATTTCTTGGCATCCCCAAGCCACCCGCATTTGTATTGGTGAACCACCACCACGCATACCCGATACTTTCACCTTCAGCCAACAATTAATACATCAGTTAGGCGGTTTAGCTTTAGTTGCAATTGATTTTATCGCTCCTTGGGAACGGGTTGTAGATTTAAAATTTGCCCGTCGTCCGGGAGAAGAAGCACTTTATCACCTGTACGTCGAAGTGATGGGTAAATACAGTAACGCCATTCTCACTGATGCCAGAAATGAAATTATCACCGCCGCCCATCAAGTTAGTCAACAGCAATCTAGCGTCCGTCCGATCCAAACTGGACAGCCTTATGAACCGCCACCCAAATTGACGGGAACTATTCCCAATTTAAGCGAATCTCAAAACCGCTGGCAAGAACGGGTAAGCTTAGTCCCAGGGGCAATTAAACGGCAATTACTGAAAAGTTACAGCGGTTTAAGTGCGGCTTTATTAGATACGATGTTACTGGCTGCGAATATATCACCAGAAACAACTACTGATAGTTTAACTGACCAAGATTGGGATAGACTATTTGCACGTTGGCAAGAATGGTTACAAACTTTAGAAGTTGGTAAATTTAAACCTGCTTGGACTGCAAATGGTTATACTGTCATGGGTTGGGGTGAAGTTGCACCAGCCAAAAACATCCAAGAATTACTCAATCAATATTATACCGACCAGTTAAATCAACAATTATTTTCCCAACTGCGTCATCAATTGACTCAGAAATTGAGTAATATTTTGGGTAAGTTGGGTATTAAAGCAAAAACGTTTAAAGACAAATTACAACAATCTGATCAAGCAGATGAGTATCGCCAAAAAGCAGATTTGTTGATGGCGCATCTGCACAACTGGCAACCAGGGATGAAAGAGATTATTTTAGCAGATTTTGAGACAAATCAACCAGTTGCGATCGCACTTCTCCCAGATAAAAACGCTGTCCAAAATGCCCAAAAGCTTTATAAACAGCACCAAAAACTCAAACGCGCTCGTGCTGCTGTCGAACCTCTATTATTAGAAGTACAGTCAGAAATTGACTATTTGGAACAAGTAGAAGCGGCAATTTCCCAAATTGACAATTACCAAACAGTAGCAGATTTGCAAGCTTTAGAAGAAATTCGTGATGAACTCATTGGGCAAAAATATCTAGAAGCCTTAGAATACCGCAGCCGGAGTACAACAGAAACCGCAAGTACCAATTTTCATCGTTACCGTACTCCTAGCGGTTTTGAGGTCTTAATTGGTCGTAACAACGTTCAAAATGATTATCTAACATTTCGGGTCGCTGGCGATTATGATTTGTGGTTTCACGCCCAAGAAATCCCTGGTAGTCATGTTTTACTGCGTCTTGAACCGGGTACAGTTGCTGAAGAAGCAGATTTACAATTTACTGCTAACCTTGCTGCTTACTTCAGTCGCGCCCGTCAAAGCGAACAAATACCAGTAGTGTACACCTTACCTAAGCACGTCTACAAACCCAAAGGCACAAAACCGGGACTTGTTGTTTACAAGCAAGAAACAATCATTTGGGGAAAACCACAATTGGTAATTGGTAATTGGTAATTGGTAATTGGTAATTGGTAATTGGTAATTGGGAAAGAAGGGAACAGGGAACAGGGAACAGGGAACAGAATTTTTGACTTTTGACTTTTGACTTTTGACTTGATTCTCCCCAGTCCCCAGTCCCCAGTCCTTCATCTCCCCAGAAATATAAAGACTGACTTACCCAAGGGCAGATATTTTTTAAGATTTTTTCATGAAAAAACTGTACTGACTGTTACAATCTTGTTAAGAAAAGTTGCCCGTTGAATTTTGGGAACGCGCAATTTGGTTTTGACTCTATTGAGAAGACAACACGAACAACGTTTTTTTACATTTAGACCAGCCTGTGGGAAGGCTGGTCTTTTGCTTAACAAGGCGATTTTAAAAGAATTTCAAGGAGTTAGGAGGGGCGAACGGCCGTTCGCCCGTACAGGAGTCAGGAGGAAAATATTTATCTTTTGCCTTTTGCCTTTTGCCTTTTGCCTTTTGCCTTTTGCCTTTTGCCTTTTGCCTTTTGCCTTTTGCCTTTTGCCTTTTGCCTTTTGCCTTTTGCCTTTTGCCTTTTGCCTTTT
>NZ_JAYGHA010000007.1:74012-157710 GCF_034931405.1 Anabaena sp. UHCC 0451 | reverse complement strand
CTTTTGCCTTTTGCCTTTTGCCTTTTGCCTTTTGCCTTTTGCCTTTTGCCTTTTGCCTTTTGCCTTTTGCCTTTTGCCTTTTGCCTTTTGCCTTTTGCCTTTTGCCTTTTGCCTTTTGCCTGTTCCCTGTTCCCTGTTCCCTACTCTTAAAAACTGAAGGTGGTTCTCAAAGCACCAATTACTACATCACTATTGTTATTATCGTGATTAGGCGCTGTTAACCAAATAACACCAGGAGTAATGGTGATATTGTCGTTGAGTTTATATTGATAAAATGCCTCAATGTGATATGAGGTGTCTTGATCTTTATCCAATCCAATTACGCTAGAACTGGTAACTTTCGGTTCCATGCCGACGATGATACCAGCCAAGTTACCTTTTTTACCCAAGTCTGGGAAACCAAGGGTAACGGCATAGTTCCAAATGTCAACATCTCCCCTAATACCTGTCAACGTACTGCTGTTGGTATATCCAGCCCAACCACCTAAGACAAATTTATCACTAATGCCAACGGATGCTTGGACACCGTAGGAATTACTGGAAAATGCCTCAGTGGTGATATCAGAAGTTGCCGCGCTACTACCTGTAAGTAATGGCTGGTTGTAAGAATTGATGTAAGTAAAACCAAGAGTAATGCGATCGCTTGGTTTAACTGTCAACTGTGCCAAAGCACCATAGGGACCATCAAACAAACCACTTCCCGCACTGGGAACATTAGCATTACTGCTCAAATAAGCTAAACTTATTCCTGCTTTATTGCTAAACTGATGAGTTACTCCCAGTCCTTTACTACCTAGTTGTCCATAAATTGGGTTGCGTGTCCCAAAAGTGGATAAAGCACCAAAAGCGCCATCACCATCGAAGATATTAACTGTACTGGTAACGTCGTCGGCTGCACCACCTTCAGCAATAGCAATTACCTGTGTCTTTTCACCTATGGGGAATTTGTACCAAAGTGTACCTAAGTAAGCGTTGGTATCACCATTAGGACCAGCAAAGAACAAATTACCTTCTTGGGGACTGCCTATAGGGCTGTTGATATTATTACTCTCAATTCTGGTAAACAGTGTATCTTTACCTGTAAAGCTGCTAACAAATTCAATTCTTGCCCGTGCGCCCAGTGTAGTATTTTTATTGGTATCGTTGTTACCTGCCACAACATCGCTAACAACAGCAACTACTTGCCCTTGCAGCTTGGTGGTAGTCGAAAATTGATTTGCTTCTAACTCAGAGGTCCTTGCTTCCAGTGCATCCACACGTCCCCGCAAGGTTGCTAGTTCCGCAGAAAATTCCTCTTGCAGTTTTTGGATAGTGGCTAAATCCTGTTTTGTCGCCATATCACCAGTAGCGGTGGCAATTAGTTCATTTACCCGATCCAAACAGGCATTTAACCCGGCGGCAAATTCATACCTTGTCATGGCACGATTACCACGATAAGTACCATTAGGATAACCTGCAATACAACCGTAGCGTTCTACCAAAGATTGTAAAGCTTGAAATGCCCAATCTCCAGGCTGCACGTCTGATAACTGAGATACTGAGGTAACTTGTGATATCAATTCTTGTTGAGAATTATGAGAATTATTTATTTCCCCTTTACCTGCTGGTTCTCCTGCCAAAACAGATGTATTGGCACATAGTAGGAGACTGCAAATTGCTGGACTAGCAAGATTATTCAACTTTTTAGACATTTTTCCACACACCCATTCATATTTCACAACTGTACCGAAAAGCCTATTGGCCAGGTTTTTTTGACAAGGCTGATTAAAGTATTTTTTCAAACCATGTAGCCAAAACACTCTCAGCACTTAAAAAATGTAATCGTAAAGTAAGCTCTCTAAAAAAAATGTGTTCTACATTACTTTAATCAAAGCAGATTGCAAATAGTGCATAATTTTGTTGCCTTGGTTTTTTGATAATGATAATAGTTATTATATTAATGTATAATGAGTATAATTTCTAATCTAAAACTTGGCATTAATCCAGGAATCATTCTAGAAGAGGGAAAAGAAAATGAGAGTTTTTTGGTTAAAAGACGATATAAATAGCCATAAAAAGCAACTTATGCTGATATTTACCTTGTTTTTTTGCATAATTGCTTCGGGTTGTAACCAAACACAGCAGAATACAGATAAAAATGCTGTACAGTCATCACAGTTACCAGTAGAAAAGTCAGAAAAAACCAAAGTGGTAACTACATTCTTACCCGTGTATTTGTTTACAAAAGCTGTAGCTGGTGATGCAGCAGATGTAGAGATTTTAATACCTCCAGGTACGGATGTGCATGAATATCAGGCTACACCAGATAACGTGAGGGCGATCGCAACTACCAAAATTCTCGTAAAAAATGGCTTAGGTTTGGAGGAATTTCTTGAAGATACTGTAAAAAATGCTCAAAATCCTAAATTAGTAGAAATTGATGCCAGTAAAGGTATTAAAGTTATAAATGATATTTCTCCCGTAGAGGAAATAAAAGAGAAAGACCATGACCACGACCACAAACATGAACACGCAGAAGGAAATCCTCATGTTTGGTTAGATCCAGTTTTTGCTAAACAGCAAGTTATCAATATTCGGGATGGTTTAATAACTGCTGATCCTGGAAATAAAGAGGTTTATCAGACTAATGCTGAGGCTTATATTCAGGAATTAGACAACTTAAATAATGAATTTCAGCAGACTTTAAGTAAAACTCCTAACTGTACATTTATAACTTTTCATGATGCTTTTCCTTACATAGCTAAACGTTATAATCTCAAACAAGTTGCAGTTGTAGAAATTCCCGAAGACCAGCTTTCACCAGCGGATGTTCAGAAAGCTATAAATGCGGTGAAAAAGTACAAAGTTAAAGCCTTATTTAGTGAACCAGGAGTAGATAATAAATTACTAACAAGCCTTTCTCAAGATTTAAAATTAACTCTGTACCCTCTAAATTCTTTAGAAAATGGGGAAACCACCCCGCAGTATTATTTTCAAGCAATGAGAACTAACTTACAAAATTTAGCCGCAGGATGTCAATAATTGATAATTTGTAATTTTAAATGCTAATTTTTTAAAGTCAATTCCCCTGATTTCTCCTTAGTATCAATCCAAAATCTAAAATCTAAAATCGAATGACTGACGATCAACAAACAATGAAATTACCGATATTAAAAGTCGAAGGGTTAACCGTCTATCAAGGTAACTATCTAGCTGTAAGGGATGTTTCCTTTGAATTATTTTCAGGAACGGACACAGCTATAGTCGGACCAAATGGCGCAGGTAAAAGTACCTTAGTTAAAGCTATTTTAGATTTGATTCCCCGTCGTGCTGGGACAATTGAAATTTTTGGTCGTCCCATTTCCAGATTAGGAAATTTACGTCAGCGATTGGGTTATATGCCACAAAACTTTATTTTTGATCGTAGTTTTCCCATTTCTGTGAGCGAGTTGGTAGGATTAGGAATAGGTGATCAGCAACAGTTAAGGAATAGGAATAAACATTTATTTTTTGCTAAGTTTTGGCAAAATAAACCAGAAAAATCAGCCGCAGTCAAAGCAGCTTTACAACGTACAGATGCTTATCACCTCAGAAATCAAGCTATTGGTACTCTTAGCGGTGGTCAACTAAAACGAGTTTTGTTAGCTTATTGTTTAGTAACACCGCGAAAATTGTTGGTATTAGATGAAGCTTTTGCTGGAGTTGATATGCAAGGTGCGGCTGATTTTTATGCTTTGCTAAATGAGTTAAAACGAGAAGAGGGTTGGACGGTGTTACAGGTTTCCCATGATATTGATATGGTAAACCGTCATTGCGATCGCGTTCTTTGTCTTAATCAAACCGTTGTCTGTACTGGCCATCCAGAAATCGCCCTTTCACCGCAAAATCTTTTATTAACTTATGGTCCTAGTTTTAGTCGTTATCAACATCATCATTAAACAATTCGTAATTCGTAATTAGGAACAGGGAAATGGGAAAATATAAAAACTCTGTTATGGGGTAAATGAAAATACTGTAAAATCAAAGATATGGATTTATTGATTTATGTTCAAAGCAGCTTGTTAGGTATTACTGTTATTGATGATTTGGTGAATTTGTTACAATTTCCATTCATGCAGCGAGCCATTATTGGTGCTGTATTAATGGGAATACTAGGCGGTTTATTGGGCAGCTTTGTGACTCTACGCCAGTTATCTTTTTTTAGTCATGCTGTTGGTCATGCTGCATTA
This sequence comes from Anabaena sp. UHCC 0451, assembly GCF_034931405.1. NCBI lineage: Bacteria > Bacillati > Cyanobacteriota > Cyanophyceae > Nostocales > Nostocaceae > Anabaena > Anabaena sp. UHCC 0451. Next base: position 153,502 of record NZ_JAYGHA010000007.1, on the reverse strand, counting down.
GTAGGGGTAGCATTAGGAGTTTTACTAAATACAAATCCTCATTGGATGTTGTTGCCTTTTACTTTAATTTTTGGTGTAATTGTCCTCTATTTGATTGACAAAACTGATTTAGCTAGTGATAGCGTTTTAAGTATAGTCCTATCCGGGGCGTTAGCTATCGGTGTGATCCTCAGCAGCATGATTAAGGGATATCGCGGTAATTTGATGGCAGTGCTGTTTGGCGATATTCTGGCCATTGATAATACTGATTTAATATTGACGCTAATGGTACTGGTGGGTAGCAGTATTTTTTTATTATCAACTCTGCGATCGCAAATTTTGTTAACTCTTAACCCCGATGTTGCTCAAGTTCAGGGCGTTCCAGTGCAATTATATCGCTATGGGTTTGTGATTCTACTATCTTTAGCTGTCGCAGTGGCGATTAAAGCCGTTGGGGTTTTATTGGTAAACGCATTTTTGGTCATTCCCGCTGCTACCGCTAAACTGATGAGTCACCATTTTAGCCGCTTTCTCATCCTGTCGGTGATTGTTGGTTCTAGTAGTAGCATCGCTGGGATGATGGTTTCTGGAGTGTTTAACCTGGCTTCTGGTCCTAGTATTGTTCTGGTGCAGTTCCTGGTGTTCGTCGTCGTTTTTGCCTGGGTGAAGTTGGGGTTAAACGCAGCTTAAAAATTTTTTATAGAAAACCCTTGACAAATCCTTTTTCTTTTGCTAAATTTAGTAATCGTGGCGAACATAAAAAAAAGCCCGCGCCGGGATAGCTCAGTTGGTAGAGCAGAGGACTGAAAATCCTCGTGTCACGAGTTCAAGTCTCGTTCCTGGCATACGTTAAAAGTCTTACTGTATGCAGTTTTCAAGGTACATCTGGTAGAAAGTTAAAACTCTCTTGATTTAGTTTCTACCAATTGTCTATACTTCCGTATGTAATTTGTTGCGGTAAGCACATTTGTACTGTATGTATGTGAAATATCTACCAATTTTCTACCAAAGCATCATTTAATACTTTATCATACCACTCCAAAAACTGCTCTAAACTGATAGACTGTTTTTCTTTAAATTCAGTTTGTTTATCAAGAAAGATGACTGTGACTAAAGTCACACGAGCCAGTTATATCTCAGGGCTAAAGCCGCTGAGTTTTACGCTTACCGGCTGTTCCTATAATCATGACTTTCGCAAAGCGGGACTAGATTCTTCAATTCATCTTTTGCAACTGTGCTACTCTGGGGTCAATAATTTTTTGACCCAAACTAGCAAATTTAATCGCTACAGAAATCTTATTACCTTCTCCAAATACGTGAGTAATTTCACCAATACCAAAAGTTTTGTGTAATACCTTTTCGCCTACTTGCCAATTTTGTGATGTGCTTGTAATATCAGCTTTTGCAGATGTTCCTTTGGTGAAAGTACGAGTAACTTTATGTTTGGTAGTTAATAGTTCCTCTGGTAATTCGTCGAGAAATTGCGATCGCATTGCAGGTTCTCTAGAACCATACAAACGTCTTTCTCTAGCATGGGATAAGTATAATCTCTCCTGAGCGCGAGTTATTCCCACATAACATAATCTTCTCTCTTCTTCTAAGGATGCCGGATCTTGCAAGGAACGATAACCGGGAAATAACCCCTGTTCTAACCCGACTAAAAAGACTACAGTAAATTCCAAGCCTTTGGAAGCGTGCAGTGTCATTAAAGAAACTGCTGTTTGTCCTTCTTTAAGGTTATCTAAATCAGAACTTAAGGCCGCACTTTGCAAAAATGCTTGTAAGGAAATATCTTCCCCTTCATTCTCTTCTTGAAATTGTAAAATTGCGTTATTAAGTTCATTGACGTTGCTAATTCTATTATCTGCTTCATCTGTACCTTGATTTTGCAAGTCTTGAATATAGCTAGAATCTTCTAAAATTCCTTGCAAAATATCAGAACCGGGAATTTTTGTAATCTGTTCTTGCCATTTTTCAATAATTTTCACAAAACTATTTACAGACTTTGCTGCACGTCCTGCTAAACTATTTACTGAAGTTTCATCACTTAATATTTCCCATAAAGTTATGCCTAACTGTTGAGAAGCATTCATCAAAGCATCCACCGTTGATTTACCAATTCCGCGACGGGGAGTGTTAATAACTCTTAATAAACTCACAGTATCAGCAGGATTATTAATTGCTCTTAAATAAGCGACAACATCTTTAATTTCTTTGCGGTCATAAAATTTCATACCTCCCACAACTATATAAGGAATTTGATATTTTACTAGCAATTCTTCAAAGGGTCGAGATTGAGCATTAGTACGATAAAGAATAGCAAAGTTACCCCAGTTTATATCTGGGTTTTGATTTTCTAAAGTACGAATTTGATTAATCACAAAATCCGCTTCTGCTATTTCATCATCAGCTTGATAACAATAAATCTCTTCTCCGGGATCTCGTGTAGCTTTGAGAATTTTATCAATGCGTTGGGTGTTATTTTCAATTAGTTCATTGGCAGCTTGCAGAATGTTTTCACAGGAACGATAGTTGTCTTCTAATTTTACCATTGTTCTGGTATCATCATCTTCTAAACCATCACCAAAATTTTCTTGAAATTCTAGCAAGATGGTAAAATCAGCCATTCTAAAACTATAAATTGATTGGTCAGCATCACCGACAACAAACACAGAGCGATTTTCCCAATTCCATTCACTTTTGCGGTTTTCATCGTTGGTAACTAAAAGCTGAATCAGATCATATTGAGTGCGGTTTGTGTCTTGATATTCATCTACTAGAATATGACAAAATTTACGATGCCAATAGGCTAATACTTGTTCATTTTGCTGAAATAATCGCGTAGGAACTAAAATTAAATCATCAAAATCTAAAGCATTATTTTGTGCTAGTCTATCTTGATAACGATTGTAAACGTCAGCAATTACCCGACCACGATAATTAGGTTGTTCCCGTTCAAATTCTTGAGGTGATAAACCTTGGTTTTTAGCATTACTGATGGCGTAACGAACTGATTTAGGTTCAAATTTTTTACTATCTAAATTAAGTTCTTTGGTAACTATTTCTTTGATTAAACTTTGAACATCAGATTCATCAAAAATAGAAAAGTTTTTATGCCAACGTCGTCCTTTTTCATCTTGATATTTTTCAATATCAAAGCGAAGAATGCGAGAAAATAGACTATGAAAAGTACCACACCACATATTTTTGATGTAAGTGCGGTAAACCTTTGATTTTAACTGAGTTTGTTCGTGTGCTGGTAATAAATCCAACTTTTGACCGTGTTGATTAATTGCTAATTGTTCAGCAAATAACCTTTGAATCCTGTCTTTCATTTCCCTTGCAGCTTTGTTGGTGAAAGTTACTGCTAAGATATTTTCAGGATTAACACGGTGTTGAAGAATCAAGTTAGCAATACGATAAGTCAGCGCCCTGGTTTTACCAGAACCAGCACCAGCTACCACTAATAATGGTCCGCAGTAGTGTTCGACGGCTTGACGTTGATTGGGGTTGAGGTGGCGAAGAAAGTCAATTTTTGTGGTCATGGATGTATTAAAAAGCCATTCTGATATATTTTAAATTGTAGCGATCTTATAGTTCTAAGTAGGTGAACAGAAAAATTTCAGGGTATGTGATTGCTAGGTAAAGATTATTCCTGAACTGTCAAAGGTAAATTTACCCTAAAAGTAGAACCAACACCAAGCTGGCTATTAACAATAATCTCACCTCCCATCATCTGGCAAAAATGACGGCTAATAGCTAATCCCAAACCAGTCCCACCATATTTTTTTGTAGTTGAAGTATCCCCTTGTATAAAGGGTTGAAACAATTGCTGCTGTTGACTGGGTGACATTCCAATTCCTGTATCAGTGACAGTCAAGCTAATCATACCCCAAGGTGCTTCTTTCCTGATGGTTGTTTTTTCATGCTTAACGGTCAATATGACTTTGCCATTAGTGGTAAACTTGGCAGCATTGCTAAGTAAATTTAATAATACCTGCCGCATTCTAGTTTGGTCAGCATACATTGTTCCCAGATCCGGATCACTGTCTACTATTAAAATATTGGCATTTTTTTCCATAGCTGGTTTAACCGTAAGAACAACATTATTAATTAAAGTGATGATTTCAAATGTTTCCGGGTAGAGTGTCATTTTCCCCGCTTCAATTTTTGACAGATCGAGGATATCATTAATTAGTTCTAGTAAATGTCTGCCAGCAGAATTGATAGTTTCTAAATCAGTAATAAAATCTGGGGATACACTTAGATCATTAGCATCATCTTTTAATAGTTGACTTAACCCAATTACTGCATTTAATGGTGTGCGTAATTCGTGGCTAACATTGGCTAAAAATTGGCTTTTTGCTTTACTGGCAGCTTCAGCTAATTCTTTCGCTTGTTCTAGTTGTTTGGTGCGCTCAGATACCCTTTCAATCAAGCGATTTAAAGATTTAGCCAGCAAACCAATTTCATCATCAGTGGTGATGGGAGCGCGTAAATCAAAATTAGATTTTTTTGCTACTTGTTCAGCGATTTGAGTTACAATAATTACAGGTTCAGCGATCGCTCGACTGGTTCGCCAAGCCATCACAGAAGCAATAACTGCCGATACCAGCATACTGACGATAACAATTGCTCTTTCCACAAATCTCGCTTGTTCTACATCCCGTCTTCTCTCCTGTTCTTGTAATTGCGCGGTTCGTAAAATTCTCGCTAATTTCTCTGATAAATTATCTAGTTCGTCGATGGTGTTACTGTCCATAATTACTAGTAACTGCGATCGCACTAAATCCACTTGTTCTGCATCTGTGCTTTTACCATCAAGTTGCTGCAAAATATTTTCTATTTGCTCAATATAGATTTTTAAATATGTAGAATAATCGAATAATAAAGTCTGTAAAGTTGTGCTTGTTGCTGCTAATGTCTGCGGTTTACTATTTACATATTCACCAATTTTTGCTTCTAATTTTTGAGCTTCAGCAAAAGAATTGCGTAATTCCGTTCTCTTTCTATCTAGTTTTTTTGCATTATCCAACACACCAACTAAGTTAGAAGCTCGGAATTGCGTCCCAATTACAGCATCTTTATAATTACTAAGTAATTCTCCTTGCTGGTTTGCTTGATTGAATTGTCGGACTTCTCTTCCTCGGTAGTAATTGGCCAGTACCAAGCCAGTTAGAGAGCCAAAAAAGCCAATTCCAATAGCTACAAAGTAGCCATAGCCAATTTTTTGATGGATACGCCATGAACTAGCTTTAAGTTTCCCACGGGAGGGAAATTCTATGGTTGGGAGTTCATCTATTTTTGGCTCTTGAGTTGACACTTTCTTGATTTCCAAACTTTTGTCAACAAAGGTGGGCTTTTGATTTGGCATTCCGGCAATTTATTTACCCTTCCACACACATCACCAACTAAGTTTAGCCTTTATAGCCACTCATCATCTGAGTAGATTGGATTTTATTTGCTTTGATAACAGGAGCAAATCATTATTTGCCCGATAATAGCATGGACTTATATTTGTTGATTCAGTAATGCCTTGTATTTGAGTGTAAGTAGGCAAAATTGGGGTATTTAAACAGCAAGCAAATTGATTATTTGATGCTATTTTCTATCAAAACATTGCATTTTATCATAAAGTGATATTAATGTCTAGCTTATGTGAACAGATAAAAAAATTGTTACATCTTAAGATCAATATGAATCAGTTCATTGACGAATGCGGCTGAAGATAGCTTTAATATCAGATAAAATCAGCGTTTAGGCTTTTAGGCATCAGAGGTGGGCTGAATTTTTGCATAATTTGTGCTTCGATGAGTACGATAGTGAGCAACTGAGACCAGATGGAATCATCAAAAACTGAAGATTCCAGTTGATTCACACTCACAAAACAAAACTCAGGTAGCCGATTTTAATACATCTTGTCACCTTTTGACTTCTATCATCCTACTGAATTTCTATCCTGTAGTTGATGTAGTAGAAGCAAAACGGTAATTATGTTGATGGGAAACCCAAAGCCCTTTTAAACCTGACTCAATTGTGCTGATGCAGTAGCCTATTGCCTACTTAACAGCCTTATGGTTAGGATTTTACGAATTAAGAAAACTCGACTGTCAAAATTATGGATGTGAAAATGCAAGAACCAGAATACACAGAAACCAAATCACAAGAGACAACCATCCCAGATATCAACACCCAAGCAGGAAGCATTACTAAACTCCAGCCTCCTGTACAGTCTCAAGAGCAATGGCTCAAGTATGGGCAGCAAATTTCTGGTTTTTTAGGTACATTGCCTGATTATTTAGGCAGTTTTTTTAATCAGTACAAGCAGCCTTTAGTTAGTGTTGGGTTAGTAGTTACGGCAATTGTCACTGTCAAAATACTACTGGCTGTACTAGATTCTCTCAATGATATTCCTTTGGTAGCACCTACCTTTGAGTTGATTGGTATTGGTTATTCTGCCTGGTTTGTTTATCGCTATCTACTCAAAGCTTCAACTCGGCAAGAGTTAACTAGTGAAATTACAACCCTCAAATCACAAGTTGTAGGTAAAGACTCTTAAGGAGGCAGGAGTCAGGAGTCAGGAGTCGTAAGGGCGAAGTATTCGGTGTAAGGGCGTAGGGGCGAAGCATTCGGAAGATAAACTAGGGAAAAAACCGATAATTGATCGACCGAATGCTTCGCCCATACAGGAGTCAGAAGAAAGATAATATTTCTCCCCTGCACCCCTGCACCCCTGCTTCCTCAAAGCACCCGCAAGATGCTAGGAATGCTATCAATTGCGTCCAGGCTTTGAATTTCGGCTAAAGCTTGTCTAAAGTTACCTTCCCTGACATCGTGGGTGACAACGACAATTTCTGCTAGTTCGGACTGAAAACCAGTTTGTACTACAGATTCTAAGCTCACGCCATATTTGCCAAAAATAGTACCCAATTTACCAATCACACCTGGTTGATCTTTGGTCAGGAAGCGGGCATAAAATCGGGTAATGAGTTGGTCAATGGGGGCAATTTGACAGTAATGTTGATGGCTACAAGCTAAAATGGGATTTGCGTTGGTGGTGTTAGTTTTCAGAGTTGCGACCAGATTTAAGATATCTGAGCAGACTGCACTAGCAGTAGCACCTGCACCCGCACCAGGTCCAAAAAACATCACCTGGCCAACGGGTTCTCCTTCGACGAGAATGGCATTATAAACACCATTAATACTAGCTAAAGGATGAGTTTGAGGTACTAATGTAGGATGTACTCTCACCGATAGCTCAGAGGTGTCATCGGTTTGACTTTTAGCTATAGCCAGTAATTTAATCACAAATCCCAGTTTGGCAGCATAAGTAATATCTGTCTTGCTGACTTGGCGAATGCCTTCACAATATACATCTGCTAAGTTAATTCGGCCACCAAAACCCAAAGATGCCAAAATAGCGATTTTATCGGCTGCGTCTAAGCCATCAACATCAGCAGTTGGGTCAGATTCAGCATAACCTAAGCTTTGTGCATCAGCTAAAACATCATTGAAGTCGCTACCTTCTGTTTGCATCCTGGTGAGGATGTAGTTAGTTGTACCATTGACAATGCCAGTAATAGCATGAATGCGGTTGACACTTAAAGATTGTTTCAGGGGTTGAATGACGGGGATACCACCGCCTACGGATGCTTCTAGCATCACATATACCCCGGCTTGATTGGCGGCTGTAAATATTTCTGCCCCAAATCGCGAGATAGCGGCTTTATTGGCAGTAACTACGTGCTTACCATTTTTAATAGCGGTGAGGATGAGCGATCGCGCTGGTTCTAATCCCCCCATGACTTCAACAATTATATCTATCTCTGGATCATTGACAATTGCTTCTAAATCTGTAGTTACTATGCCAATTGGTAATTCTACATCACGAGGTTTGTCAAGCGATCGCACCCCCACCCGATATATTTCGATTTCCTGTAATAGTGGGTGACGACGTTTCTGGTCTTGCAATAACTGCACAGTCCCCGTTCCCACAGTTCCTAATCCTAATATTCCTAGTTTAACACCCACAGATTTTGCACCCGAATTTCAAAATTTAATATCTGACTACTGTCAACGGCTATATATATTCATAACAAAACAATTGTAGGTAGAGCATCAGCCCTACCTACTAATTATCCTTTGTTTAATGACCAATGACCAATGACCAATAACCAAATTAGTATGTTTCTACGTGCCAGCGGTGTGCTTTCTTGAGAGTTTTTTGATAATCACTCCAGGTTACACCTTCCTTAGCAGCAGCAGCACTCAAGGCTGCATCAATACCATCTTCCATACCGCGTAAACCGCAGATGTAAGTGTGGGTTTTTTCATTTTTAATCAATTGCCACAATTCATCAGCGTGTTCTGCCACACGGTCTTGGATGTACATTCTGCCACCTTGGGCGTTTTCTTGTTCCCGGCTAATAGCATAGGTGAGACGGAAGTTCTCAGGATATTTAGCCTGCATCTCTTCCAATTCTTCCTTGTACAAGATGTTGGGAGTTTTAGGTACACCAAACAGTAACCAAGAAAATCCTTTAAATTGGTATTCTGGGTTAGCTGCTCTTTCTGCGTCCTTAAACATCCGCCACAGATAAGCACGCATAGGAGCAATACCTGTCCCCGTCGCTAACATAATGACATTGCTGTCATTGTCTTCAGGTAGTAACATTTCCTTACCCACTGGCCCAGTGATTTTTACTTCGTCACCGGGTTGAAGTTGGGTTAGATAAGTGGAACAAACACCGTAAACTGTTTCACCACTTTCAGGGTGCTTGTATTCTAATTGACGAACACACAGTGATACTGTTTTATCATCTACATCATCACCGTGACGAGTAGAAGCAATAGAGTATAATCTGAGTTTTTCTGGCTTGCCTTTCTTGTCTAAACCAGGGGGAATAATGCCAATACTTTGACCTTCTATGTACTTCAAGTTGCCACCAGACAGGTCAAACTTGAGGTGTTGAACAATACCAATTCCGCCTTCTTTTACCAAAGTTTCATTAGAAATGCACTTACCAATAAAAGGAGAGTTAGGACGGTAAGTGTTCACAGGAACATCAGCGTGATTGGCTTTCGCTTGAGTCATGGTGTTGCCTTTTTTATCCTTAGCTGGTGGTTTAGCAAAACCTTTGGTTTCGCTACCGTTACTCACAGGTGCAGCTTTACCATTCCCCTCATCATTAGCATCCACAGATGTTACTAATTCGCTTACTTCGCTGTCAGCACTAACTACAGCAGCTATACCATTAACTGGCTGTAGAGCCGATATTGGTTGAATGCTAACAATTGTGCCACCTAGCCGAGTGATACGTCGCATTTCTTGATTCATGCGGTTGTAAGGCACTCTGATGAATACACTGCCACTTTTACGAATTGGGTAGTTCGTTTGATCAGACTCTTCGTTCTGACGCAGACCCACCACTTCGTAAACGAAGATGCGGCTACCTGATTCTATATTGGCAGCACCCTCAACAGCACCTTGATTGTACATTCGTTCTACCACTCCGATATTTACTTAACCGTTTATCAAAAAATAATTCTCATCCCATGTCAGCTTTAGTTTACCGGATTTTCGTTGCATAAAACTGACAGTCTGAGAAAACAGCATCATTAATGATGCTGTGCTAAGTATACTCGGTCAAGACTTATGGGTATGGTAAAGAACACACCTGTCCATCTTCTAAGGTAGAGGATAAGTCTTTGGCAGAATGTTAATAGTGAATCAATTTAATTTTTTCTTGGTAATTACATGATTCTAACTTCTCCAAATAGCATTAATATTTATCATTGCTTCGCTATAAAGCAAAAATTAGTACCGCTTTGCAAAAGTCAAAAGTCATGCATTCAAAAATCAAGATAATGATTGGTACACTATTCGATTCTTTTTAACAGCAAATCTTGTTACAAAATACATCTTTCTGTTAAAATCTAGTATAACACTAGGATTAAATACTTACCAGCCAAGTATTCAGGATAGTTCAACTCAGTAACAAACATGACTTTGTTACTCACTAGCCTGATATTCTGTTTTTATGCTGGGTAGCAAGAACGCAGAACCTTACTATTGGGGTAAACTGCTGGCTTCAAAAATCTGTTGTGAGAAAAATTATTGATTGACACATTCTTTTTTAGTATTTAGAGGAGATTTATGACAAGTAAGCCGGAACACGTGGTATTGATTGGAGTAGCTGGAGACTCCGGGTGTGGTAAATCTACGTTTTTGCGTCGATTGATAGATTTATTTGGTGAAGAATTAATGACAGTTATCTGCTTGGATGACTATCATTCCCTAGACCGTAAACAACGCAAAGAAACCGGGATAACTGCACTTGATCCCAGAGCTAACAATTTTGACCTCATGTATGAGCAAATTAAAGCTCTTAAAGAAGGTCAATCCATTAATAAGCCTATTTACAACCACGAAACCGGACTAATTGATCCTCCAGAACGAATTGAACCAAACCACATTATAGTAGTTGAGGGACTGCATCCTTTATATGATGAACGGGTGAGAGCCTTACTTGATTTCAGTGTTTACTTTGACATCAGTGATGAAGTCAAAATTGCCTGGAAGATTCAACGAGATATGGCTGAACGTGGCCACCGCTATGAAGATGTTTTAGCCCAAATCAATTCTCGTAAACCTGACTTTGAAAAGTTCATCGAACCCCAAAGAGAATTTGCTGATGTGGTTTTACAAGTATTACCCACAAACTTGATCAAAAACGACACAGAACGAAAAGTTTTGCGGGTACGGATGTTGCAACGGGAAGGTAAAGAAGGATTTGCTCCAGCTTACTTGTTTGATGAAGGTTCAAGTATCCAGTGGACTCCTTGTGGACGTAAACTGACTTGTTCTTATCCGGGTATGCAGTTGTACTACGGTTCAGATGTATACTATGGTCGTTACGTTTCTGTTTTAGAAGTTGATGGTCAGTTTGATAACCTGGACGAAGTAATTTACATCGAGAACCATCTGAGTAATACATCTACTAAATACGTAGGTGAGATGACTCACTTATTACTGCAACACCGCGAGTATCCAGGTTCGAATAATGGAACTGGTTTGTTCCAAGTGCTAACAGGTTTGAAGATGCGCTCAGTTTATGAGCAATTGACAGCTAATGAAGCAAAGTTAGCGGTTCAAGTATAAATTCAGCAGTGTTGATCAATATGAAAGGGGTGACATCTGTTTGGGTGTACCCCTTTTTTGCATATATTATATTTACTATTTTTTCATCAGATCAGAAGACACTCGCAAGTAAGTGTGTAAATATTGTTATGATTTCAGAAACAAATTCTTCAAGGAGGAATTTCCTTTGTCTCGACGCTATTTATTTACCTCCGAGTCTGTAACTGAAGGTCATCCAGATAAAATATGTGACCAAATTTCTGATACTATTCTGGATGCGTTGCTGACACAAGACCCCAGTAGTCGGGTTGCAGCTGAAGTTGTGGTTAATACTGGCTTAGTATTAATTACTGGAGAAATTACCACCAAAGCCCATGTAAATTTTGTCAACTTAGCTCGGAAGAAAATTGCCGAAATTGGTTACACTGATGCAGTTAACGGCTTTTCTGCCGATAGTGCTAGTGTACTGGTAGCTTTGGATGAACAATCACCGGATATTGCCCAAGGTGTAAATACTGCCCAAGAAACCCGCACTGAGGATAGTGAAGAACTATACGATAGAATTGGGGCTGGTGATCAAGGGATCATGTTTGGTTTTGCTTGTAACGAAACACCAGAATTGATGCCTTTGCCGATTAGTTTAGCTCATCGCATTGCCCGGAGACTGGCAGCAGTGAGAAAAACAGGTGATTTGCCATACTTGCGGCCTGATGGAAAAACTCAAGTTACCGTAGCTTATGAAGATGGCAAACCCGTAGGTATTGATACAATCTTGATTTCCACTCAGCATACACCTAATATTGGGGATATTACTGATGAGGCTGGGGTGCAAGCCAAGATTAAAGCAGACCTGTGGACAGCGGTAGTGATACCTGTGTTTGGCGATATTGAAATTAAGCCAACTGAAGATACACGCTTTTTCGTGAATCCTACGGGTAAATTTGTGATTGGTGGACCTCAAGGAGATTCTGGCCTCACGGGACGGAAAATCATTGTTGATACCTACGGTGGTTATTCTCGACATGGTGGTGGTGCTTTCTCTGGTAAGGACCCCACTAAGGTAGACCGTTCTGCGGCTTATGCTGCTCGCTATGCAGCGAAAAATATTGTCGCGGCTGGGTTAGCAGACAAATGTGAAGTGCAGTTAAGTTATGCCATTGGTGTAGCGCGACCTGTGAGCATTTTTGTGGATACTTTTGGCACCGGCAAAGTTGATGATGAAATCTTGCTGGCATTAGTTAAAGATAACTTTGAACTGCGACCAGCGGGAATTATCCACACTTTCAATTTACGCAATTTACCCAGTGAAAGAGGCGGACGTTTTTATCAGGATGTTGCGGCTTATGGTCACTTGGGAAGGACTGATTTAGATTTACCTTGGGAACGTACTGACAAGGTGGATGTGTTGAAGCAAGCTGCGAATAAGTCTCTCTCAGAAGCGATCGCACCGCACCTGCATTAACTTAATTTAAAGTTATAACACTTTACACGTAGATCCCCGACTTCTCCAAGAAGTCGGGGATTTATAGGAACAGCCGGTAAGCGTAAAACTCAGCGGCTTTAGCCCTGAGAGTGTCAATCCCAATCAGGAATTTTGATGTCTGGTCCACCAACACCGATACCAGTGTTATATATTTCTGCATCAGTAATGGTTAGGTCGTTCATTGATGCTTGATAGACGTTGGAATCGTTAATAACTGCACTGGTGAGGTTTGCACCGTTAAGATTAGCTTGCTTTAAATTGACGTTAGTGACAAAAGCTGATGTTAAATTTGCACCTGCCAAATTTGCTCCCGTGAGGTCAGCACCTTCGAGGTTAGCTTCTGTCAAGTTAGCTCCCCGGAGATTTGCGCCTCGTAAATCTGCACCAATTAAATGAGCGCCACTGAGGTTGGCTTCTGATAGTTCACAGCGTTGGCATTCCCCAGTTGACAAAAGTTTTTGTAAGTCTTGGTTATTTCCAGCTTGGACTGAGTTAGCTAAAAATAGGGGAGCGATTAAGGCTATAGCGGTTAATAGCTGGCGTTTCATATTTTTTCCCCTTTCCTTTATAGAGTAGCATCCGTTCTTTTCCTCACAATTTAATTATCTCACCTAATAGCTAAATAATGTTGATTTATCTCACAAATTCGATGTGATATTTCATAAATTGGCTAGTGAGGCTATAACTCTTACTGGAGTTGGGTTTGACCTAGATATAAATGCTGAAGTTGGGTAAATTGCCGATGTTAAATTTTGTGTTAAATATTTTCAAGTTGTATTTTTTTCAAGCATACTTGGGTTTGTTAGTAAATGAGTAATTTTTCCTATTAAATAGATCGTTTCAGGAAAGAAATTCTCGCATATACTCTGTGACTAATTCTGGCTGTTCTTGTTGGACCCAATGACCAGAATTAGCAATATATTTAATTTGTAAGTTTCTGACATATTCTTGAGTAGCATAAGTAAGTTCTTTACCTAGTGCGGTGTCATGTTCTCCCCAAATCATTAGGGTGGGGATTTCTAAAATCGGCCAAGTTTTATTTAGGTTTAATTGGTCAAATAAATTGCGGTAATAGTTCAACATAGCTGTGATTGCCCCTCGTTTAGCAGCAGCGTCTTTATAGGCTTGGATATCTGTTTTAGTGACGGCGGTTTTATTAAAAGCTGTACCTTTAATAGCTTTGGCTATGGCTTCGTAGTCTGAAGCTTGTATTATTAGTTCAGGGATAAAAGGAATTTGAAATAGAAAGATGTAATAACTGCGTAATAATTGTTGAGGAGTGCTGAAACCTTGGGCAAATTTGGCAGGATGGGGCAGGTTGAGTATAATTAGTTTTTCTACCATGTCTGGGTGAGCGTAGGCAAAATTCCAAGCGATCGCACCACCCCAATCATGACCAACTAAAATACAACTTTCATATCCTAAACCTGTAATTATTCCTTGAATATCTTTGACAAATTCATCCATGACATAAGCTGATTGTGCTTCGGGTTTATCACTATCGTTATAGCCACGTAAGTCAACAGCAACAACTTGATAATCTTGAGCAAATTCGGGGATTTGATGCCGCCATGAGTACCAAAATTCAGGAAAACCATGCAACATTAACATTAATGCTCCTTCCCCTTGGGTGACATAATGTAGGTTGATGCCGTTGGTGGTTATATAGGCGTGTGTCCAGGAACTTTCGATGATAGACATAAAGTTTGATAGATTTAAAACTTCTGTAATTTTTACTAAAAGTAATTATACAAAGTATTTACCAGGAAAACATCTATTAAAGGTTATACAATTTTTAATCAAAACTGGGAATGAAGATTGATATAGCAATTTTACAAAGGTTACAAAAACGGTTAAGAAATATTTTTAAGGTATGATGAAATTACAAAAACCACAGATTATTGAAGTTCTCAAACAAGATTTACCGACTTTGTTTGAAGAAGATATTTCTTATGATATTTATTCCCAGGATATCTTGTTTCGTGACCCGGTGAATAAGTTTAAGGGGAAGTTTAATTATCGAATTATTTTTTGGACTTTGCGTTTTCACGGAAAGTTGTTTTTTACAGATATTGCTTTTGATTTACATGATGTTTCTCAGTCGGATGAGAATACGATTTTAGCAACTTGGACGGTGCGGGGTACTTTGCGTGTTCCTTGGAAAGCGCGTTTGTTTTTTAATGGTTATTCGACTTATAAGTTGAATGATGAAGGTTTAATTTATGAACATATTGATACTTGGGATAGAGAACCAGGGGAGATTTTAAAGCAGTTTTTTAGGAAGGGGGAGTGATTGAACCACGAAGAAGCGAAGGAAGCGAAGGAAGAGAGGAAAAGAAGATAGATATAGAAAGAGGTTGTTCTATCAATACTATTGCCAAAACCCTGAAACCCTATTGATATCGTCACGATTTTATTGGGTTTCAGACATATTTGAGAAAATTGGTAATAGTATTGTCTATGCTAGATTTTATGAGGATTGATTTATATCTGGATTTATCAAGTGAACTCCATAGAATGATTGATCCTGTTTTAATATCATTCCCCTAAAGCTTCCGCAAAAGTAGGGGTAATTCATGAATTACCCGTACACTATTGGATCATGTTTTTTGTGGAGTTCTCCAAACCATTTTGAAGTTTTGCTATAACCTCTGCCATTTTTGAATTGTGAAGTTTTGTAGCGTTAGCTATAACCTCTGCCATTTTTGAATTGTGAAGTTTTGTAGCGTTAGCTATGGCCTCTATAATTTTTGAATCCATCAAACCATTTTGAAGTTTTGCAATGTTAGCTATAGCCTCTGAATTTATCAAACTATTTCTAACTGCTGACGAGTAATCAATATATTTTTCCCGTACCCTAATGTCTCTAGCTTCCTCAATTACTTCTGGTTTTTCTGAAAGATTTAGAAACTTCTGAGCGTAGTCTAAAAATTTATCAGCCGGATACATATAAAATCTCACGCCAGCTTCAGTTAGCATTTCTTGTACTAACTCTGGTCTGGGACTGATGGTTTTTCTACTATGTTTTAGCCACCAGTCTTCTTTGTCATCATCTGTTACAAAAATAATGGGTTTTTTCTCAGATTTTGCATATTCAATTAATTGAAACCAAAGTATAACATCACCATATTTATTATTTGCGTTTTTGCCCTTATCATCCTTGTATCCTGGTGGTATTGAATCTTTAAATCTTTGTTCAGCAACTTTATACTTTTTGTCTAATTCTTCTTTACTAAATGGCTGACCGACCTTACCATCTATAATGGTTATTAATTGATCCCATAGTTCATCATTTTCAAGAAAATCAGGATGTTCTTGCGTTGCAGCTTCTAAATCATCTTTAACTTTCTTTATCACTACTTCAATATCTTCTATGATTTGCTTTACATCAAGAAAAGGATGTCTCTTAAAATTCTTGAATAGCTGTTCTTTTAATGTTCCTATAGCTAGATTGTTATCCAAGATGTTTTGAATTTCTTTGTAAGCACCTGACTGATCAGATATTACGGTTAAGCGATTCTTATGAATCTCGTAAGCTACCTGATGTGGAATCCAGATTCTTTTCTGAAGTTCTTTCAGAATATCAAACAATCTTTCTCTCGTTTTAGGTGAGTAACGATAGATATGTAATAAAACATTAGTGTCGAATGAAAAAATACATTCTTTCCATAGTTCAGAAAAGTCTTCCTCTGTGGGTTGATAATAACCAGGGAATAAATCACGCATATTCATATTTTGATAAGTTCTTGAGTGTTGCTTAAATCATAGTTTGTATCCATACAATGATAACACGCAATCAGGGAAAAATAATTTTTTCCAAAATCTCTATATTCTTCCTTGACGCGAAATCAAACTACCTGGACATCCTGTAAATCCTTAAATCCTGGATATCCTGATTCAGACATTTTCCAAAGTATTTGTATCTAACAGATAAATCATAAAAATGGTTCTCTTTCAGATTGTTCTTCTTGGGGCGCTCTTTCTAATGCTTCTCCTTCCCAAGCTCCAAATGTACTCAGAAATTCTGAAGACCATTGACGCTTTTGATGTTTTTGAACTTGTTGATAAACTATGATTACTTCTACATCAGCATCTTTAATTTCTGGTAAGGGTATGTGTAACATTCCATCGTTACCAATGTGAGATTCTAGTTTTATAGTTTGCATCATTAATCTTTTTCCTTTAATATTTCGATATTATAACCTTTCTTTCTCCTCTTTGCGTCTTTGCGTCTTTGCGTGAGAATTGAAGATTTAATAAACGAACCACAGAGGACACAGAGGACGCAGAGGAGGAGTTTTTGAGTAATGTTTATTGATGATTCAGACAATTAAATTCATCACTTCCTGAATTATTTCATCCTGATTTACTAATTCTCCTAACTCATCTGCTGCATACCTCCCTTCAAAAGCCTCCAAAGCAGCTTTTCTTAAAGCTGACTCATAAGCATCTTCTAAAGTTGTCAATAATTCATCTTCCGTTAAATAATTACCCTTACCCTTGGGACGTTGATTAGTGCGTTGAATTTGCTTAACTGAATTAAAAATAGAAGTTTCCCAAGAACGAGCAGAGCGTTTTTCCGCCTTTTGTTTAATCAAATGCAATAAAACAATAATCCCATCACTAAAAATTTTATTTAATTTATCCGACTTACTCATTTCCTCCAACTCTTCTACTAATTCCAAAGCTTCAGGAATTTTACCATCATGTAATAATTCTTTTAAGGTTAATAATTCTTCCATAGTCTTTGATGACTCCTATCATCATTTACATTATAATCTAACTTTTTTCTTCCTTTGCGTCTTTGCTCCTCTGCGTCTTTGTGCGAAATCACAATTTAAAGAATAACGAACCACAGAGGCACAGAGAACACAGAGGAAGAGTTTTTGAGTAATGTTTATTTACATCCTGTACATCCTGATTCAGACAACTGCGGGATATTGTTTCAACACCTGCTTTAAATATTGACCAGTATAGGAACGTTGATTTTTTGCTACTTCTTCTGGTGTTCCGGCAACAATTATTTCTCCTCCTTTGTCTCCTCCTTCTGGTCCTAAATCTATGACCCAATCTGAACAACGAATGACATCTAAGTTATGTTCAATGACTAAGATTGAATTTCCTTTGTCTACTAATCTTTGCAAAACATCTAATAATTTATGGACATCGTAAAAAGACAAGCCTGTGGTTGGTTCATCAATTAAATAAAGTGTTTTCCCTGTCGCGCGTCGAGATAATTCTGTTGCTAATTTCACCCGTTGCGCTTCTCCACCGGATAAGGTTGTGGCTGGTTGTCCTAACTGCACATAACCTAAACCGACATCTACTAATGTTTGTAATCTGGTGACTGCTTTGGGAATGTTTTCACAAAATCCTAATGCTTCTTCAACCGTCATGTTGAGAACATCGGAAATTGATTTATCTTTGTATTTAACTTGTAATGTCTCTCGGTTATATCTCGCACCTTTGCAAATTTCACACTGGACATAAACGTCGGGTAAAAAGTTCATTTCAATGACGTTTACACCTTGTCCGCTACAAGCTTCACATCTACCACCTTTGACGTTAAAAGAAAATTGTCCTGGTTTATAACCTCTGGTTTTAGCTTCGATGGTTTGGGAAAATACATCTCTAATAATATCGAAAACTCCGGTGTAAGTTGCTGGGTTAGAACGGGGTGTTCTACCGATGGGTGATTGGTCGATGACAATGGCTTTATCAACGCAGTTTAAACCTTTGATTTCATCAATCTCTTTTGGGAAAGGTACTCTTTTTAAAAGATGATGTTGTAAGGCTGGATAAAGTAACTCATTAATTAAAGTAGACTTTCCTGAACCAGAAACACCGGTGACTGCCACAAGTTTACCTAACGGAATTTCTACATCTATATTTTGGAGGTTGTTGCGATGGGCATTTCTAATTGTTAAAATTCTACCATTTCCTTCTCTTCTTTTTGCTGGGGTGTTAATGACTCTTCTTCCTGATAAATATGCGCCTGTTAAAGAATCTTCGGCGTTTAATAAATTCTCTAAACTTCCTTGAGAAATAATGTTTCCCCCATGAATTCCTGCACCTGGTCCAATGTCAACTATATAGTTAGCTGCGCGGATGGTTTCTTCGTCATGTTCAACGACAATTAACGTATTTCCTAAATCCCGTAATTTGGTTAAAGTTTTCAACAATCTGCCGTTATCTCTTTGATGCAAACCTATACTTGGTTCGTCTAAAACATAGAGAACTCCTGTTAACCCAGAACCGATTTGTGTAGCTAATCTAATGCGTTGAGCTTCCCCACCTGATAAAGTCATTGCCGGACGATCTAAGGTGAGATAATCTAACCCAACATCTAACAAAAATTGTAATCTGGCCTTAATTTCTCTAAGAACCAAATCACCAATTTGGGTTTGCCGATCGCTCAACTTTAAATTTTCTATCCGTTGCCGACAATCCCGAATAGAAACACCAGTTAAATCTAAAATTCCATATTGTCCCAACTTCACAGCTAAAGCTTCCGGCTTTAATCTTTTACCTCCACAAACCTCACAAGGTTGGTCTATCAAATATTCTTCCAACTTCTGTTTAACTAACTCCGTTCCCCCTTCATATTGCCGTTGCAAAATAGGAATTACACCCTTAAAACTCTGCGTCCTCTGCGCCTCTGCGGTTCGTTTCTCTTCCCCATACAAAACAATTTGTTGTTGTTCCGGTGTCAACTTCCCCCACTGAGTCTGTAATTCAAACCCATAAGTCTGTCCCAAACTATACAGCAACTCCAAATAATAGGAATTTTCCTTTTCTGACCAAGGAGCGATCGCTGCATACATGGGCGAATCAGCGTTAGGTACTACCAACTCTGGAGCAAATCTTTTTAAAGTACCGATACCATGACAATGGGGACAAGCTCCATAAGGTGAATTAAAAGAAAATAAACGTGGTGATAATTCCTCCATTACCGCACCATGTTCTGGACAAGCAAAGTTTTCTGAAAACACCATTTCTGATGGTAATTCTTGTGCAGAAATACCTTGACTTTCTCCCTCATTTCTTATATACTTACTATCAGACCGCTCCAGCGACGCCTTGTCAGATGTGCTTTTTAGTACATCAATTATCGCAATACCGTGAGATTGCTTAAGACAGGTAGTAAGGGAATCGACTAAACGCTCCTGAATATCAGCTTTTTTAACTAATCTGTCAATAACCAGTTCTATGGTATGTGTAATATTTTTATCTAATTCAATAGAATCTGAGAGTTCTAAAACCTCTCCATTAACCCTCACACGCACAAATCCTTGGGCAGCTAAACTGGAAAGTAGTTTGCGGTGAGTTCCCTTTTTCCCCCGAACCACAGGTGCGAGAATTTGGAAGCGGGTATGGTCGGGAAGTGCTAAAATGCGATCGCACATTTCGTCAATGGTTTGGGGAGCAATACAGCGATCGCACAGCGGACAATGAGGTTCACCAGCGCGGCCATATAACAACCGCAGATAATCATAAATTTCCGTCACCGTCCCCACAGTGGAACGAGGATTATGGGAAGTTGATTTTTGGTCAATGGAAATTGCCGGACTTAAACCTTCAATTGCTTCCACATCGGGTTTATCCAACTGTCCCAAAAATTGCCGAGCGTAGGCGCTCAGAGATTCGACATAACGCCTTTGACCTTCGGCAAAAATGGTATCGAACGCTAAAGAAGACTTACCAGAACCAGAAACCCCGGTAAAAACAATCAAGCGATCGCGGGGTAATTCCAAATCAATATTTTTCAGATTATGCTGCCTAGCACCCCGAATGCGAATAGTATTCTGACTGCTATCGGGGTAAGGAAGACGATCATTTAAAGATGTTGCTAGGTGTTCTGACATATTGACCGGCTGGGGGAACGTTGCACTGTGAAACAGTTCTTAATAATACTATTTTTATTCCAGATTTGCTAGAAGACAGCTTAAAATCATCCATTAACCTGAACATATTAATATTTGACAATCCCAAAATCTTGCTGAGGATAGAGTTATGGCAGGAAAAAATCTCAGCCCTGACCTAGCCACAAGTGATTTACCCAGATGACGACGGAAAACAAGTGGCAAACAATACCATTGAATTTTCTTATTTTAGTAGAAATTCAGCAAAATTTAGATTAGCTGTTTGCTGATCAACTAACTGACGCTTATCTAACTTAAAAAGTTTCTCAGATTAACTGGGTTAAAAATCGCCATTCACACTAAATTTAACAGGAAATCGAATTATTTTCATGGCTTTAAAAATCGCTATTAATTGTTAATATTTAGGTTAATAAATCCCAGGTAAAAACTAAATTTATCTCCTTAAAATGAAGTTAGGTGATAGTTGACGGTTGACAAATGAATGAGGAAGATTCTAAGTTTCTCTGAGATTATATTTTAGGTTAGCTACTTTGACCACAAACTAGGATAATTATGTGTTAGAATTATAGCAAAATATGACAATTTTTCAAGATTAATTTGACATAATTTTGCATTTTGTCAAGTACAAAGGCTAAAATCTACATTTTTTGGAGTTTTGTTGTTTATGACAACCTCACAGGAGAGGATTATCCCGACAGATTTGCGACAAGAAATGTCACAATCTTATCTGGAATACGCCATGAGCGTAATTGTAGGTCGGGCGCTGCCAGATGCCAGGGATGGTCTAAAACCTGTGCATCGTCGCATTCTCTACGCCATGCACGAGTTGGGTTTACTGCCAGATCGCCCCTTTAGAAAATGCGCTCGTGTGGTAGGGGAAGTGTTGGGTAAATATCACCCCCACGGTGACACAGCAGTATATGATGCTTTGGTGCGGATGGCGCAGGATTTTTCCATGCGATCGCCCTTAATTAACGGTCATGGTAACTTTGGTTCTGTAGACAACGATCCGCCAGCGGCGATGCGTTACACAGAATGTCGTCTGCAAGCTTTAACTAGCGCCTCCCTACTGCAAGATATCGAATCAGAAACCGTAGATTTTGCCGATAACTTCGACGGTTCTCAACAAGAACCCACAGTTTTACCCTCCCGTATTCCCCAATTATTGCTCAATGGTTCTTCGGGTATTGCCGTGGGAATGGCCACCAATATTCCACCGCATAATCTAGGGGAATTGATTGATGGGTTAGTGGAATTAATTCACAACCCAGAAATTACTGATATTCAGTTAATGCAGTATATTCACGGTCCCGACTTCCCCACCGGGGCGCAAATTCTGGGAACAGCACCAATAAAAGAAGCTTATACCACTGGACGCGGTTCGATTACCATGCGTGGTGTTGTCAGTTTAGAAACAATTGAACAACGCAATAGACCAGAACGGGAAGCAATTATTATCACAGAATTGCCCTATCAAACCAACAAAGCCGCATTAATTGAAAAAATCGCCGAGTTGGTAAATGATAAACGCATTGATGGCATTGCAGATATTCGGGATGAAAGCGATCGCGACGGAATGCGAATCGTCATCGAATTGAAACGAGATGCCTATCCCCGCGTAGTTTTAAATAACCTTTATAAACAAACCCCACTCCAGTCCAACTTTGGCGCGAATATGTTGGCCTTGGTCAACTCAGAACCCCAATTACTCACCCTCAAACAGTTTCTCCAAGTCTTTCTGGATTTCCGCATTGAAACCATTAACAGACGGACTCGTTATCAACTGCGAAAAGCCGAAGAAAGAGATCATCTTCTGCAAGGTTTATTAATTGCCTTATCACATTTAGACGCAATTATCAATCTCATTCGTAGCGCCCCAGATGCACCCACAGCCAAAGGTGAATTAATCAACAATTACGGACTTTCCGAAGTTCAAGCCGATGCAATTTTGCAAATGCAACTGCGACGGTTAACAGCCTTAGAAGCAGATAAAATTCGTCTCGAACACGAAGAATTACAAATCCAAATCGCCGACTTGCAGGATATTTTGGATAGACGGGAAAGGGTACTGGAAATCATCGAAAACGAAGTTACCCAAATCAAAACCCAATTTGCCACACCCAGACGCACAGTTATTACCCATGCAGAAGGGGAAATAGATGATATTGACTTGATCGCCAATGAAAAAGTCCTCATTCTAGTCACACAACAAGGTTACATCAAACGGATGCCCGTTAGCACCTTTGAAGCCCAAAGCCGTGCTACCAGAGGTAAAGCCGGGGCTAAAGTCAAAGATGATGATACCATTGAGCATTTCTTAACTTGCTGTGATCATGACAGTGTATTATTCTTTAGCGATCGCGGCGTAGTCTACGCCATGAGAACCTATCAAATACCCCTGGGTTCTCGTACCAGTCGGGGTACACCCATCGTCCAGATGTTGCCCATACCCAAAGAAGAAAAAATCACCTCCATCGTCCCCGTAGACGAATTTAGAGAAGATGAATATTTGGTCATGCTCACCAAAGGCGGTAACATCAAAAAAACCGCATTGTCCGCATTTAGCAACATTCGCGCTAACGGATTAATTGCCATATCCTTAGAAGAAGGCGATCAACTGCGTTGGGTCAGACGTGCCAAAGTAGAAGATAGCATCATCATCGGTTCACGTCATGGGATGGCCATTCACTTCCGTTGTACCCATGATCAACTACGTCCCCTGGGTAGGGCAACTCGTGGGGTAAAATCCATGAAACTCAAAGCAGGAGATGAACTAGTAGGGATGGATATTCTTCCCGCTGCAATTCTCGAAACTTTAAATACAGAGACAGAAGCGGAAATTGAAGAAGAAATCATCGACATCGAAGAAACCATCGACATCGAAGAAACAGCAGAAGCATCTGAAATATCCGAAACATTGGAAACTCCAGAAACTCCAGAAACTCCAAACAGCACAGGACCCTGGGTGTTAGTAATTACAATGGGAGGATATGGAAAACGTGTACCAGTCGCACAATTCCGGCTGCAAAACCGAGCAGGTCAAGGTTTAACCGCCACCAAATTCAAAAACCGCAAAACCAAAGACAAACTAGCTACCCTGCGAATTGTCAACAGCGACGAAGAAATCATGATGGCCACAAATCGCGGTATTATCATCCGGCAAGCTGTGAATGCAATTTCTGTACAATCACGGACAGCAACAGGTGTCAGAGTCCAGAAATTAGATGAAGATGACGCGATCACCGGAGTAGCAATCGTTCCCCCAGATGCAGGTGATGCAGAAGAGGCTGAATAAACAACTAAGGGAGAAGTTAAATTTCTTACTCCCTTACTTAGTAGGATTAACTAGTGGAATCTTGATGGGGGTGACAGTTGCCCCCGTCGGTGCTTGGTTTTTGGCTTGGGTAGCTCTTGCTCCCCTTTGGGTAATAGTTGTTAAATATACTAAAAAACTACCTGCCTTTATTTGGGCGATCGCCTATCATGGTATTGCCCTTTCTTGGATCACAGGTATTCACCCCATGAACTGGTTAGGTGTTCCCTGGTGGCCAAGTTTATTTATTACCATCTTTTGTTGGTCATTTATTAGCCTCTGGGGAGGCTTATTAGTCTCCCTGTGGGCATTTTTGATGGTGCGGTTAGATAAAGGAAAGCCCTGGTTACGGGTTTTAATTGGTACAGCTTTATGGTGTGGGTTAGAAAGTCTGTGGAGTTCTGGTTCTTTATGGTGGAGTTCTCTTTCCTACACTCAATCTCCGCATAATTTGGTAATTTTGCATTTGGGGCAACTTTCAGGTCCTAATACTATAACTGCGGTTATTGTGGCGGTTAATGGGTTGGTTGGTGAAGCTTGGATATCTTATTTCGCGCAAAGGCGCAAAGGAGCAAAGGACGCAAAGGAAGAAAAGAAAGAAACAAAAACCTCTGCGTTCTCTGCGTCTCTGCGGTTCGTTAATAAATACTCAATCTTAGCTACAATACTGTTAATTACCTCCCATATTTTAGGGTTTATTCTTTATTCTCAACCTTTGAATAATAATGAAAATTCTGCTTTGAAAATAGGCGTTATTCAAGGTAATGTTCCTAATGAAATTAAGTTGCTTCCTGAAGGATATCGTCAAGCAATTACAGGTTACACTAATGGATATTTAAAATTAGCAAGTCAAGGTGCTGATGGGGTTTTAACTCCTGAAGGTGCTTTACCTTTATATGAACGCAATTTTCAAAAGACTCCTTTATTAGATGCGGTGAAGGAAAAAGGGGTAATTGCTTGGATCGGTGGTTTTGGTGAAAGGGGAAAAAGCTATACTAACAGTTTATTTGGTGTGAATAGTAAAGGGGAAGTTACTAGCAGATATGATAAATCAAAACTTGTTCCTTTGGGGGAATTTGTTCCTTTTGAAGAAATTATCGGGAAATTAATTCAACGTTTATCACCCTTAGACGAACATCAAGTACATGGGGCAAAAAATCAAGTTTTTGATACTCCTTTAGGTAGGGCAATTGTGGGTATTTGTTATGAGTCTGCTTTTTCGGAAATATTCAGATATCAAGCTTTTAATGGTGGGCAATTTATTTTGAGTTCTTCTAACGATGCTCATTATACTGCTGCTATGGCAGATCAACATCATGCCCAGGATATCATGAGAGCAATTGAAACTGATCGATGGGCTGTGAGGGCAACAAATACCGGTTATTCGGCTTTTGTTGATCCCCATGGGAGAACATTATGGAAATCAGGATATAATTCCTATGAAACTCACGCTGAAATTATTTATCCTCGTCAAACGCAGACTTTATATGTGCGTTGGGGTGATTGGTTGATGCCTTTGTTGTTGATTTTGGGGTTTTTGGGGTGGGTATTTCTGTGATGTGAAACAATTTAGATCCCCGACTTCTGTTTTCAACTATAAATTCTGAATAGAAATTTTGTTGAGAAGTCGGGGATCTTGTGCCTAAACCGTCATCTTCATTCGTTTCCCAAAAATCAAGGGTAGGCAGATGCCCACCCCACAAGATGTTATGATTATGAGAGTTTTTAACTACTCAATGCTTTGATAAACCGCTGCAAACTCTTAAACACACTGGGTTTTTTAGTGGGTGTTCCCTCGCTGGTTTGTGGTTGTCCTTGCATCAGAATTGCATCTATTTCATCACCTGATGGTTTTTTAGGTAATTCAGCTATTTTTTGATATTCCCCTTCAGTTTCTAACCACACTTCCCACTCTCCAGGATAGCAGCGAATGAGGGCGGTTTCTTCATCGACTGGACGCAGATAATAACAAGATTCAATGGTACTAATGAAACGTCTGCGGGTTTCTCTCGCTGCGTAACCAATACCCACTACCCCAGAATCTTCTAAACGGGGGTTTAACATCACCAAGGGTCGTTCACCGATGATTTCACAGAGTTTTTCTAATTGGGGTACTTCTACGTTTGTTGGAGCGATAAACAAGAAAATTTCATCCTCTGGCTGAATTTTTGCTTCTAAGGAAGCTGTTCTTCCAGTACCGATATCTAATATTTTAAATGGTAAATCTGCCCAATCTCGACGGGCTAAAGCGGCTGCACCAGCATCAGCAAAGAAGACTTTGAGACGAGATTCATATTCAGCGAACAGGGGGAGAAATTGTGCTGCTACGGGCATAAATTTGAGTTCTGGGAACAGTAACTCCACTTGAATACGTGTCATACCATCAGCTAATGCCGATTTTACCGCTTCACGGGATTGAGCGATCGCATCTTCTAGGGTTTTAGGTAGTTCAGCCATAATGGAGAGTTTTGATAAAGTGTCTGGGTCAATATTCAATTCTCGCAGTTTGATGGATACCAACGTACTGTTAGTATCACTCACAGGAGTACAAGCTATTACTTGAATAATTCCAATTTCACAGTTATTTAGTTTGCTTTCAAACAATTACCACATCGCAGGTACAATTCACGATGTGGTTTATTAATTACGAATTACACGATGTTTTTGTAAATCTGCTAAATTACAAACTTCTAAAGCTCTCGCATGAGTAGCTTCTAAAACAACTGGAGGTGCAAAACCAGCTTCTAGAGCTTCTTGCCATCTTGCAGCACATAGACACCACCCATCCCCAGGTTTTAAGCCAGGAAAGCTAAATTGAGGAACTGGTGTGCTTAAATCATTTCCTTGGGATTTTGTGTATTCTAAAAATTCGGCTGTGACTTGAGCGCAAACAACGTGCATCCCAAAATCTTGCCCACCTGTGTTACAAAACCCATCGCGGTAATATCCGGTCATGGGAAATGTGCAGCAAAGTTCTAGTTTTGTACCCAGTACGTTCTTAGCTTCTGTCATGTTTTTGAGATTGTGTAGGTTTTTAGATAGACTGTTTTTTCAATAATGGACAATGAACAATTGACAATTGTTAATTATCAATTGATTCTTCCAATTTTTTCACCCATGTTGGAAATGATGTAAGGGTGTTGAGTAAAGATTGATCTGCTGTCCAAAATTCCGCAGATTCTATTTCAGCAATTGCCAAAAAAGCAGCATCATAGAGAGTTGCTAGAGAGAATTTTTCAGCGATCGCATAGGTCTTTGCGCGGATAGCATCGTTATCGAGGTAGTCAATGGGCATTTGGCAGAAATCATCATAAAAACCTTCTGCTTGTGCAGTGGTAATTACTCCCAATCTCACTTTTTTTCGCAATACTGAACCAACTTCAGCCCAGGCAAATGCCGGAGCAACTAAACGCACATTTGATGTTAATAACGGAAGAATCAAATTTCTGGCTTGGGGTTGCAATGTTTCCGGTAGCAGATAGGGAATCCAAACACTGGTGTCAATACACTTAGTCACGCCTTCCCTCACCTGCTCGTAACTGACGAATTAAGTTTACTGAACTTGATTGCATACCTGTTTTAGCTTCTACTTCGGCACTACGAGCCACAATCCGTTGATGAGCTGCTAAGGCTCGCCGTCTTCTGACCTCGTGGGCGATCGCATCTACAACCATCTCATTAAAAGACTCACTGCTTTCTCGTAACTGCTTTGCTTGTTGCAGCAAGTCCGCCGGAATACGGATAGTTACAGCTTCTCGTTCCATAGTTACACTTAATGTAATTATTTTATGATATCATGTATTGTAACCATAGTCTAGGTTTTAAATTTGAATTTCCTAAATATCCAATCACATTGAAAAAATGAAACAGCCAAATATTACCATCAGAAAAGCAACCATAGATGATCATCAGTCTGTGATTAATTATGCACTCAAACTTATTCATCAACATCAAAATTTCAATCCTTTTAGGTTTGTTGAATTTGAAAATCACGAACAACAGCTTTTTGATTTTTTTGCTGAAGAAATTGTCAATCCAAAAGCAGTTGTTTTAGTTGTAGAAGTAGAAAAGGAAATTGTTGGTTATTCCTTTATACGGTTAGAAGAAAGCAGTTTTGTTGATATTGCACCTGAATCAATATGGCTTCATGATATATACATTGATGAATCAGCGCGGGGAATGGGAGCAGGAAAATTACTATTAAATGCTTCAATAAATGCAGCAAAACAGTTGGGTTCACAAATATTGGTCCTTCAAGTTGCAGCACAAAATGAATTTGCAAAGCAGTTATTTGAAGCTAATGGATTTAATGTAGCAACTTACGAGATGATGATGAATTTAAATGAAGGCTGAGAATAGAGGTTTAATCAATCAAGACACTGGTGAGATATAATTTGATTACCACACACTATGGATCTATCTATGAAATTCAAAATAATTGATATTCAAGAAGATACAAATCTTAATTGCTACTCTGTGCTTACAGTAGTTAGCATCCCTGATTTTATAGAATTTATTCAACCTATTCACGAACAAAAAGGCAACCTTGATGATCAAAGAGAAGTTTTGCAAACCAGGTCTGCAAAAATTATTCGTAATCAAATGGTAGAAGATTTGAAATATGGAGCAATATTACCTCCTATAGTATTAGGAATTATTTGTTATGAAGATATAAATGAACATAATTTTTTTAATTTAATTCAAAATAAACAAAAAATTAGTATTTTAGATGGGATGCAAAGAATACAAGCCTTAAAAGATGCTATCCTTCAAAAAGAAATTGCTCAGAATCTGAGGGTTGAGTTTTGGTTTGCTCCAGATGAAGATGCTTTATTATATAGAATGTTGGTACTCAATTCTGGTCAAATTCCCTGGGGACTTGATAAACAATTAGAAGTTGTTTTTAAACCGATTTTGCAGAATTTAAAATATCGTATTCCCTATTTAGAGAATTTAATCAGACAAAAATTATATAAACAGTCAGAAATTGTAGAGTTATTTTTGGCATTTACTTCTAGAAAAGTCAGAATTGACAAAAAACAACAATTAGCTGAATATCATGCAGCTTTAGATATTATGAGTTTAATTAGGGAGAAATCAGCACATACTATTGGTAAATTTGAAGAAATATTTATATTGATGACTGAAATTGACCAATTACTTGAAGGAATTGAAGACCGCTATGTTTTTAATAATCAAACTGCAAGAGTTGGTTTTATGGTAGCTTGTGCCGAAAAAACCTTTGGTTTATTAGGAAGTAATCTTGAAAAAGACTATTCACAAATAGAGAGTAATTTTCACGATATACGATTAAAACTACATAGACTTAAATCTCAGATCGTTTGTCAGAGTCTTGAACAAAACTATAACTTTCTTGCCTTGGATATTTTAAAAGAAAACTTACGTTCTATTCCCAAAGAAAAACATAGACAAGCTTTTTTAGATGGATTTAAAATAATTTTTTCTGAACCTGAAATTAATTCTTTTGCAGTTTGCTGGCATAAAATGTACTAAAAATATGGCAAGAAATATAACAAGCTCAATCAAAAAAGTTGTAGAAAAAATACAAGCTGTTGTTAATACACAAGAAAAATACACAATTGATGGTGATGAAACTTGTAAAGACTGGTTAAAGTCTCTAAATATTGATAAAACACTACGTTTATTTCCTAATTTTTATAGTGATTGGCTTACTTATGAAAATGATAATTATTTAGTATTAGTCAATCATAAATTTAAATATCAAATTCCCTGTTTCTTGCAAGAAGAAAATCTTAACTCAGGTGCTTGGGTAGCTATTGTTGATGGATTAGAATTACCTGTTACGGGAGATACTGATATATTACAAGAAATTTTGGAAAGTGATTGGGAAATCAATCAACAAGGATTTAAACAAGTCCAGTTTGATACAGTAGTAGGTAATTTTAGCCTAAAAGATTGTTTTCCGACTATTTCTTTGTATAAAATAATTGATAGATTTACCCAAAAAGAAAAACTAGAACAAATTACAGGTATTGCGCTAACCGAAAGTGAAAGTTATTGTTTATTACCATATAGTGCAGAAGTTTTGCAAGAGTTTACGGATACATTTGAAACTGGAAATCAATATATTCCTTTTGAAAATATCCTAGCAAGTTATGTAGCGTCTGATTTTAAATTTGCTTATTTGGATTTGTATAGGTGTATAGAAGGATTACAGCCTCTATATTTTTTAAAAGATTTTTATGATAAATTGGCATTAAACAATAAATCTGTTCAAGATTTTTATATTGATTTTTATGAAACTACAAAATTAGAACCTAAATTAGAAGATTCTTTGAAAAAATTACTTGAATCAATCAAGATAAATTATAAATATGCCGATAAACAACATTATAGTCCTAGTTTGTATTTGTATAAGCTCAGAAATCAAATTGTTCATTTGCGTCCAAAGCAAACTAATGATTTAATACCCAAATCTATTGCTGATTGGAATTTTTTAATGTTAGATATGCTCACAATAGTTCAAGAACTTTATAAGACTAATCAAAATTTATTAACTTAATACTGCTCATCTTCATTCATAAAATTTATCTTGTCAAAATCAGGATTTACAAGATTTGAAGATTAACAAGATTGAGTATTAATAAATAATTCCTTAATCCTGTACATCCTTTAATCCTGGTAATCCTGATTCAGACACTTTTCAAATTACCCCCTACCAAAAACAGTTCCTAAAGAACGTCCTATATTTTGCGGTTGCATTGCATCCATCGCTGCGGTTGGTTCATAACCACAATGAACCATACAATCAGCACATTTAGGATTACCACTAGCGCGTCCGTACTTACTCCAATCAGTCTCATCCAACAACTGTTTGAAACTTGTATAGTATCCTTCATTCAACAAATAACAAGGTTTTTGCCAACCCAAAACACTATAACTAGGACTACCCCAAGGTGTACATTCATAGTCTTTCTCACCAATGAGAAAATCTAAAAATAGCGGGTTGTGATTGAAATTCCAGTTCTTTTTCCCAGATGTGTAAGGTGTGAGAATTTCTCTAAATAAAGCGCGGGTTTGTTCTCTTTGCAGAAAATGATCCTGATCTGGGGCCCATGCGTAACCGTAACCAGGAGAAATCATCATTCCATCAACTTTTAAAGTATCTAGAAAGTCAAAAAACTCCTGCATTTCTTTGACATCGCAACCTTCAAAAATAGTCGAGTTGGTAGTGACACGAAAACCTTTAGCTTTAGCTGCGCGAATTGCTTGAACAGCAACATCAAAAACGCCTTTTCTGTCTACACATTTATCATGCCATTCCCGCATTCCATCTAAATGAACACTGAAACTTAGATAAGGAGAAGGTTGAAATTTATGGAGACTTTTTTCTAATAACAAACCATTGGTACACAAGTAAACATATTTCTTGCGTTCTACTAAACCTTTAACAATTTCATCAATTTGCGGATGTAATAACGGTTCTCCTCCCGGAATAGAAACCACAGGTGCGCCGCATTCTTCCACAGCCGCAAAACACTGTTCTGGAGTAAGATTTTGTTTGAGAACTTCTGTAGGATGTTGGATTTTTCCACAACCAGTACAAGCTAAGTTGCATCGAAACAGAGGTTCTAACATTAATACTAGAGGGAAGCGTTTACGTCCTAATAGACGTTGAGTAACTAGATACTTCCCGATATCTATTGCTTGTTGTAGATTAACCGCCATTTAATTATTCTCCTCTCTTGATAACACCACGGGTTGAATTGAACAATCATTATTTCCAACTGGGTAGGGGTTTAGCAATGCTAAACCCCTACAAAATCAGGGGGGTAAAACTTCATTTTTCACCTATTCACATAACCATTAGATACAAACCAATCTACGGCATCCTTGAGTGCTACATTCAGAGGTGACTGAGGTAGACCAAGTTCGCGGACGGCCTTGGAAGCATCATAATACATTGGTTGCTGTGCCATGCGGACTCCATCTATGGGAACTGTGGGTGTTTTTCCCATAGGTGCGAGAATTTTCTCTTCTACCCAAGCAACACTCAATGGTAAAAAGCTGGGAACGGATATTTGCGGTGCTTTCAAGCCGGTGATGTGGGAGAGTTGTTCTAGTAGTTGCTTGAGGCTGAGGTTTTGATGACCTAAAATATAGCGATCGCCCCCTTTTCCTTTTTCTAAAGCTAGTAAATGTCCCCTAGCTACATCTCTCACATCAATAAAGTTTAAACCGGTATCCACATAAGCCGGCATTTGTCGTCGCAGAAATCGCAGAATAATATCCCCGGTTGGTGTGGGTTTAATATCCATAGATCCTATCGGACTGCTAGGATTAACTATGACAATATCTTGACCTTGTTTTGCTGCTGCGATCGCTTCTTGTTCAGCTAGGAATTTAGACTTTTTATAATCTCCTACCAACTTCTCTACAGGACTCTGATAAGTTTCATCCACAACTTTTCCTGATTTTCCCACGCCAATAGCTGCTACAGAACTGGTATAAACTGTGCGTTCAATTCCGGCTTTTTGGGCTGCTGCTAATAGATTCCGCGTTCCTTCCACATTATGATGATACAATAAATCTCGGTCTTTTTGCCACAGAGAATAATGGGCAGCAACATGAAAAAGGTAATTACAACCCTGCATCTGTTTCCAGATATGCGGATCATTTAAATCACTTTTAACAATATCTATCTCTAAACTCCGTAAATTTCCCAGGTTACTACTTCCACGCACTAAAGCTGTAACTTTGTATCCTTCTTGCAACAGCGATCGCACTACATGAGAACCTACAAATCCTGTACCACCAGTTACAAAAGCCCGCATTTAATAACCTCTCACTCCTCAATATTTCATTATTGTCTGATAGCGTGGCGTGGCCATATCAGGATTTACAGGATGTAGCAAAAAATTGAAATTTTACACAACTCATAAGTTTAAATTATTGTCATGCCAAAAAATATAAGTTTTTTTAAAAAAATTTTTGTTTTTTTAGGGTTCAGGTCGCTGCCGACGTGGTATGATAGTCATATCAATATGATGGAGTGGAAGTAAATTTTTATTGAGGTACACATTCCCATTATCAGAATATCAGGTCTAGAAAAAAAAGTCAACGGGGTTAGACCCCAAAAAACGAAATTTTTTTTAATTTTTTAATTTTTTAAATTTCTGATGTCCTGAGAAATTGAAGAAACTAAAATCCTGTAAATCCTTTAATACTGGACATCCTGATTCAGACAATTTCCACATATTGCCAGCGTTTAGTTGCTCCTGTTTCTCTACAGATTAAAATCCCAAACCATTCTAATCTTTCTATATTATCAGTAATAGCAGTTTTATATCTATTACCATTTTTAAATTGAGCCGCAATTTGATCCACAGTCCACTCGCTGGTATTGGTGCGGAGTAAGTCGCGGATAGCTGCAAGTTGGTCTTTTGGTTCTTTGGGAAAAGTTTTTTGTTCCGTGGGAATAATGACGGTTGCTTCTGTTTCCATTACTTCCGTTAGGACTTGTTGAGTAACTTCATTTGGTGCTTGATATTCAGGACGCAACCAGCGAATTATTCCGTTACGTTCTTCTTCTGCACGTTCAGCATTGAGAGTAACTAACCTTTCTAAAATTATTTCTTCAATTTCGGCTTTTGTTTTTTGATCATCTTTTAAATCTTGCCATCCATAAGCATCAAAAACGGCGTTATCTAGTTCATCATGAATTTGTTTGAGGGTGGAAACTAAGGCTTTATTGTTATATGCTTTATCTGCGTCGGTAAATGTTTCACCTTTGCGGAGTTTTTCTAGCAGGTTATACATTCCAGTAATTGTGATTTCGGGATGTTGTGTTTGAACTCGTTTACGGTGGGAGTCTAATCTTTCTCCTAATTCTCGGATTTTCTGTTTTTGTTCTGGTGTAGGATTTGGAAAAGGAAAAGGATCAAAGCAAACAGAGTTATTATAGCGGGGTGTATTTCCTCCTAAATCTCCACCTGCTGCTAATGACCAAACAATATGAATATAACTAGACAAAACACCGAGAAAGTAAGAATCGTCAATTGCGATCATAATCACTTCACTTTCAGTTATGAAATCTGCTGGAAGAAAAATGAAAAATCTATGCTTTGCTGTTCTTGGAGTTGCAATATATTTATTTAAATTATTAAGTGCAGGTCTAAAAGTAGCTCTAGCTTCCCCATAAATCCACCAGCTATCACGAGATGCTTTTCGTCTATTTACATCTCTTTCTGGTTTCACTCTTTCATCAATCCATTGATAAATTATTGGATAAATATCTTGAACTTGCTTAATAGAAAGTCCCCAAAGATCGATTGTAAATAGACCTCTATTTTTATCAGTAATATCTTTGCCACTGATAAATCTCTTAATTACTGGTAACTGATTATAATTGTCTTGTCTGTACCCTAATAATTGAGCTTGTTCTTGTGTGAGAAGAAAACCTGCTCCTCTCATTTCCATTCCTCTACAAGCAAGCTTTGAATTTGCTTTTAGCTTGTTAGTACCTGCGACATCTGCTCCAGATTGGAGATTACTGAAAATTTTCTCGACATTTTTCCACTGAATATTAATTTTATCTGCCGAATGTTCCGGGGTTATTCCTTCTCCATCTGAGACTAAAGTACCAATCTTAGGAATATGTAAAAGTCTTTGAGAATTAATTGATTCAGCACCAGTCATAGCAGCAGTAACTCCTGCATCTCCATCCGTCCAAGGATGATCAGGAATTGCCAGAATTAACCGAATAGGATTTTTGTGATTTAGATAAAAATCAATGATCTTTCTTTGTCGAACTTGTTGAATTGTGTTAGTTGAGATAAAAGCAAACTTCTCAACTTTATTATCTTGTGCTAACTGTGCTGCTTTATGCCACCAATACATAACAAAATCTACAGTATCAGGTACATCTGGATAAACTTGACGTAATGTTTCTGTATATCCATCTCCTAATCTATCCCTCATTCGTGCATTACCAATAAACGGAGGATTGGAAACAATATAATCTGCATCTGGCCATTGAGCAGGACGAGGATTAAGATAACAATAAATAGGAATTTGATCACTCGAATCTGGAACATCTTCACCCGTCACAGGATGCTTGATCATTTTTCCACCCCAGCGAGTTTTTACCTTACCCGTTTTAGTATCAATATCTAACTCCTTACCATCATAATCTAACACCGCATCCCGAAATTCAATATTATGAAAATCCTGTAAAATAGGTTCTGGTGGTGGTGTACTTCCATAGCGTTTAAAATGCCATTGTAAATAACCAATCCAAATTACTAACTCTGCGATCGCAGCCGCTCTAGGATTAATTTCAATCCCTAAAAATTGCGACGGGTTTATTTGTTTTCTCCCAGCTAAACGCGGATCAAATTCCTCTAATAAATTCGTTGTCACCTTACCCAAAACATCCAGCAAGCGCATTTGTACTTCCTGTTCCAATGTTTTCAATAAATCTAACGTCACATACAAAAAGTTACCCGAACCACAAGCAGGATCAAGAACACGAATTTGTTGTAATTTATCTAAAAATTCCCTAATTTCACTTTCCGCTTTTTCTATTTGTGCTTTTGTTGGTTTTTGCTGTTTTTCTTTCAGCGTTAAAAACCGATCAACCTCAGATTCAACTAATAACCATTCTTCTCTTAAAGGTTCTATCACCACCGGACGCACCAACCGTTCAACATAGGATCTGGGTGTATAATGCGCTCCTAAACTTTTACGTTCTTTACTATCTAAAGCTCTTTCTAATAAAGTCCCAAAAATCGCCGGTTCTACCTCAGTCCAATCTTTATTTGCAGCTTCATATAAAACCTCTAACTGTTCTTTAGGTAAATCAAAAGCTGTCGCATCAGCAAAAAAACTACCATTAAATTGGGGAATTTCATCAAAGTTAAATTCTCCCCCAGTATTCATGACTTTCCAAAGTTTTTCAATCTGGGTTTTAAATGTCTTGGGTTCAACTAACCAACGTTCTTTTAATGCTTTAGTAAAAACTTCTCCTTTCAATAATTTCACATCTTCTGCAAACATCGTAAAAATGCAGCGCATGAGAAAATTGGCGACTTCTTGGGGTTGGTGTCCTTCTTGTTCTAACCACCGCGCTAATTTAGCTAAAGTATCCGCAACTTCTCTTGTTACCCGCGCTCGATATTTTTCCGGGTTGAGACTTTGAGGATCATTAAATATTGCAACAAACCGATTAAATATTTTTTTATCTAAAAGCTGATCAATATCAATTTTTTCCCGCGCACCATAACCGCCATAATTACCACTAAAACTCATCCAAAATTCAAAATGAGAGCCAATATCACAGGTAATTAAAAAGGGAGGTTTACTTGGTAGAAAAGGTGTATAACTTTGAGCTTGATAAAAAGCCTTTTCCATTGCGATATCATAAGTTTTTGTTCCTCGTTTAGCAGTACCGCGTTTATTTGCATTTCCCCCTTGTTTGGCTTCAATTAAAAAATGTCCTTCTTTGTAGAAGTCTGCAAAGTTGGTAGTTTCTCCATCTTTGTTAAAAATCTTGATATCTTTGTCAAAACAATAGCGATCGCCTGGTATACTTCCTTTAGGTGCTGGACGTTCTACCGCCAAAGCATCACAAAGTTCTAAAAAGAAACCCTGATAATTTGCTCTCTCGTTACCCTGTGAACCTTTCCACTTTTTAAGCAATATTTCTACCCGTTGACGATCTTCACTTTTCATGGCAATCTCGAATATTAATTGTTATCAAAATCAGGATTTACAAGATTTCAGCATTTACAGGATGTAGCAAAAAACTGATATCTTCCACAATTCATAAGTTTCATTTATTGATTTTTGATTTTTAATAAGAAAAAATTCAAAAAAATTTTGTTTTTTTAGGGTTCAGGTCGCTGCTGCCGTGGTAATATAGTCATATTAATATAATGGAGTGTAAGCAAAATTTTTATTGAGGCACGCATTCCCATTATCAGAATATCAGTTCTAGAGAAAAAAGTCAACGGGGTTAGACCCCAAAAAACGAATTTTTTTTTAATTTTTTAATTTTTTTTTAATCTTTAGATGTCCTGAGAAATTGCAGAGACTAAAATCCTGTAAATCTTTTAATCCTGGACATCCTGATATGGCTAACGCCACGCTACGCTATCAGACAAAGAAATTATAACACAAATGAACATCCTGTAATCCTGATTCTGACGCTATCAGATCCCCGACTTCTATAACTTTCATCTTGGTAAATGAGAAGATTGATCACAGAAGTCGGGGATCTCAAACTGTCACCTGTCACCTGTAAACTTCTTTCTGGGAAACCAATCATCTAAAATTGCATAGACAACCGGGACAACAATTAAACTGAGAATAGTAGAACTTACCAAACCACCAGCAATAGCAACGGCCATAGGCGATCGCAATTCAGAACCTGCACCAAAACCCAAAGCGATCGGTAACATCCCTAAAAGCGTAGAAACAGTAGTCATCATAATCGGTCTGAGTCTGACAGGTCCTGCTTTGAGAATAGCTTCCGTGCGTTCTAAACCTGATCGACGTAACTGATTAATGTAATCTACCAAAACAATAGCATTTTTATTTGCTAGTCCTAATAAAAACACAAAACCAATCAGCGAAATCATGCCAAAATCACTCTTAGTTAAGAGTAAAGCTAACATCGCTCCCACCACAGCTAAAGGTAAAGAAACACCAATTACTAAAGGATCTACCCAGCTTTTAAACAGTAGAATCAACACAACAATGATACACAAAGCCGATAAAATCAAAGTGGAAATAAAACTACCAAAAACCTCATTTTGTCGGGCAGAATCTCCACCTAAACCTAAAGTGATATCAGCAGGTAAAACTCCTTTTGCTTCTGCAACAATTTTATCTGTAGCATCACCCAAAGTTAAACCCTGACCCAAATTAGCACTGATATATGCTACCCGTTGTTGGTTGAGTCGTTCAATTTGAAAAACCTGATCTGCGTTATTTGTGTCTCCTGTAACTGTAACATCTGCAAAACCTGGAATTTTGGTAATCCGGTCTTTAATAGTCGTAGCTGCTTGATTCAAAGCTTTGAGATCATTACCACGAAGTGCTATCTGTAAAGGTTTTTCTCCACCAGTATCCACAAATTGAATATCTTCCACACTGGTATTTACACCAGGAAGTTTAGGCAAAGTTTGCCGTAATTGATCTTGTAATTCTGCGGTTTTAATTGTGCGGTCTTTTTTCAGTTTCACATAGAGAGTACCTTTATTTGGTTCACCTCCACGAGAACCGACAGTAGTAAACACAGTTTCCACATCTGGGTATTTTCTCACCTCCGCTTCCAGTTTTTTCGCCACCTCTAAAGAATCATTGAGAGGGTTAGGAATAGGGATTGGGGATTGGGGATTGGGGATTGGAGATTGGGAAGTTATTTCCCTTCTACCTCCTAGTTGTAACGCTGCCAAATCAGGTATTTTCGGCAAAGGAGCAGTGTAGGTAATGTTAAATTCACCCCGATCTAATTTGGGGATAAATCCTTTAGGAATAAAAGGAACTAGGGCAATTCCAGCAATAAAACTGAGTACAGCTAAGGCAATAACTATTGTGCGGTGGTTCAAAGACCAAGAAAGTAAATTGCGATAAGCTTGGGTAAAATAAATCCCAATTTTTGATTCTCTGTTCTGGGAATTTTTCTTAACTGGTTTAAGCCAATAAATAGATAACACCGGAGATAAAGTCCGCGCTACCAATGTAGAAGCAATATAAGCAGCAGACACCGTAATTCCGAATGGCTCGAAAAACTGCCCGACTACTCCACCCATTAAACCAATAGGTAAGAAAACCGCAACAGATGTGGCAGTAGTCGCAACAACTGTTAAGCCTATTTCATCAGTAGCTAAGTGTGCAGCTTCGCGGGGACTTTGCCCGTCTTCAATGTGTCTGGTGATGTTTTCTACATCAATAATTGCATCATCAATGACGCTACCAATAACCAAAGCCAAAGCTAACAACGTAATTGTTTCCAGGTTAAAGCCGAAAACGGCCATAACAATAAACGTCGCTAACAAAGATGTGGGAATTGCCAAAGCAGAAATTAAAGTAGCTCGCCAATTCCATAAAAATGGGAAAATGACGACAATTGCCAAAATGATCGCTTCCATCAACGCATCTATGGTTGACTGGGTAGCTTGGCGGATATATTCTGCTTGGGTAGCGGCTAGGGTAAATTTGACATTTTTTAACGTAGAACGCAGGTTTTCTACTTCCTGTTCAACTCGACTGACTACTTCTAAAGTGTTAGCATCGCCACGTTTGATGACTTGAAATGCTAGTACATCTTGACCATTAAATCTGACTAAATTTGCGCCCCCTTGAGGTAAAGCCGCCGTGGCATTGGTAGGATTGAGAGGAGGTGATTTTGGCGGAGCGCCTAATAGTGAGACTTTGAGAACTCCTGGCAATTTAGCGATCGCTGGTAAAATTTTCTCATTGGCTAACTTCTGCAAATCAGCCAAATTTCCTGACTGACTCTCAATGGCATAACTAATGACTGATGACTCATTCAGATTTAATGGAATAATCTTATAATTAGCTCCTTGAGGGAGTTTTAACTCCTTGAGGGCGCTTTTAGTGTTCTCAGTAGAAGTTTCTAAATTTG
Source organism: Anabaena sp. UHCC 0451 (assembly GCF_034931405.1). Classification (NCBI taxonomy): domain Bacteria; kingdom Bacillati; phylum Cyanobacteriota; class Cyanophyceae; order Nostocales; family Nostocaceae; genus Anabaena; species Anabaena sp. UHCC 0451. The sequence goes on along the minus strand of NZ_JAYGHA010000007.1, from coordinate 114,070 downwards.
TCCCAACTGCAAACAACAGGCTAACAGCACTTTGCCCCGGATAAGTGGAGGAACGGATATTATCAATTCCTTCTAGGGACTTGAGGCTTTCTTCCAGTGGTTTTGTTAACTTAGCTTCTGTTTCTAACGCAGAAGTTAGGGGTGCTTGAGCATTTACCACCACCACCGGAAAGGTAATATCTGGGAACAAAGCGTATTTGAGAGAACCGAAAGCGAGAATACCCGCTACTGTCACCGCTATCCAAAAACACACCGTCAACCACGAAAATTTAATTGCCCATCTAGAGATATTAAAGATTTCGCGTGCGGATTTTGAGTTATTAGTCTGTACCATCTTGGAAACTTAATCATCACGTGGCTGACACAATCATTTAGTCATGCTACAGTAATCACCTACATTTTGGACAGTTTTGCAAATGGCTACATCCTAGTGTTCTGGATGGTGGCAAATGAGCGATCGCCTATATCAAAAAGCTGATGTTCAATAAGTTGAATATTTCTAAAGTTGTAGTTATAAGTCCCCAGTCCCCAGTCCCCAATCCCCAATCACCAATCACCAGTCCCCAATCATCAGTCCCCAATCACCAATGTGGACACTTTCTCAGCACGACTTCCAGTTTCTTAGCAACATCCAGAGAATCACTTTAAAGGATTAGGAAGAGGAATTGGAGATGATAAAGCAGCGCCAGCAGCAAAAGAGGAATTTATTTATCCTCTTAGGTTCGTTTCTCCTTGTCCCGGTGGCCTTTCTGGTTTTGCTGGTTGTCCTTGTCCTGCTTGCACCAATAGTTAGAGATCAGGAACACTAGTACAGCACGGCGGAAATAAACCAACCATTCCCAATCTCTGAAAAGCTTGCTCTGTATTTGTTTTGACTTTTGACTTTTGACTTTTGACTTTCGCGAAGCGGTACTAGATCAAGGTATCAACAGAATTAAACTCAATTTGGACAAGTTTGGGAATCAAGCCTTTAAGAATCAGAGATAGTAGGGTCAATCAAATTAAAAATCCCCAGCTTTTTTGGGCATGGGGATTGTTACTAAAAGCTTTACTGGTTAATTAAGCAGCAAGATTTGCAGCCGCAAATTCCCAGTTAACCAATTGATCCAAGAAATTCTTGATGAATGCTGGACGAGCATTTCTGTAGTCGATGTAGTAGGCGTGTTCCCAAACGTCTAAGGTAAGAAGTGCCTTTTTACCATGTGCTAGGGGGTTTTCTGCGTTTGGTGTCTTGATGACTTTGAGTGTACCACCATCATCAATTAACCAAGCCCAACCGCTACCAAACTGGGTTGCAGCCGCAGTAGAAAATTCTTCTTTGAATTTGTCAAAGCTACCAAAATCTTTGTCAATTCTAGCAGCTAGTTCGCCTGTGGGTGCGCCACCACCAGCGGGTTTCAAAGAGTTCCAAAAGAAGGTGTGGTTCCAAACTTGAGCAGCGTTGTTAAAAATGCCAGCTTTGGAGGAGTCTTTGAAGGCAATTTGGATTACTTCTTCGAGGGACTTATCAGCAAGTTCTGTACCATCGGTAAGCTTGTTGAGGTTATCTACATAAGCTTTGTGATGCTTACCATAGTGATACTCAAAGGTTTCACCTTTCATGCCATATTGCTCTAGAGCATTAAAGTCGTAGGGTAGGGGAAGCTGTGAAAATGCCATGTTTTAAAATCCTCTCTTTACTGTTTTCCAGTTCCCAGCTATTGCCGAAACTTAGAAAACTACAGGTTTTGTATTTATTCAGTTTTAGATCCTTGATTTTGGGACATAAAACTTAACATGGTTATTTTACTACCAAAGTGAAAGTTAAACCACAGAACTTTGGGAATAAGTCCTATTAACCTACCTTTGGGGGTTAAAGTCTCCTGCTTCTACAAGCAGCGGGTTTTGTGTCGGGGTAAAATCCCCGTTGCAAAACGTAATTCTAAATTCTAAATTCTAAATTCTGCATTCTTTTAATTTGTCTTCCCAATTTTAGCCATATTTTCAGTTGACAATTTCCCGGAATTTGGGGGAGGGTTTAGCAATGCTAAACCCCTACTTTATGCAATAAATTTGATTTCAGGTTGAGTTTTGGGAAATTGACTCCTAACTCCTGAATTCTTAGCGATGAGACAAACGATCTTGATAATAATTAACAATTTGCGTTGCTACTTCAGCCGGAGTAAGTCCATCCGTTTGCACTTCCACTGCATCTGCGGCTTTTCGCAAGGGGGAAATTTTGCGATTGCTATCTTTATAGTCGCGTTCGGCTATATCCCGCTCTAGTTGTTCTAAACTTACTTCCGGTTGACCTTGTTTAGTAAAGTCTTGCTGACGACGACGGGCGCGTTCACCTACAGAAGCGGTTAAGAAGATTTTCACTTCTGCATCAGGGAAAACATGAGTACCGATGTCTCGGCCTTCAGCTACCAAACCACCCCGTTGACCCCAGTGTTGCTGTTGTGTAACTAGGGCTTTGCGAACTGCACTTTGAGCAGCGATTGCAGATACTTGTGATGTTACCTCAATGGTGCGAATTTCTTGAGTGACATCTGTACCATTAATCCACACCTGCACGGGAAATTGCAGATTTTGACTGGGAGTAAGTTCAATTTTAGACTGGTTAGCTAATTCAGCGATCGCACATTCATCATCAATAGCAATACCTGTTTGCAGCACTAACCAAGTTATCGCCCGATACATAGCACCAGTATCTAAATACACTAAACCTAGCTGTGTTGCTACTTGACGAGCCACAGTAGACTTACCAGCACCAGCCGGACCATCAATGGCGATAATAGGTTGGCGTAGCCCGTTGTAGACATCGCGCAAGATAGTATTATCAATCAACCGTGTAGAACCAAGACGGGCGGCGATCGCCAGCATTCCTTCCTCCTCAACTTTGCGTAAAAACATCAATGTATTCGGTTCAACCAATTCGATATATTCCACATAGATAGTGCTGACTTTTGCTATTTCTGCCCACACCAATGCTATCAGCTGACTACTGTTGCGAACGCCAGCACGAAACGCCGCCTCAGCTTGCTGCAAGCCTTTATATAACACTGTTGCTTGCTCTTTTTCCGTTGCAGTTAAATATTGATTACGAGAACTCAAAGCCAAGCCTGACGCTTCCCGTACCGTTGGACAAGCAACAATCTCCACCGGCAAATTTAAATCAGCCACCAGACGTTTAATAATTGCCAGTTGCTGACCATCTTTTTGACCAAAGTAGGCTCGGTCAGGCTGTACCAAATTGAAAAGCTTGGTGACAATCGTCGCCACACCTTGAAAATGACCCGGCCGATATCTACCACACAAGCCTTTAATCATATCAGATGGAGGGATTACTTGTGTAACTTGAGATTCTTGTATATTCTTCTGCGGAATTCCCATTTCTTCCGGAGTCGGGGCAAAAATCGCGTCTACTCCAGCTTGTTCACAAAATTGTTGATCTGCGGCTAAAGTACGAGGATAACTTTGATAATCCTCATGGGGTCCAAATTGTAGGGGATTGACAAAAATACTGACAATCACCGTAGAATTTTCCTGCCTAGCATTTTCAATCAGGCTCAGATGACCTGGATGCAGCCCGCCCATAGTTGGCACCAAACCAATTTTTGTGGGATACCAAGTAGTCTGATCATCAAGCAATAGCTCCTCGGAAAGCTGGAAATTGCTTTTCCAGAGACGTTGATTTAAATAACAGCGTAAAGCTGCAACGGTTGTCAGCAGTCGCACAAAATACCCCTAGTTCTTCTCTATCCTCTCCCCCGTTAGTGTATATCTGATAGCGCAGCGTGGCGCAAGGCATAATCGGGTTAAGGGATGAGTGAACCAGGGGAATTAAACAATAGTGAAGAGCGAAAAGGAGTTTGTCTAAAGAAATATGTTATCTTCCCAGCACATCAATATGCACTGGACCAACTCCACTGTTCATAATTCCTAAAATCCGGGCTGCACCCAGAGAAAGGTCAATAATGCGACCACCGATGTAAGGACCACGGTCATTAATTCGCACAACCACAGAACGGCCATTCCGGGTGTTAGTGACACGAACTTTTGTACCCATAGGTAAACTGCGATGGGCTGCTGTCATTGCTTCGGGATTAAATCTTTCACCATTAGCGGTTTTCCTGCCAGCCCAATCATACCCATACCAAGAAGCTATGCCCTTGAAGTTAAGTTTGATCCCACCAATAGCCAGCTGTTGCGGTTGATTTGGCAGGGAAGTTGTGGCGAGTGCTGGTAAGTTAGCAATTTCCGTGATGGGGGATGCGTTACCTATGAGTCTCCGCAGACGATTGGTTGCTTGTAAGGCATCTTGTGCTAGGTTATTGGTGCTGTCTGCTAGTTGGGTGGCTGGATTGATTTCCACCAATTCTTTACCGTTGATTTTGATAGTGTAGCGATCTAGCTGCTGTGCAACGGAGGAACTTTTATCTTGAGCTTTGTTGTGATAATTGGCTGGAGATTTTTCCCCTGTTTTCCAGCTGACGGTAATTTGGCTGGCATCTGCATTGTCCCGAATTAGCTGATTGATTTTCGAGGCTAATAAGCTGGCTCGCTGAACTGGGTCATCGGCAATGATGGATTTGCTCACATCCATCACATTACCCACGCTGGCTACCTTGACTGAGTTACTAGCTGCAGAGGCAGAGGATTTAACACCATGACTATTGGCAATTGTCCCCTGTTTTGTTTCTGTACTAGCAACTGGGGCAGAACTCAGAAATGTAAGAACGGGAATATTTCGGATGTAAAGGGTTGCAGCCTGACGGCCTTCAATGCTATGAGGATGAATTTGCGTGTTCACAGCATCTAAGGTAGGTTTCTGTGCTGGGGATTGATACTCTCCTACTTTCATCACATCTGCTTTAGCTGATGCTTGGGAAGTTGAAGTGTTTCGCTCAATGGTTTGAGTACGACCCACTGAGGGTAAACCCAAAACAGACAGAAACAAGGCAGCAATTGTCCACAAATGTCTTTGATTCATGCGTCCGATTTTAAAGCGACTATGAGAACTTAAGTTTGATAATTTGTGGGGGTTTCACCTGCTAATAGTGATATACCGCACAATTTGAACTCGTTCCGTCTTCACTTTTTGTTTATAACTGCAACAGAGTAACATGAACTTTTGGGCTTGGGGATCAGGGTTTTAGCGTAAGTTTTGATTATGATCCCCTCTTATTTAGCGATTTTCTCCATCAAAACCTTTTGCAAATCAGGTTTGTGGCTATGTAACATTTTTTTTCGGAATGTGAATAATTTTTTATGAAACCTAAATATTAGACTGATATTAAATGATGCTGCAAATACACTGATGATTTGGCGGTCATTATCTAGAGTTAAGTAATATATTTAACATTTAATAAAGCCAACTATTTGTAAACAAATATAAATATAGAATTAAATTCTATGTATAAATACTTAAAATAGTTTTTTATTAATTTGATTAAAATACCCAAAAAAATCATAATTAATAGATGTTTTTAGGAAAAAATAAGATATTTAGTAGAATGTTTAAATTATATAAAATAAATGTTTTTTAATACAGAAGTTACTGATATATTTATAAATTACTTGCTTAAGTAATTTTACTATTGTTATTTTACCAATAAAACCAGTAAGCATTTGATGCCGCAAAAAAAAGCAATAATGAGAGAATCAAAAATGGTTGTCAGCTTGTAAATTTTAGTTTTTGATGTAGCTAAAATTACATTAATACTGCTGAACCGAACCAATCCATCAACTACAATAGTTATGAGAAAGTTATCAGCCTTATGGCAAACTCACAAGATTTAGAAATAGTGCCATCACCATTGTTAGAAGTTATCAAAGATTTGCATTCCCAGTACAAATCTCTACAAGAGGGTACAGTAGCAAACTACATTCCTGAACTAGCAAAGGTAAACCCTAACTTATTTAGTATTTGTATTGCCACTACCGATGGTCAGATTTATGAAATCGGTGATTATCAACAGCTATTTACCATCCAATCCATTTCCAAAGTGTTCGTTTATGGACAAGCCTTAGAAGATCATGGGCGAGATTATGTGTTAACGAGGGTAGGAGTAGAACCGACAGGGGAGGCATTTAACGCCATTATCCTTGATGAACAATCCAAACGCCCATATAATCCCATGGTCAATGCTGGGGCTATAGCTATTACCAGCTTAATTAAAGGTAATGGTGCAACGGAAAGACTTAATCGCTTATTAGAAATGTATCGACGATATATTGGTCGGGATGTGTTTGTAGATATTTCCGTATTTACTTCCGAACGCAGCACAGGACACCGTAACCGAGCTACTGCCCATCTGATGCTCAATTTTGGCATGATTGACCAAACATATTGAAGAATCACTAGATTTATACTTTCAACAATGTTCTGTGATGGTAAATTGTCGAGATTTAGCGGTAATGGCAGCCACTCTGGCGAATAAAGGCGTGAACCCAATTACCAAAGAACAAGCGGTAGACAGTCGTTACATCAAAGATATATTAAGTGTGATGTATACCTGTGGAATGTACAACTTTGCGGGGGAATGGGCTTATAAAGTGGGGCTTCCGGCTAAAAGTGGCGTTTGTGGGGGCATTATCGCTGTTGTTCCCGGTCAAATGGGAATAGGTGTGTTTTCACCACTGCTAGATGCACGGGCTAATAGTGTGCGGGGGGTGAAGGTGTGTGAGGAACTGTCGCAACGTTTGGGGTTGCATTTATTTGATTGTGCGGGAAAGTAAAATTCGGGTGTGAAAATTATCATCAAAGAAATAGCCTGAAAACTCTAGAGAAGATACCGTTTTTGGACTACGTTAAAAATTTTTGTATCTGAAGGTCGGGGAGGTCAAATTCCCTGTCCACCTCAAATATAGAAAAAATATCAACTTTTTTCTCCCAGCTAGTTGACAACTAAAAATAAATAGGCAATAATAATAAAGTTGAAAACAACAAGGGACTGTAGTTCAATTGGTTAGAGCACCGCCCTGTCACGGCGGAAGTTGCGGGTTCGAGCCCCGTCAGTCCCGTTCTAACAAATAGCAAAATATGAGTGATAGAAGAAATTTTCAGCCTCATCGTTTTTACAAGCTGGGAAAATCTCCTAAATCGGTAGTGTATAGTCACTCAGCACTTGTTATAGTGATCTTGCTTTGTGAGAGAGAGAATTAACTGTGTCTGTTAGAGTTCGTATTGCTCCTAGTCCTACTGGAAATTTACACATTGGTACAGCCAGAACTGCTGTATTCAATTATTTATTTGCCCGTCACCACGGCGGGACTTTTATTCTACGCATTGAAGATACCGATTTAGAGCGATCGCGCCCTGAATACACCGATAATATTCTGAGTGGACTACGCTGGTTAGGATTGAATTGGGATGAAGGTCCATTTTTCCAATCTCAACGTTTGCACCTCTACAGAGAAGCAGTACAGAAACTGTTAGAGCAAGGGTTAGCTTATCGTTGCTACACAACTTCTGAAGAATTAGACGCGCTACGGGAGTCACAAAAAGCTAGAAATGAAGCACCCCGCTATGATAACCGTCACCGTAATCTTACCCCAGAACAACAAGCAGCATTTGAAGCGGAAGGACGTTCTTCTGTAATTCGCTTTAAAATTGATGATGGAAGAGAAATTGTTTGGAATGACTTAGTACGGGGTAAAATGTCCTGGCGTGGTAGTGACTTAGGTGGTGATATGGTCATCGCTCGTGCTGCTGCTGATGGTATTGGACAACCACTGTATAACTTTGTGGTCGTGGTTGATGACATTGATATGCAAATTAGTCATGTCATTCGTGGTGAAGACCATATTGCCAATACAGCTAAACAAATTCTGTTGTATGAAGCTTTAGGGGCAAAAATTCCCGAATTTTCCCATACACCATTGATTTTAAATCAAGAAGGGCGCAAATTATCTAAACGAGATGGAGTAACTTCTATTTCTGACTTTCAGAAAATGGGTTTTACTGCGGAAGGTTTAGTTAATTATATGACCTTGTTGGGATGGTCTGCCCCAGATTCTACGCAGGAGATATTCACCTTAGATGACGCTGCTAAAGAATTTACCTTTGAACGGGTAAATAAAGCAGGTGCTAAATTTGACTGGGATAAACTGGATTGGATTAATAGCCAATATATCCATAATATGCCAGTTGATAAACTGACGGATTTAATTATTCCTTTTTGGGAAGAAGCAGGATATAAATTTACTGGTGGTAGAGAGCGTCCTTGGTTAGAACAGTTAGTGAGTTTAATTGCTGCTAGTTTAACTCGGTTGGTGGATGCTGTCGCTATGAGCAAAATGTTTTTTACTGAAGCGGTAGAGTTCAGTGAAGAAGGTAGTCAACAACTGCAACAAGAAGGGGTAAAACCTGTACTGCAAGCAATTTTGACAGCTTTGGAAAGTCAGTCACTAACAGCAGATACCGCTCAAAACATCATTAAACAAGTGGTGAAAGAGCAAGGTGTGAAAAAAGGTTTAGTCATGCGATCGCTCAGATCAGCTTTAACCGGAGATGTGCATGGTCCTGACTTGATCCAATCATGGCTATTACTGAATCAAATTGGTTTAGATAAATCTCGGTTAAATAAAGCAATAATTTAGGGAATAGGGAATAGGGAATAGGGAATAGGGAATAGGGAATAGGGAATAGGGAGCAGAGGAGAATAAATTTCTTCCCAGTCCCCAGTCCCCAGTCCCCAGTCCCCAGTCCCCAGTCCCCAGTCCCCAGTCCCCTACTTCTCAAACATTGGGAACTTAAAGTGTAAAATTCATGTCTTTAAGATTACTTAAAAGTAAATATAATTACAATGGCAAACAAATCATTCAATATAGCAATAAAATTATCTTTGATCATAGTTAACTTTGGCATCACAACAGCAATTCATGGTCTTGCTGATGCTCAAGAAACACCTGCTATTTTTGCGGATATTACCATTAATCGCAAATTTTCGCCCGATCCTTTAACTGTTAGGGGGATGAGTGGTGGTTCAATTCCTGCCAAAAAAGTGAACAGAGGCGCTGAAACCCCTACAGGTCCATGTAGTGGGTTTGTAGATAAAGAGGCAGATCATACCCTGACACTCACAAGTAAATTTGACTACCTAAAACTACAAGTGGAAAGTAAAGCCGACACCACTATGATGATTAAAGGACCTGGTGGTACTTGGTGCAATGATGATTTTAATGGGAAAAATCCCGGCATTGTGGGTGAATGGTTAGAGGGTGTTTACAAAATTTGGGTAGGTTCTTACGAACGAGGTAAATATTTTCCCTACTCTTTAAACATCACAGAAGTTAAGTAATATCATGTCTGGTAATTGGTAATTGGTCGTCAGGGGGAAGAATATGGTTTTATACTGGAAACGGGTAACTATTAGACTTTTGCCTGGGCAAAAATCTTTGTATATCAATACTCTTAGTGATTTTAGCGTCTTGACCAATATCCTGATAAGTTTGCTTTGAGAGGTTCTGGTTTACCAATACCTTCAAATGGATTTCTAATAATATCTTTAATCAATAAATTAACTCTTTTTAAGAGTCTTTTATCATTTTCTTGTAACCAAAGATAATCTGACCAAGAAGCTTCAGTAAAAGTAATCTTCATGGATCAATTAATTCTTTCACTGATTTTTTGCCTGATTTTGCCTGTTTAATAGATTCCATCAAATGTTCAGCATTAGCTGGATTTGATAATAAATATAATGTTTCTTGCCAAGAGTTAAATTCATCTAAAGACATTAAAACAGCGTGTTGTCCTTGATCATTACAAACAATTGTTGGTTCTACATCCAGAATAACTTGGTTGATGAGTTCATCTAATTTTTCTTTTGCTTGATTAGTGGTAATTGCTCTCATTTTTTAGCCTGTTAGATTTATATTAAAGATAGCATATATTAATAAGAATTTTTTGGTAAAGAAGCACTATTCTGCATTTAAGTTTTTAAGAATTTTCTGGGCTAAAAATTCTTTAATTTCTGTATGTCGTGGTACAGCTTCAATGACACCGGTTTGAGGATTAATCCACAAAGAATGAGAAGCACCTTCTCGTTTAAGGTAACAACCTGCTTGTCTTAACTTTTTTTCTAATTCTTTACGTTTCATGGAATTAAAATTGTCTCTTCGATCGCATCTGCTGTTAGTCCTCTGCGGATATCTGCCATACGATCTTCCATAATCAATTGAATAGCAAGTTTCAAGTTTTCTTTCGCTTCCTCAATGGTTTCACCTTGACCATTAGCACCAGAAATTTCTGGACAAATTGCCCAGTATCCTCCTTCCGTTGCTCTCTCAATGATGGCTGTTAACTCTGCTTTCATAGCAATTTCCACAAGAAGTCCACTATATTTTATTTTAAACGATGATTCTTTACCAGATCAGCGATGACACTATCACCCATCACGAAAAATATCTCTAAAAACTCTTACCTTCGCTTCTTCGTTACTTCGTGGTTTAATTTCCATACTTTTGCATTGTATTAAATTTTAAAGCATAATTAGCCTTTAGTGCTATTTTGAACACAGATAAACGCAGATAAAGAAAAATAAATGAATTTGGTGATCCTGTGCAGTCCAGCATAAAATTAGTCTTAGAGATAGCAAAATATAAATTAGTCCCAAACTCTTACTGTGTCTGATTTTGGGAAGATTTAACTTTTAATTTTTAATTTTTGATTGGTATTAGTATGAGAATTAGGTTAAATTTAATTAAGATTCTGGACAAACTTCATGAATCTGCCATAAGCAAACGACCGTTTTATGGCTCAAATTACAAAATGGATTTATAAACATCCGTTACAAAAGCAGTCATATTAGTATCTAGAGGCAAATTAAAAGATGAAATTCTCTTGGAGAGTCGTAGCACTCTGGTCAGTGCTGGCTTTAGTAATTGGCTTTTTCTTTTGGCAAGGCGCTTTTGCGGGCGCTCCTGCGGACACAAGTAAAAATGCAGCTAATACCCGCATGACCTATGGCCGCTTTCTGGAATACTTGGACGCTGATCGCGTTACCAATGTAGACCTGTATGATGGCGGTAGAACTGCAATTATTGAAGCGAATGACCAAGATATTGAAAACCGTGTTCAACGCTGGCGGGTAGATTTACCTTATAACGCTCCTGAGTTAATTAATAAACTCAAAGCACATAATGTCAGTTTTGATGCTCATCCCATCCGCAATGATGGCGCTATCTGGGGTTTGTTGGGAAATCTGATCTTCCCAGTATTGTTGATTACTGGTTTATTCTTCTTGTTCCGTCGTTCTAATAATCTTCCCGGTGGTCCTGGCCAAGCGATGAATTTCGGCAAATCTCGCGCTCGTTTCCAAATGGAAGCGAAAACCGGCGTAAAATTTGATGATGTGGCGGGAATTGAAGAAGCCAAGGAAGAATTACAGGAAGTTGTCACTTTCCTCAAACAGCCAGAAAAATTTACTGCTGTGGGTGCAAAAATTCCTAAAGGTGTATTGTTAATTGGACCTCCTGGTACTGGTAAAACTCTACTAGCAAAAGCGATCGCTGGTGAAGCAGGTGTTCCTTTCTTCTCTATCTCTGGTTCAGAATTTGTAGAAATGTTTGTGGGTGTGGGTGCTTCCCGTGTCCGCGATTTGTTCAAAAAAGCTAAAGATAACGCTCCTTGTATCATCTTTATTGATGAAATTGATGCTGTAGGTCGTCAACGGGGTGCAGGTATCGGTGGTGGTAATGATGAACGTGAGCAAACCTTAAACCAACTATTAACCGAAATGGATGGTTTTGAAGGTAATACAGGCATTATTATTATTGCTGCTACCAACCGTCCTGATGTTTTAGACTCAGCTTTATTACGTCCCGGTCGTTTTGATAGACAGGTGACTGTTGACGCACCTGATATTAAAGGCCGCTTGGAAGTTTTACAAGTTCACGCGCGGAACAAGAAATTAGATCCTAGTGTATCCTTAGATGCGATCGCTCGTCGTACTCCTGGTTTTACAGGTGCAGACCTAGCTAACCTCCTCAATGAAGCAGCTATCCTCACCGCTAGAAGACGCAAAGAAGGCATTACTCTGTTAGAAATTGATGATGCAGTAGACAGAGTAGTTGCGGGGATGGAAGGTACTCCTTTGGTTGACAGCAAGAGTAAGCGGTTAATTGCTTATCATGAAATCGGACACGCTTTGGTGGGTACTTTATTAAAAGACCATGACCCAGTACAAAAAGTAACTTTGATTCCTAGAGGACAAGCACAGGGTTTAACCTGGTTTATGCCTAATGAAGAACAGGGTTTAATTTCCCGTTCTCAACTCAAAGCCAGAATTACTGGTGCTTTGGGTGGTCGTGCTGCTGAAGAAGTCATCTTTGGTCGAGCAGAAGTTACCACTGGTGCGGGTGGAGACTTGCAACAGTTATCAGGAATGGCACGACAAATGGTAACACGGTTTGGGATGTCTGACTTGGGTCCTTTGTCACTGGAAAGCCAACAGGGTGAAGTATTCCTGGGTCGTGACTGGACAACCAGATCAGAGTATTCTGATTCTATTGCTGCTCGTATTGATGCTCAAGTAAGAGCGATCGCAGAAGAGTGTTACGATAATGCTAAGAATATTATCCGTGAACATCGCAGTGTTACAGACCGTTTGGTCGATTTGTTGATTGAAAAAGAAACCATTGACGGTGAAGAATTCCGGCAAATTGTCGCTGAGTACACTGTTGTACCAGATAAGTCACAGTTTGTACCTCAACTGTAAGGGTTTGTTTTAAAAGGGTTTTCAAGAATAGGAAATTAATGGGGATGGTGCAAACTGTCCCTATTTTTTATGGAGTAACGAACCGCAGAGACGCAGAGGACGCAGAGAATTTATATCCGTAGGTTGGGTTAAGCGACAGCGCAACTCAACAAAATAAATCAATGTTGATGGTTATAATTATAGAAAACTGGTAAAAAGGCAAGAAATATGATACAAATTATTCTGGATTCAGAACAAGAAAAGTTATTGCAGGAACAGTTAAAAACTGGTAAATATAGAACACCCAATGAAGTGATTACCCATGCTTTAAAAATTTTAGCCCAAAGGCAGCATCTCAATCAAGAAGGTCAAAGAATTACAATTCTTTCAGGAGAACCAGCACAAAAATTACTAGAGGAAAAAATTAAAATGATGGAGGAAATAAAGAAGAATTATCAACCAGATTCGCACAGACAAAAATTAGCTGAAGAATTTAGTCAATTATGTCAAGAAACCCAGGAATTGCACGCTGATAATCCTTTAAATGATGCAGAAATTGATGAAGAAATAGCAGCTTATCGGAGAGGAAAATGATCATTATTATAGATATTAATATTTTTGATTGGTAAATTATTTTCATCCTAGTAAGGATTCAGGTAAGGTGATAAGATCCCCGACTTCTTTTATTTATTGTGTCCACAAATTATAAATTGATGTCAGAAGTCGGGGATCTGGGTATGAAGGAGTGCTATAGCTGAATACTTACTTATGCTATCATCAAACAAAAATTATCTATCAATTTTTTGCTACTCATGACTGATTTTAATAACTACATCCAAGACATACAAACCAACATTAAACGCGGTGGAGAACGTAGTCATTACCCTAGTTTACAACGTCTCATTGAAGGTTTAATGATTGGAATTAATGCCAGAATTGAAGAAAAAGGTAATCAAGAAGGTATTCCTGATTTTACTATCAGAAAAAATGATCGAGTTTTAGGATATGTAGAAGCTAAGGATATTAATGTTGATTTAAAGAAAACCGAAAAAACAGAACAGATTAAACGTTATTTAGAATCAAATATTGGTTACAATTTTATTTTAACTAATTATCTAGAATTTCGTTGGTATGTCGATGGAGAATGTGAAAAAACTGCGAAATTAGCTGATTTAGAACAAGGTGAAATTACGCTGGTTGATGATTTACAACCAATCCAAGAATTACTGCAATTATTTCTGAATCAAAAAGCCAAAGATATTAATAACTATTATGATTTGGCTAAAGAAATGGCAGCTTATACCAAAACTATTAGAAATGCGATTTTCTCAACTTTAGATATAGAAACAAACACCGAACAATTAAATCAATTAAAAGAAACATTTAAACAAATATTGATTCTGGATATAGATAATCAAAGCTTTGCGGATATGTATGCTCAAACCATTGCTTATGGTTTATTTACTGCTAGAATTGGTCATGCACAAAACCCTGGACAATTTGAATTTAATCGCACAACCGCAAGTATTTATATTAGTGATAGAATCCCTTTTTTGAAAGGTTTATTTGATATAGTTATTGCTACTGATAGCGTCAGTAAAATTCATAAGTCAATTGAAAATTTAGTAGAATTACTAAATACAGTTGACATGACCAATATTTTAGAAACCTTTGGACGGGAAACCCGCACAGAAGACCCGGTTATTCACTTTTATGAAACATTTTTAGCTGCTTATCAATCTTCATTAAGGAAAAGTCGCGGAGTTTATTACACTCCTGAACCTGTAGTTAATTTTATTGTGCGTGCTGTTAATGATATTTTAGTGAATGAAGAAATCTTTGATTTACAACATGGTTTAGGAAATCGTAGAGTAACTATTCTTGACCCCGCAACAGGAACAGGAACTTTTTTATATGCAGTTATTAAACAAATTCGGGATAATGTCGCTAAATATGGAATTGATAAATGGAATAGTTTTTTAAGAGATGCAAAACTGGTAAATCGTCTTTTTGGGTTTGAGTTATTAATGACTCCTTATACTATCGCACATTTAAAATTAGGTTTATTATTAGGAGATTTGGGTTATAAATTTGCACCAGAGGAAAGATTAAAAGTTTATTTAACTAATGCGTTGGAAGCAGGAATAAAACAAGGTGATTTGATTCCTGGAATTACACAAATTATTGCTGAGGAATCAAGTCAAGCAGGAAAAGTGAAAACAGAAATTCCTGTAATGGTGGTATTAGGAAATCCTCCTTATTCTGTCAGTTCCCAAAATGCGAGTAAACGCAAACGAATCTTAAATCAAGAAGAACGATATTTAGCTGATGTTGAATATACTGGTTCAGCTTGGAATCGAATTTATAAAACCGGAAAAGCAGGTAAAACTATTACTGAGTTAACCCATATTGGGGAACTTTTAGAATTATATAAAGGTCGGGTGAGGTTAGAAAAGGAAAAAAATATTCAACCTTTAGATGATGATTATATTAAATTTATTCGCTTTGCTCAATATCAGATTCAAAAAACACCTAAAGGTTATGGTATTATTGGTTTTATTACTAATCATTCCTATCTCAATGGGTTAATTCATCGGGGAATGAGAGAGGAGTTATTAAAGTATTTTGATACATTATATATTATGGATTTGCATGGTAATTCTTTATTAAAAGAAACTACACCAGATGGAAATGTTGATCAAAATGTTTTTGATATTCAACAAGGTGTATCTATCTTAATCGCTGTGCGGGAAAAAAGCGAACCTGATTATTTTTCTACTGCTTATAAATCCAGAGATGGCATTAAAGAAATGGCAAAAGTATTATATTATGATCTGTGGGGAAGTCGTGATGAAAAATATAAGTTTTTGGAATCTGCAAGTTTAAATAATATTGACTGGATAGAGTTACAACCAACTGCACCAAATTACTTTTTTGCACCGAAAAACTTTGACTATGAAAATGAGTATATAAAAGAGTTTAGTATTACTGATATATTTATGTTGCAAGCTGCTGGTATAAAAACTAGAAGAGATAATCTTTGTGTAGATTTTGACAAAAATACAGTTTATAAACGCTTTCAAGATATTGCAAAAAATGATAATATTGAGCAGCTTAAAAAAACTTATGATATTCAAGATACTCAATATTGGAATTTATTAGAAGCTCAAGCAAAAATTAGACAATCAGAAGTTAAATCTTTTATAAAATCTTATTTTTATAGACCTTTTGATTATAGATGGATATATTATAATCCACTAATTATTGAAAGAGGTGATGGTCGTTGGAACTTAATGAAGCATTTAACAAAAATAAATTTATGCTTGATTCTGTGTCGTCAACAAAAAGAGATAGGATTTCGACATTGTTTTGTGACTAATGATATAGGAGATGGTAATAGTATTTCAATTAATTCCAGGGAATATAACTATTACTTTCCTCTCTATACCTATCCAGATACAGAAAATCAACAAACCAATCTTTTTATAGAAAAAACTCCTAATTTATCACCGAAATTCTTAGAAACTATAAAAACCAAACTTGGTAAAATACCAACACCAGAACAAATATTTTACTATGCTTATGCTATTTTTCATAGTCCTACCTATCGCACTAGATACGCTGAATTTCTAAAGATTGATTTTCCCCGTCTTCCCTTAACCAGTAATCAAAAACTATTTAATTCCTTAACTATAAAAGGAGAAGAATTAGTCAATTTACATTTAATGAAATCTGAGAAACTTGATAATTTAATTACCACATATCAGCAAATAGGAGAAAATCAAGTTAGCGAAGTTACCTATAATTCAGAATTGCAAAGAGTTTGTATAAATAAACAGAATTATTTTACAGATATTCCTCAACACATCTGGGAATTTAAAATAGGTGGATATCAAGTATTAGATAAATGGTTAAAAGATAGAAAAAACGCTAATCGTGTATTATCTGAAAATGAAATTATTCATTATCAAAAAATTGTGGTTGCTTTAACAGAAACATTGCGGTTAATGCAGGAAATTGATAGTTTAATTCCTGGTTTCCCGATAGAGTAAAGATTTCACCATATATCAAAATTGTAGGTTGGGTTGACATAAGGGAATTTATTCCCTGGCTATATATCTGTCTATATATCTATAAACCAGATCCCCGACTTCTTTGTCATCTTGTCAATAAATTTGAAAATTGTTATCAGAAGTCGGGGATCTAGATCATCTTTCTACATCCTTAATTTCCTTCGCAACTCCCGCAGTTAAAACCTCATTTCCATCTGCGGTAACTAAAACATCATCTTCAATTCTAATCCCAATACCCACCCAACGCGGATCAATTTCTGGTTGATCTTCTGCTGGTTGGGTATCAGGTACAATATAAAGTCCCGGTTCTATTGTCAAAACTTGTCCTGGTTGTAAAAGTTGCGGGTTTTCTCCATGTTGATAAACACCAACATCATGAACATCCAAACCTAACCAATGACTGGTGCGGTGCATATAAAATGGTTTATATTTTTCCTCTTCTATTAATTTGTCAATTTCCCCTTTCAATAAACCCAATTCTACTAAACCTTCTGTTAAAATCCGCACTGCTTTTTTATGGGGTGCATCAAAAGCATTACCAGGTTTAACTTCTTGTATTGCTTGTTTTTGTGCTTCTAATACTATTTCATATAACGCTTTTTGTTCCCCTGTAAATTTCCCACCTACGGGAAATGTTCTGGTAATATCTGAATTGTAATAACCGTAAGCACAACCAGCATCAATTAATAGCAAGTCATTTTCTTGCATCTGACAATTATTTTCTATATAATGCAGAACGCAAGCATTTCTTCCCGCAGCAACAATGGAAGGATAAGCTGGACCCATTCCACCCCGCAGACGGAAAAGATGTTCTATTTCTGCTTGAATTTCATATTCATAACGTCCCGGTGCGGTAATATTTAAAGCGTGGTTGTGTGCTTCTACTGCAATATCCGCCGCTTGACGCATTAAGTCGATTTCGGTTTTACTTTTATGTAATCTTAAGCTATGTAAAATAGTGCTGGTATCTTCTATCGCTGTTGGTCCTGTTCCCCGTTTGGGATAGGTACGCAGTAAACTTTGATAATGTTTGAGAATTCTATCATTAAAATTGCGATCGCGTCCGATATGATAATAAATGCGATCGCTCTTTTCCAAATATTGCGGTAACTTCTCATCTAACTCTGCGATGGGGTAAGCTGCATCTGCACCATAAATTTCCTTCGCTGCATCTATTCCACAACGATAACCACTCCAAACTTCCTTTTCTCTATCTTTGGGTTGCACAAACAAAATAAACCGATGTTCTTGGTGATGGGGTGCTAACACCGCTACCGCTTGGGCTTCGTTAAATCCTGTTAAGTAATAAAAATCACTATCTTGACGATAAACATACTCGACATCGTTGTGCATCACCGCTGAAGGTGCGCTACGAAAAATCCCTGTCCCACTGCCAATTTTCGCCATTAACTGCTCACGACGCTGCCGATATTCTGATTGCATAGCTGATTTAACCTTGAAAATTATAGTATTGTTTTTAACTTAAGTAACTTGGACTAGTAGTTACTAACCTCAGTTATTCTAGCTAATTTATCATGCTTATATCTTTTCTCTTAGCACTCCTGTTTAAGGGGGTGTGGGGAATCTAATATGTTTGATAACTGACAACCCAGTGAATTTGTCATAAAAGCAGGATTTTATTCTTAAATAATGACATTGATAAACAAAATATGAACTATTTTTTGTTTATTTATAAAATACTTTAAATAGATCAGAAATATCTTGAAAAACATGATCTAAATATCTCTAAATACTGACATTCCACAAAATAAATTTGCTAAATGTTTGTTATTTACAGAATCTTGATTTTAGATAAACTAAAACTTTATATTAATTACTCATAAAAACACACCATGACTAATCAATCAGGATTATATCAACAAGAACTGAAATCAGCAGGATTAATATCTCTCGAAAAATCAAATACTTTGATGGATAACCCTCTTGATATATCACTTCCTAACAGTTCTGCACCTGGAACATCACCAAATCCACTATTTCCAGATATTCCACTACAATTACCACCAGTAGGTAGCGTTAACCCTAATCCTAACCCTTACTTAACTAGCGCCGCCCTTGTTCCCGATTTCAATGGTGATGGCAAAACAGATAAAATGTGGGTGAATGTACAAACAGGTGAAATTTTAGTTCGCCTGATGGATGGTACAAGAGTTATAGAACAGGCTTCTTTAGGTCAATATGACTTAACAACCTGGAGTTATGAAACTGCTGATTTCAACAGCGATAATAAGACTGATTTCTTATTACGCAACCAACAAACAGGCGAGAATTTGGTTGTGTTAATGGATGGGACAAGAGTTGCTAATTTTGTAGCTTTAGATAGAGTAGATGCAGGTTGGACTGCGAATATTGCTGATTTTAATGGCGATCGCAAAACCGATATTTTCTGGCACAATAATCAAACAGGC
Organism: Anabaena sp. UHCC 0451; assembly: GCF_034931405.1. Taxonomy (NCBI): domain Bacteria; kingdom Bacillati; phylum Cyanobacteriota; class Cyanophyceae; order Nostocales; family Nostocaceae; genus Anabaena; species Anabaena sp. UHCC 0451. Next base: position 94,885 of record NZ_JAYGHA010000007.1, on the reverse strand, counting down.
CAAAATGCAATTTGGGAAATGGACGGTACAACCGTAACCAATGCAACTTTAATAGAAAGTAAAGATCTATCCTGGAATGCAACCATTGTTGATTTTGATGGTAATGGTAAAAGTGATATTTTCTGGCGTAACAATCAAACCGGCGAAAATAGCGTTTGGTTCATGGATGGTAGTAACGCCACTGAATATGATTTACAATCACAAGATGCTTCTTGGGGCTTTACCTTGGCAGACTTTAACGGTGATCTCAGAACAGATGTTTTATGGCGTAATAATGCCACTGGTGAAAACAAAATTTGGACCATGAATGGCGTTTTTGTTACTGAAGATGCCTTCTTCTCAGTACCCTTAGATTGGACTGCAAGCATTGGTGATTTTAACGGTGATGGTAAGACAGATATTTTCTGGCAAAATGCTGCAACTGGCCAAACTAGTGCTTGGTTAATGGATGGTTCAAAGGTTAGTTCTGAAGCCTTCTTACCTAGCAATAGCCCTGGTTTGACAGCATCTCTTGGTGATTTCAATGGCGATGGTAAAACAGATATTTATTGGAGAGATCAACAAACAGGTGTAGATAAAATCTGGACTATGAATGGAACTTTGGCAACTGAGACTCTTGTTGCTGATGCAGATAAGCTGACTCCAGAATGGTATACAGCTTAAATTAGTAATTGGTAATTGGTAATCGGTAATTGGTGATTGGTGATTGGGAAAAATCACTGATGATCTATTTACCAATTGAACCAAATCCAACACAATATTTTTTGAACTTATTTTCAGCGATCGCTCTTGTGATTTAATAGAGGGCGATCGCTTTTTATTTGTAATTTCTATCTTTCCATAAACTTGCTAAAGTTACAGAATTAAATATTGAAATTGCTAATCAGTAGGCAAAAGCGTAACCTTGTATGGGAAAATGGGGACGTGCAGTAAATATTGCCTTGTATTGCCGCCAGCCTAAAGGAATTTTGATCAATGTGGAAACGAATTGCGTTAATTTTATTATTAGTGTTCAGTATCAGCCTGAGTAACCCTAGTGTAGCTGCTGCGGCTGGACTCAAAAGCTTTGTAGATAGTGCTGACGGTTATCAGTTTTTATATCCCAATGGTTGGTTACAAGTGAAAGTTGCCGACGGTCCTGATGTGGTGTTTCATGATTTAATTGAAGTATCAGAAAACGTCTCTGTGGTGATTAGTCCCGTTCCTAATGGAAAAACTTTAACAGAACTGGGAACACCTACAGAAGTTGGCTATAAATTAGGTAAAGCGGCTCTCGCTCCTGTAGACTCAGGACGTTCAGCTGAATTAACCAACGTGGCTCAGAAAGAAGTTGACGGTAAAACATACTATCTTCTAGAGTATGAGGTAAAACTCCCTAATCAGCAAAAACGACACAATATATCTAGTGTGGCAGTGAGTCGTGGTAAGCTTTTTACCTTTAATGCTTCAGTCCCAGAAAAGCGGTGGAAAAAACTGCAACGTACTATTGATGAACTGGTAAATTCTTTTACTGTGTATTAATTTAGGTGATTGGGGACTGGGGACTGGGAGCAGAGGAGCAGGGGAGCAGGGGAGCAGGGGAGCGGAGGAGCGGAGGAGCGGAGGATAAATATGACTTTTTTTTGCCTATTGCCTATTGCCTTTTCTCAATTACCAATTACTTTTATTATTGATTATGACAATCCCTCAATTTATACTTGCTTCTGCTTCTCCTGCGCGTCGTCGCTTGCTACAAACTGTGGGAATAGAACCTATAGTTAGAGCGAGTGATTTTGATGAGTCGCAAATTCAAATCAGTGAACCAGGACAATTAGTACAAACTTTGGCTCAGTGTAAAGCAGAAACTGTCGCACCTCAGTTTTCATCGGCTTTAGTGATGGGTTGTGATTCAGTTTTGGCTATTGATGGTGAGATATATGGTAAACCCGAAAATGCAGAAGTGGCGATCGCTCGTTGGAATTTAATGCAGGGTAATTTTGGTGACTTGTATACTGGTCATGTTTTAATTGATAACACACAAAATAGAACCATTGTCAATTGTCAAATAACTAGAGTTTATTTTGGCAAAATGAGCGATCGGGCAATTAAAGCTTATGTAGCTACAGGTGAACCCCTTCAATGTGCCGGCGCTTTTGCTTTAGAAGGATTTGGAAGTTTATTTGTCGAAAAAATTGAGGGTTGTCACAGTAACGTAATTGGCTTAAGTTTACCTTTATTGCGGCAGATGTTAGCAGAATTAAGTTATGAAGTAACAGATTTTTGGCAATAGTTGAGTAATTATTCTTCCTAATTTACACATTCTGATCACTGTAGGGGTTTAGCAATGCTAAACCCTTAATCTTAATCACAATTTTCACTCAACCAAGTCCTTAAATCAGCCTCAGTTTTCAAATCTAATAAAGCTTCTCCCAAATCTTCCAACTGTGTAAAAGATAAATCTACAATTTGATTTTGAATTTCCGTACTTACTTTTCCTAAATGACGCTGAAGTTGACGCACAATTAACTTCACTTCATAACGTCTTCCCTGTTCTAAACCTTCTCGAATGATTTTTTGATACACCACAGATTCTTGCATAGTTAACATAGAGTGTAATTGTAAGTTTATAATTCTTAATACAAAGAAATAACCTGACTAATTGTAAACTAGATTATAAATTACAACGTTTAAATAAAAAATATGTCCTCACCGTCTAATCCTTCCCTCCGTCAACAACAACATCCCTTGATTTGTCAACTAGCTGATACAATCGAAGAAGTTTGGCATCAACATCTAGATTTATCACCCTATCATTTACCAGCAGAATTGGGATATGTAGAAGGTAGACTAGAAGGCGAGAAACTGATTATAGAAAATCGCTGTTATCAAAGTCCACAGTTCCGTAAAATGCACTTGGAACTAGCGAGAGTGGGAAATATGTTAGATATTTTGCATTGTGTGATGTTTCCCCGTCCAGAATATGATATACCCATGTTTGGTTGCGATTTAGTTGGGGGTAGAGGTCAAATTAGTGCAGCTATCGCTGACCTTTCTCCTGTCAACTTAGAAAGAAGTCTACCAGATGCTTACAATTCCCGATTGAGTAATTTAACAAAGATTAACTTTTCCCAAGTCCGTGAATTACCAGAATGGGGAAATATCTTTTCTGATTTTTGTTTGTTCATTCGTCCTGCATCTGTGGAAGAAGAATCAATGTTTCTCCAGCGTGTCAAAGAATTTTTAGAGATTCATTGTAATCAAGCAACTTCTTCTAGTCCCGTAGCATCAGAAAAAGTAGAGAAAATTATCGCCGGACAAAAAAATTATTGTACCAAGCAGCAACAAAATGATAAAACCCGTCGAGTTCTGGAAAAAGCTTTTGGTACAGATTGGGCAGAAAATTATATGACCACTGTATTATTTGATTTACCAGAATAATGATCTGCTTATTTATTCGTTTATTCTCATTTCCTCACATTTCCTACCTCTTCATCTCTCCATCTGTAAGTTACGTTACGTTTTCCTGTAACTGATAAATGTAGAATTCATTTAACCAAAGTTTCATGGAGTCTTAAAACAGTCACTCTTAAAAGTAGCAAAACACATTTTTTTAGTAGATAATCAAAGATATTTGTTCTCTTGTGATACCAAATTTGGATGATAGCTTGTATGGCGTAGCCATAGATGCGCCAAACCATTTTAGGACTAAAGTTAAAGAAAGATCAACTTAGACCACAGGCTAACACAAAAGACACAAGCAAAGAGAAAAATAGCAGATCAAAAAATTCGGTGCAGCCTCACCAAGAAATTGTATTAGATGTCAACAATTTAATTCTGCTCAGAGGATGTTTGAAAAGCCGCGACTTCCAGTCGCTTTTCAAACTAATAACTGATATTGGCAATAGATAGATAGCCTACTGCCTAGCATATCTCTGCATTATTATATCTACCAAATTTATACCGAGTCAATACTGTTGAGACATCAGCAATGAGAAAGTTCATCAATTTTGATGAATGTTGATAGCTGATGACTGAATACTTACGTTTGAATTTCCTTAACTTATTTGCAATATTTGACTTTTTTCAACCGAGGCTAATTTGCTTTTTTACTTCCATCAGCAAAAATCAGATAGGTAATATACCATGTCAAGGGTGAGTGAGAAGCCAAAGTTAACAGCACAGGCACTAGAAAAATCTAAAGTTTGGTTAAAAGTTGCTATAGCCTTACCAGTGGCGATCGCAGCTGGTTTCCTAGCTACAGCCAAAATTGAACAACTCAAAAAACTAACTTCCTCTGTATCCATAGTACCAAGCCCCAAAAGTATTAGTGCAGTGGGAAGATTAGAACCGAGAGGAGAAGTGATTAGAATTGCTGCTCCCAACTCAGGACTATCAGCAGGTTCACGAGTGCAGCAACTGTTGGTAAAAGAAGGACAACGAGTGCAGCAAGGTCAAGTCATAGCGATTTTAGATAGCCGCGATAGCAACATGGCCGCAGTTGAAGAAGCAAAAGCCAGACTGCAAGAATCTCGTGCTAGTTTAGCCCAAGTCACAGCTGCTTCCCCCAGGGATATCCAAGCTCAAACAGCCGTCATTTCTCGTTTACAAGCACAATTGAACGGAGAAAGGGAAGCTCAACAAGCGACTATTGCCCGCATTGCGGCCGAGTTAAGTGGGGAAAAAATCGCCCAAACAGCCACAATTAAACGCCTAGAAGCCGAACTTAGTGGGCAAAAAGACAGTTTAAGAGCTACCATTGACCGAATACGAGCCGAACAGCGTGATGCTCAAGTTGATGCTGGACGCTATGAGTTTTTATACGGCGAAGGTGCTATTTCTCAGCAAGAAAGAGATAAAAGGCGTTTGCGTGCGGCTACTGCTAATCAACAAGTGCGCGAAACTCAAGCGAATTTGAGACAAGCACTAGGAACATTGCAACAACAAATTGCCGAAGCTAGAGCTACTCAAATCAAAACTATTGCTACATTACAGCAGCAACTGATTGAAGCCACCGCTACCCGCGATAAAACTGTATCCATATTGCAAAGGCAGATAGATGAAGAAAGAGCTAGATTGAGCAGGTTGATTGATGTTCGTCCTACTGATGTACGAATAGCACAAGCTCAGATTTCTAATGCGATCGCTTTTGTCAGAAAAACCCAAGCAGAACTGCAATTAAGTTATGTCAAAGCACCAACCCCAGGTGAAATTTTAAAAGTTCACACCAAATCTGGGGAAGTCATGAGTGCAAATGGTATTGCTGAAATTGGACAAACAGATCAAATGTTTGTGATTGCCGAAATTCCTGAAGATAGTATTGGTAAAGTTCGTCTTGGTCAAAGTGCGACTATCACCAGTGATAATGGTGCATTTAATGGACAATTCAAAGGAAATATTACGGAAATTGGCAGAAAAATAGGTAAGAAAGATGTGCTGAATACAGATCCAGCCGCAGATATTGATGCCAGAGTTGTAGAAGTGAAAATTGCTCTTTCTCCACAAGATAGTCAGCGAGTTTCTGGTTTAACTAATGCCAAAGTTCTGGTAGAAATTAACATGGATGAAATGAGTCAGAAAAAGTAACTTCATGGTAACAATCCCTGAGATTTATTCATTTAATAAATCCAAAATCTAAAATTTAAAATCCAAAATCGAATGACTCAGAGAATACCCCTATCTTGGTTACAACTGACCAGAGAAAAAACTCGCCTAGCTGTGGCTTTATCAGGTATTGCCTTCGCTGATATTTTGATGTTTATGCAGCTTGGTTTCCGAGATGCACTCTATTACAGTAACGTCAGAATGCACAGCAGTTTAAAAGGTGACATTGTTTTAATTAACAATCAATCTAATGCTGTATTAGCAATGAAACCTTTTTCTCAGAGGCGATTATATAAAGCTTTGGATTTACCAGAAGTAGAGTCAGTTCATCCTATCTATTTAGACTATACAAGCTGGAAAAATCCGATTACAGGCCGTCCTCGCAGTATTCTTACTTTTGGAGTTAATCCAGAATTTAATGTATTTGATTTGCCCGGTGTTGAAGAAAATTTAGATAAACTAAAACTTCCTGATGTAGTATTATTTGACCGTTCTTCTAGAGTAGAATATGGTCCAATTGCTGCTGATTTTGATCAGGGAAAAATTGTCACAGCAGAAGTAAGAAGAAGACGCATTAAAGTAGCAGGATTATTTACTTTAGGTGCATCCTTTGGAGCAGATGGTAATTTAATTACTAGTGATGTTAACTTTTTGCGGATATTTGCTAACCGCCAAAGTGGATTAATTGATATTGGTTTAATTAGATTAAAACCAGGAGTAGATGCCAACCAAATTGCCACATATTTACGGACTTATCTGCCTACAGATGTGAATATTTTAACTAAAGAAGAATTTGTAGCCTTTGAAAGAAATTATTGGGCAACTAGTACGGCAATTGGGTTTATTTTTACTTTAGGGACAATTATGGGTTTTATTGTCGGAACTGTAATTGTTTATCAGATTTTGTATACAGAAGTGACAGATCATTTATCTGAATATGCTACACTCAAAGCCATAGGATATACACAAAACTATTTATTAACAGTCATTCTTCAAGAAGCTTTTATGTTAGCTGTTTTAGGATATATTCCTGGATTCGCTTGTGCTTTGTTCATGTACCAAGTTGCTAGAGAGGCTACACTTTTACCCGTTTTTATGAGTTCTTATCGAGCTATCATGGTGCTAATATTAACTATATTAATGTGTTTCATATCTGGGGCGATCGCCATGAGAAAATTACGTTCAGCTGACCCTGCTGATATTTTTTAATTATTCAAAAATCGTCACACCATCATCTTAATTATGAACAGTAAAGAACCTGTAATTGCCATTAAAAATATTAACCATTATTATGGTAGAGGTGCGCTGAGAAAACAGATTTTATTTGATATCAGCCTAGAAATATATGCCGGAGAAATTGTGATTATGACTGGACCATCAGGTTCAGGAAAAACTACATTACTTAGTCTAATTGGTGGGTTAAGGTCTGCACAAGAAGGCAGTTTGAAATTTTTAGGTAAGGAACTCTTTGGCGCTAGTCAAAGTCAACTTGTGCAAAGCCGACGCAATATAGGTTATATTTTTCAAGCTCACAATTTATTAGGTTTCTTAACTGCTAGACAGAATGTGCAAATGGCAGTGGAATTAAATCAAAGAATTTCTCAATCAGAAGCTATTAAAAAATCAGAAGCCATGCTGGGTTCAGTAGGACTAACAGAACGCATAAACTACTATCCAGACAACTTATCTGGTGGGCAAAAACAAAGAATAGCGATCGCTCGCGCACTAGTCAATCACCCGCCATTAGTCCTAGCAGATGAACCTACCGCCGCATTAGATAAACAATCAGGACGTGATGTGGTAGAAATCATGCAACGTTTAGCCAAAGAACAAGGAACTGCTATTTTATTAGTCACCCATGATAACCGTATTTTAGATATAGCAGATCGCATCGTCGAAATGGAAGATGGTCTATTAACTCGTGATGCTCAAAATCTACCTATCACCAACAAGATAGGGCAGCAAGTTTCCGATTCTCATTAATTCAGAGGGAACAGGGAACGGGCAACAGGGAACAGAAAAAACTCATGTTTAAAAACATGAGATTGCAAATTTTGACACTGTTTTTTTCGTGCTACGCATCTTGTAAAAACATCCTTTTTTTGACTGAGCTTTAAACTCAGAACTAAAGTTTTTTATTTTTTACCTGTTCCCGGTTCCCTGTTCCCTGTTCCCTTCTTTTGTAACAAAATGTAAAATCCCTGAAAGTTTCTTGCCTCTTGCCTCTTACCTTTTGCCTTGCCATAACGATAAATTTTAACGCCTACCTATTTAACTAAACTTTCTCCTGAGTTAAGCCTTAGTTTTTCCAGTTGGCGTGTTTGGTGGTGCAGCCACACCAGGTTGGCGAGTAGTACGGAAAGTCACATTTACTCCTTCATTTGATTGTTCCAAGACGAGCAAGGGAGTAGGTTTAGCCTTTTGATCCCAATGCATATAGACAATCCGACCTTGAATTGTCGGCTGCCATGAATCATCATCTTCTCTAGGGCTAAGGTAAGTTTCTATACAGTCCATAATCTGGCTAATAGTTGTAGAAGTTGCTTGTGTAGGTAACTTCATCAACCGAATTTGAATCCGAAATAGCACTCGCTTGACAATGTTGGGCGCAACACCAGTTTCATACTCAACATCAAAAATTTCATCTACCTGTCTACCAGTGCTGCTGGCAACCCCAACCTGTCCCTGTTGAGATTGGCCAGGGCGGAGTGATAAAGAAATTTTATCTTTAATTTTGAGTTTAATTTGATTAACAATCCCAAACCGAAATACCTCCTCTGACATCCTCATTCGCAAATAATCGAGGTTAAAGTCCCGTGAGTGGACTAAATCGGGGTTAGTCTCCATTTTGCGAATGGTTTCCAGCGCCAACTTCAACTTTTTTTCTAGTTCTCGCGTGCGGAATTTTTCAAACTTAACTTTTTTTTCATATTTATTGACTAAAATTTTCCCATAAATAATGACAGCGATTAGTCCTACTAGCAGCCCTCCACTAGCAAACATAAATAAGGAGGATGCCTGAAACTCGCTCTCTGGTACTTGTGAGATTTTTTTCTGAGTCTTGGCACTTGAAGACTGGGCTAGAAATATTGTATTAAGCATGATTAGTAAATTAAAATATTTTACTCGTAATGTTTAGGATGCCCAAATATTTGGTATGACTTTACTGTATTGTTAATATTTTTTTACATCATATTCCCCTATTCCGGTTTTTATATGCCCAGACACATTAGTAATTCTCATGACTTGAAAAATATTGGTCTTGTAGCCACAGATATGGATGGTACTTTAACTCAGGAGGGAAAATTTACTTCGTCACTGTTAACAGCTTTGGAGAATTTAGCCGCAGCGGGAATTAAGGTACTAATTGTCACCGGACGTTCCGCTGGTTGGGTGAGTGGAATCAGCAGCTTGATGCCAGTTGCCGGTGCATTGGCAGAAAATGGTGGTTTGTTTTATTCATCCGGTAATTTAGAATCAGTAGCTTTAACACCGATTCCTGATGTAACTAACCATCGTCGGCACTTAGCTACAACTTTTGCCAAATTACAACGCCAATTTCCCCAAATCCAGGAATCTGATGATAATCGTTTTCGCGTCACTGATTGGACATTTGATGTTGCTGCTTTGACATTAGATGAACTGCAATATCTCAGTAGCCTTTGTCAAAATGAGGGCTGGGGATTTACTTACAGCAATGTTCAATGTCACATTAAACCTCAAGGACAAGATAAATCTGGGGGATTGTTACAAGTATTGCACAAATACTTCCCAGAATATTCACTAGATCAAGTTGTCACCGTAGGCGATAGTCCCAATGATGAAAGTCTATTTGATAGTCGTTATTTTCCTGTTTCTGTGGGTGTAGCTAATGTGATGAAATATGCCAATGAGTTACAGTATCTACCTACTTATGTAACTACGTCCGCTGAAGGGGAAGGATTTTTTGAGTTGTCTAATTATATTTTGCAGTCAAAACCAAAAAGTTAAGTAGCATCTGAGTGTAAAAGTTTTCAAACATCCTCTAAAGCCCTTACCGGAGAGGATTGCTACATTTCTTAAGTTTACTTCCTCGGTTTAATTATTATTATTTATTTTTAAGGTATATCTATTATAGCATATTTTGTGTTTTATAAACCATTTTTAAACCTCAATTAGTTTGTACTTATCAAAGGATTTCTTCCTAGTAATTAGATAATATTTAGGTTGGCTTATGTAATGGATCTAACATTTTTATATCTATACTCTGCTGGAGGATGGAGTCAGGTGATTGCTAAATATTAGCCAACCCTAGATATAGTCAAATCTCACCCATATTTTGATTAGTACCGTGACAATTTTTAGCACTGTGCAGTTTACCTACCAAGCATTTGGGATTGATATATGGGATCGCAATATTTGACATTAGTAATTAATAAGTTAAAGAAATACCATTTTTACAATTTCTTTGTTATTTTGTATTTAGCGGGACAGTTATTCAAATCATCGTGAGTTTAAATGGCAATTAGTTAAAGAATTTCTCTGCTTATTCCATGTAAGATACTCCCGTGGCAATTATCTTACCTAAAAATTACTAAGACAACGCAGATATTATCTGCAAATAAAATGGACATAAGCCAAATTAGCAAAACTTGATCTATCTGAAGACAACAGGATTTAGAACTATGATCACCACAAATACTCAATCTATCATTCTCCCTACTTTGATCAGCCAGATCGAAGACACTCATCAAACCGTCAATAAATCTAATTTACTACAACCAATACGTCAATGGTTAGATGAAATTGAAATTCATAACACTCAACTGGCCAAATTTATTGCTAAACTGATTCCGCCTCAATGTCCTTTTGAACGTGATATAGTGCTTTTCGGTCGTAAAATCGCTCACATTCCGCCGATGTGCAAACTCAATCCACTCTATGACGAATTGGTAGGCTTGCGTTTTCGGGCATTGTGTTATTTAGTAGATGAATGTGGAGAGGATATCCAATCCTACTGCTAAATACAACCTGATAAAATACTGTATGCAAATTAAGATCGAACATCAACCTAGTCAAGAGAGCCTTAATCAGTTAGGTATATACAAATGGGCAATTTGGCAAAAGGAAAGTTCCAAATTTCCTTGGACTTACGATTCTCAAGAAACTTGTTACTTTTTGGAAGGCGATGTAGTTGTTACTCCTGATGACGGACAACCAGTGCAAATGGGTAAAGGAGATTTAGTCATATTTCCTGCTGGAATGTCTTGTACATGGGAAATTATCAAAGATGTAAAAAAACATTATTGCTTTGATTAATGAAGTACCAAAAGTCAAAATTCATGATTTTTCTCTCCTGGTATAGTTGACAATTCAGAAAACAAACATCTCATTATTCACTTGAAGTTAATCTTGCCCTGGAGATTCGCAACGAGTATCTACAAATAAAATTGCAGTATTCAGTAAATTTTTGGGATCATTTTTTCAAAACTTGTTGCAATTCTTTCCTTGAAAAAAGAATTTTTTTACATAAAATAGCGGCGTTTACGCCAGTAACGTAAACCAAAAATTCCTCCTAGAATCACTAAACTGGAAGTGGAATTAAATTCAAAAGGAACAGGAGTGGGATTCAGAGTAGCATTGAGTTGTATATTGTCGATGCGATTACTACCAGTGGCAACAGTAACGCCATTAAAAGTAATGCGAAAAAAGGCTGTAGTAGCACTATCAAGGTTATTGACATTACTAAAGTCGAAAGTTTGTATGGCAAAAGCTGTTGCTGGGTTATAAGGATTTGTACCGCTAATTCCTGCGGAGGAGAATGTAGTTCCATCAGTAGACCATGCAACCAGATTATTATTAAACCCGGTTACTGATCTCAGGGTTGCAAATGTTAGAATCGGGTCTGAATATTGTGAGAGATTAAACTGAAGTGTAATATTTTTACCATTATTACTATTGGATGTACCACCTTGCAGAGTAAGAGCTCGACCGGCAGGATCACTACCTACAGCATTGATTGTTGTACCTGTACCATAGACAATGTTTGCAGGTAAAAAATCACTTGTTAGTATACCATTACTTTGACTAGAATTGAAGTTACTGCTGTTGAAGTTCCAGGAGTCAACAAAGGTAAGAGCTTGAACGTCATCAGGAGCAGCAATAGAGAAACTCAAGGTAAGAGCGGAAATCAACACAAAAGAAGTGCGTGATAAAAAACTCTTAATCATGATAGTTAATACATAAGTTACATGACTAAGTATATCAAGATTTGCATTTTTATGCAAGATATTATTTGATTTCTGAGGATTTTACTGATATAAGTAAATTCACTATTGTGTATTTACTGATCTAAAAAATTAAAACTTTTATTTCTGTGTTTTTACCGGAAAATCAAAAATCATTCATAATATATGAAAGAATATATTTACATAGACTAAAATGCTCTTACATCTCAGTACCTGGACAGATGTCGAAACCTATTTAGAACAATCTCAAGGAATGATCATTCCTATTGGTTCTACAGAACAACATGGACCCACGGGTTTAATTGGAACTGATGCGATTTGTGCTGAAGCTATATCCCGTGGTGTGGGGGAAGCAACTCAAGCGATGGTTGCACCCACAATTAACGTCGGTATGGCATTACATCATACAGGCTTTCCCGGTACAATTAGTTTGCGTCCTAGCACTTTAATTTTGGTAGTACGAGATTATCTAACTTGTTTAACCAAAGCTGGTTTTACGAAGTTTTATTTTATTAACGGACATGGTGGGAATATTGCTACTCTGAAAGCTGCTTTTTCCGAAACCTACGCACATCTAGAAGATTTACAAATTGCTAATTACCAAAAAGTGCAATGTCAAATTGCTAATTGGTTTATGTGCGGTTCTGTATACAAATTAGCTAAAGAATCATATGGTGATCAAGAAGGTTCTCATGCTACCCCTAGTGAAGTAGCTGTGACTCAATACGTTTATCCAGAAGCAATAAAAAAAGCCTACTTGTCTCCAGAAGTTGCTTCTGGACATAGAATTTATGGTGCTGCTGATTTTCGAGAACGTTATCCAGATGGCCGCATGGGTTCAAATCCAGATTTAGCAACTCCTGAACATGGTAAGCAGTTTTATGATTTGGCTGTTGAGGAGTTGAGTAAGGGGTATTTGGAGTTTGTTAGTCAGGAATGAAGTAACAATTTTTACAATACCAATTGTAAAAAAATCAAATAATTTATATCATCTATAGTATCCATTGCATCTACTAAATATCTTGATCATAGAAAGCACTATTTCCCTCCTCCTCCTACTTATCCAAGTACCAGCAACCGCAATTTTACTGTCACGGTTACTCAAGGGTCCAAGACGACATCCACCCCTGACTCCACAACAACCAACACCTGATATCTTAGGTAGTGTCAGCGTGATTGTACCGACATTAAATGAAGCATTGCGTATTAGTCCGCTATTAGCTGGGTTAAGTCGGCAAAGTTACGAAGTTAGAGAAGTTATTGTGGTTGATAGCAGATCCCAAGATGGTACTCCCGAATTGGTCAAAGCAGCACAGCAACAAGACCCCAGGTTTCGAGTGATGACAGATGACCCTTTACCTGATAATTGGGTAGGTCGTCCTTGGGCGTTACATAACGGCTTTTTGTTTACTTCCGAAGGAAGTGAATGGTTTTTGGGTATGGATGCAGATATTCAACCCCATCCTGGTTTGGTGGCTAGTTTGGTAAAAACAGCCCAAGCTGAAGGTTATGATTTGGTTTCCCTTTCTCCTCAGTTTATACTTAAGTATCCGGGAGAATGCTGGTTACAGCCGGCTTTGTTGATGACACTTTTGTATAGATTTGATCCTGCGGGTATTGATACTGAACAACCGGAAAGGGTGATGGCTAATGGACAGTGTTTTTTATGTCGGCGCTCGGTTTTAGCGGCTGTCAATGGTTATAGCAGTGCGAAGAGTTCTTTTTGTGATGATGTGACTTTGGCACGAAATATTGCCGCTGCTGGTTTTAAGGTGGGGTTTTTGGATGGGGCAAAAGTGCTGAAGGTGCGGATGTATGAGGGCGCAATGGAAACGTGGAAGGAGTGGGGGCGAAGTCTTGATTTAAAGGATGCGTCTAACCGCGCTCAAATTTGGGGTGATTTATGGTTACTTTCATCTGTACAAGGTTTACCTCTGATAATTGTTTTAGCTTATCTCTTCATAGCCCCGTCGCCCTATCTTCCTATCTCTTTAGTATTAGGACTGAATATATTTTTAGTGATCATTCGCTTTGCTTTATTGTTAGCGATCGCACCATCTTATGACCGTAAAAATGCCATGGGTGGTTGGTTATTCTGGCTTTCTCCCTTAGCTGATCCTCTAGCGGTACTAAGAATCTTTTTATCTGCGCTCCGCACCCCGCGAGAATGGCGAGGAAGGAAGTATAATATTGATTAATAACTATTAGCTATACTTGAGATAATTTCTATTATTTTTATAATTTGCACTTTCTTGGTTAGTGCTTGATTTTATTATGTATGACATAATTTCTGGCAGCTATGAACCACTTTTGGTAGCTGTATCATTTATTATCGCTGTTATTGCCTCTTATATGGCGGTAGACTTGGCAGGGCGAGTTACAGCCAAATCATCCCTAAGTTCACCTTTGGCCTTGTCCTCAGCCCAATTACTGTGGATATTAGGCGGTTCTGTAATCATGGGTACTGGAATTTGGTCGATGCACTTCTTTGTATTGACGACTACGCCAACTTCTTGGTTGGGAATTAAAATCAGTATGGCGACTGTATTTATATTAGTCGTTACCTTAGTAACATCAATTTTAGGTCGGCGATATGCAGATCAATTAGTTCGACAAGAAGCATTACAAGAAAGTGAAAAACTTTTTCGGTTCTTAATTCGAGAAATGCCTGTTGGTGTCTTGCTGTTGAATGCTGAAGGCAAAATAATTTTGAGTAACCACGTTGCTAGGGAACTGCTGTTATTGACAGAAGAAGATTTACACAATAAAAGTGTTTTTGCTCTCAATTGGCAGATGTTAGATGAAGAGGGAAAACCATTAACTGCTAAAACTTTACCTATCAGAGAAGCGATCGCCAATAGTCAGCCAGTACGTAACTATGTAATTGGTCTATTTCGCAATTATGCACTAGATAGATTGTGGCTATTATTAAACATTGATCCGCAATTATCTAATGATCAAAAATTAGAAAGATTAGTTTGCACTTTTACCAATATTACTTTAGAGAAAGAAGCACAAGCTGCATTGCGAGAGAGTGCAGAACGGGAAAAAGCATTGGCTACAGCAATTCGTCGAATGCGGCAAACATTAGATATGAAAACTATATTTGCAGCAACTACTTCAGAATTAAGACAAGTTATCCGTTGCGATCGCGTTGTAGTTTATAGTTTCAATTCTGACTGGAGTGGAGAATTTGTGGCCGAGTCTGTAGGTAGCGGCTGGATATCTTTGTGGGATGAACAAAATAATAATTCCAAATTGCAGGAGAATGCATTATCAAATGAGCGATGCACTGTTAAAAATTTCGATAGTACAAATGAAAATGATAATTTTAGTCAAAATCCGTTATTACTAGAAGATACTTATCTCCAGCAAACTGAAGGCGGCCTTTACAACCAAGGTACAAGTTACCGCAGTGTAGAAGATATTTATCAGGCTGGATTTGACGATTGTTATACTCAACTATTGCAGCAATTTCAGGCCAGATCCTATATTATTGTGCCGATTTTTTCTAACAATAAACTTTGGGGATTGTTGGCAATCTATCAAAATTCTGCACCGCGACAATGGAAGGAAGCTGAAATTAAAATAGTTGTGCAGATTGGTAATCAGTTGGGAGTAGCTTTGCAACAAGCTGAATTACTGGAACGGACTCAAAAACAATCAATAGAACTACAACAAGCATTATTAGCCGCCGATGCAGCTAACCGTGCTAAATCAGAATTTTTGGCGAATATGAGTCATGAATTGAGAACACCACTCAATGCTATCCTGGGTTTTACACAAATAATGAGTCGTGATCAATCCTTATCTACAAAACACCAGGAGGGAATAGGAATTATTAATCGTGCTGGTGAACATTTGCTAATACTAATTAATGACATTCTAGAAATGTCTAAAATTGAGGCAGGTAGAACCACAATTAATGAAAACAGCTTTGATTTAATCGTTTTTTTAGATTCTTTATATAAAATGTTGCAATTAAGAGCCGAATCTAAAGGCTTGCAATTGATATTTGATTATGATAAATATTTGCCTCAATATATACGTTCTGATGAAGGTAAGTTACGACAAATTTTACTAAATTTATTAGGAAATGCCCTTAAATTTACAGAAAAAGGTAGTGTAGATTTAAGAGTAAAAGCTGTTAAATTTACTCAAGAAGAAAAGGCGAAAATCTTAACCAGTAATGACTACCAACTTATTTTTGAAGTCGAAGATACTGGCTATGGCATTGATAAAAAAGAAATTAACTTAATATTTGAACCTTTCAAACAAACAAATAAGGTTAGTCAATATAAACAAGGCACAGGCTTGGGTTTAGCTATTAGCCGCAAATATATACAACTAATGGGAGGTGATATTAGAGTTAGCAGTCGTCTAGGTAATGGTAGTTTATTTACTTTTAATATTCCCATTCAGGAAGCTAATGCTCAAGAAATTCCAATCCAATATTTAAATTGTACAGTCATTGCTTTAGTACCTAATCAACCAGAATATCGGATTTTAATTGTTGATGATGCCAAAGATAGTCGTCTTTTTTTAGTAAAATTGCTGTCAGAGATTGGTTTTAGTATTCGTGAATCTACAAATGGAGAAGAAGCTGTTAAATGTTGGCAAAATTGGCATCCTCACCTAATCTTTATGGATATGCGGATGCCTGTGATGGATGGTTTTATCGCTACACAAAAGATTAAAGCCACACCCCAAGGTCAAGCTACTAAAATTGTGGCTTTAACTGCTAGTGCTTTCGATGAAGATCGTCAAACTATTTTAGCCTCTGGTTGTGATGATTTTATTTCTAAACCTTTTCAACAAGCAATTTTATTAGAAAAAATTAGTCAACATCTAGGATTACAATATATCTATGAAAATGATAGTCATCTAAAATCTCCTCAACTAAATCAACAAAAAATTTCCGAATCAGAACTAGGTTCGCTGTTATTAACAATGTCATCTGAATGGCGAAAGCAGTTAAATACTGCTGCTGCTCAATGTAGCGATGAAATTATTTTAGAATTAATTGTACAAATAACTTCAGATAATCATATTTTAGCGAATACACTGAGGGAATTAACAGAAAATTTTCAATTCAAAAAAATCATGCAGTTGACCCAGGATAACAATGAGCAAAACATCTAATTTTAACATGGGTAAAAAAGATATTCTCATAGTTGATGATACACCAGATAATTTACGGTTTTTAGCCACAATTTTAAACCAACAAGGTTATTCTGTTCGCAAAGCTTTAGATGGACAAATGGCTATAACAGCGTGTCAAAATCTCTTGCCAGATTTAATTTTATTGGATATCCTGATGCCAGAAATGGATGGATATGCAGTTTGTGAATTCTTAAAAGCTAATGAACAAACTCAAAAAATTCCCGTCATATTTTTAAGTGCGATAGATGATATTTTAGATAAAGTCAAAGCTTTTGAAGTTGGTGGTGTTGACTACATTACCAAACCATTTCATGCGGAAGAAGTTTTGATTCGCGTGAAAAATCACATATCACTGCGAGCCGCAGAACAGAAAATTTTAAATTTAAATATAGAATTGGAAAATAGAGTTCAAGAGCGAACTTTACAACTGGAATTAACTAATCAAGAATTGAAACGGGAGTTATACGAACGTCAACAATTACAAGGTCAACTGTTATATAGAGCTTTCCATGATCCATTGACTAATTTATCTAATCGTACTTTGTTCATGGAACGGTTAGATGATGCAATTAAGCTAACTCAAGTCGAATCTGATTATCAGTTTGCTGTTTTATTTTTAGATTGCGATCGCTTTAAAGTTATTAATGATTCTCTGGGACATTTAGTAGGAGATGAATTGTTAATTGCTATTGGTAAAAGATTGCAAATTTTAATGAGAGATAGTGACATTCTTGCTAGATTAGGTGGTGATGAATTTGCTATTTGTTTAGAAAAAATCACAGATATCAATTATGCAAAAATCTTTGCTGACACAATTTTAAAAGAGCTTTCTGCCCCTTTTAAATTATCTAGAGCAGAGGTATTTATTAGTGCTAGTATTGGGATTGTTTTAGGAAATAGAAACTACAATAATCCCCAAGAATTACTGCGAGATGCGGACACAGCAATGTATCGAGCTAAAACACAAGGTAAGTCTAGATATTGTGTTTTTACTGATGATATGTATCAACAAGCCATCAAGCTTTTACAATTAGAAAATGATTTAAAAAGGGCAATTGAACGCCAAGAATTTATTGTTTATTATCAGCCAATAGTTTCCTTATCTACAGGTAGAATTAGTGGGTTTGAAGCCCTGGTACGCTGGCAACATCCAACACAGGGAATGATTTCTCCGGTAGAATTTATTCCCATTGCGGAAGAAACTGGTTTAATTGCAGCTATAGATACCTGGGTATTAAAAACAGCTTGTATTCAACTACGCAACTGGCAAAAACAAAAATTAGTTGATGAAGATGTTTCTATTAGCGTTAATCTTTCAGTTAGATTATTTTCTCAGCCGAATTTATTAGAAATAATTGATCAAGCTTGGCGAGAAATTCAATTAAATCCACAAAACCTAAAACTAGAAATTACTGAAAGTGCGATTATGGAAAATGGTGAAGCCGCAGCAGTAATTCTACAACAACTGAGAAAATGCCAAATTCAATTATCTATTGATGATTTTGGGACGGGATACTCTTCTTTAAGCTACTTGCAGAGATTTCCAGTAAATATCCTCAAAATTGATCAATGTTTCATCAATACTTTAGAATCAAATCCCAGAAATACAGGTTTAATTGCTACTATCATTAACCTTGCACATACAAGTGATATGAAAGCGATCGCTGAAGGTATAGAAACACCAGAAAAATTGGCTCAATTAAGGGATTTAGGCTGCGATTTTGGTCAGGGTTATCTATTTTCTAAACCTTTAGCAGCCAAATCAATTGTAGATTTACTTGCGTCTTCTCCTCATTGGTAATTACAGCAGAATCCAGGAGTTAGGAGTCAGTCAGCATTAGTTTCTATTTGATCACCTCTTTCTAGTTCCCAAAGAATTTGATTGCCTTCACGTCGTACCCGTGAAACTATCCAATTTCGCCAACGCCACTGATCTCCGCGACTGGTGACAGCACTAGCGTGGACATCCATTAAATCTGCTAGTTCGGAACTAGTGATTAAATAGCCTTTTTCTGCAATTTCATCAGCAACTCGCAAAGTTTCAACTAAGTTGCGGAGTTGCAAAATCCTCATCTCAGGAGGTTTTTCGTCGTTTGTGTTCGCAGCTGACGCTGTAGATATTTCCATATTAGTTATGTCTGATGAAAAAGCACTGCTTTCCGAGATGTTTTCGTTAATTTTTGTAGAGTGTATTGGCGAATCCAATACTTTTGTTACATTGATTTCGTGAGGATTTGTTAAGTTTGGACAAGGATTTACAGACGATTCTTGTTGAAGAGATGGAATTTGTCCGCTGGAAAAGGAGCGAGCAATCACATCACAACGTTCGTTACCTATGTTACCAGAATGGCCGCGCACGTGCTGCCATTTTACAAGTCTGCTGTTCAGTCTATCCAGGGTTTCTAACAGGTCTTGGTTTTGGACTGGGTTGCCATCTGCTTTTTTCCAGCCTTTCTTTTTCCAACCTGGCATCCATTTGGTAACACTGTTAATTAGATATTCGCTATCGGTGTAGAGGGTGATAGGTTGAGTTTGTCCAGATTTGTCCAAGAATTCTAGGGCTGCGATCGCCGCTTGCATTTCCATTTTATTATTGGTGGTATGCTTTGATGCGTCCCCCATTTCGTGAATTGAACCATCATTGAAGTAAACAACAACACCCCAACCACCAGGTCCAGGGTTGCCGGTGCAAGCACCATCAGTATATATACTTTCAATTACGCGTTGAGTAGACATGGTAATAGTCATGGAATCGCAGAGAACAATAACAAAAAAAATTAGTGATAAATTTTTGTCACTAATATCCAGGATATTATAGTTAATTAATACTAATTTTCAACTTTTTCTAAAACTCTCCTCACTGCTGCCAAAATAACTTCCGGCTCATCTATCCACACAAAATGACCACTTTTTGTAGCTAATAATTGTTCACAGTTAGTCGAAAGTAAAAGCAAATTAGATTGGATAGCATCTCGCAATTTATCCGCTGGTGTAATTGAAAAATAAAACCTTCCCCATCTAGGTTTAAGAAAATTCGCAGCTTTGATATTAATAATTGGTAAATTGCCAAAATCATTAGCTTTCTTAACTTGATGTCCACTAGTATTTAAACTCCACATTTCTCGAAACATTGTCAACCAATGTCGTGACGAATAAAAAGAGCTTTTCACAATTTTTAATGTAGTTTTTGGAAACTGACGCAATTCTTTTTTAAGAATTTCAAATATACCTATTATTCCTAAAAACCTCACAATTCCTAATGCTGCACCCAAGGAAGCAATAAAAAAAGAAATTGTAAAAAATAACTTCAATAATTGCAGACTAAATGACATAGACAACATCTGTTTTTCATGCAAACCATCTGTTAAAATCATCCCCACAACTTCTGCTGGGAAAAGATGAGCATAAAGACGCATATTGTAACTACCAAAAGAATCACCAACTAAGATGTATGGCGGTTCAATTTCTGCTTTCTGCAACAAAATGTGTAATTCTTTAACTATCTGTTCACTGGTACGCGGTTTATTACTTGATTGACTCGAACCATAACCAGCACGATCATAAATACAAACTCGTGATATTTTCGCTAGTTCTTCTACTAAAAAATATCCATCTATTCCCCCCAAACTATGATCTACAATTATTGTAATTTCTCCTTCACCAGCAACATAAAAATGTAATTTATGTCCACCGACATCAATCAATTTTCCTATGGGTGGTATTTTTGAATTTTCTTGAAAGCTGGTAATTTGATGATATGTAGTAATCCCTAATAAAATCAATGATTGCCAGTTGAATAAATTTGATAGCAAAGTTTTAATTTTCCTGATTTTTTGATGATTGATATTTGAGTTTAAATTTCCTATAAAGGTAAGTATTCAGCTATAGCGATCGTTCATATCC
>NZ_JAYGHA010000007.1:0-73621 GCF_034931405.1 Anabaena sp. UHCC 0451 | reverse complement strand
AAAAGAAGTCGGGGATCTTATCACCTTATTGGATAAATAGAAGTGATTCAACGAAATACATTTTATAGATTAATAATCATGATTCTATTACTCAGATAATGGATGAGAACGGCGCATTAATTTAATTCCATCTACATCATTTTTGAAACCCCAACGTTCATAGAAAGGAATCATTTCTGGCAAACAATAAAGAGCGATATTTTCAACTTCTTTTAACTGGGGATGATTTATTACTGCATCTAATAATTTAGCACCAAAACCCATTTTTCTATAATCAGGTTTAATAATTACATCATAAAGAGTTCCGCGATAAACAAAATCAGTAAGAACGCGACAAAAACCAATCAATTCTTCGTCATCACACACCAAAGCAATAATTAAATCTGATGCTTTTAACATTTTTACTACTCGTTCAAAAGTCCGGTCTTTACTCCAAAACTCATTTTTATATAATTCCACAAGTTCATAAATTTGCTTTTCGGTTAACTGGTTAGCGATTTGGTAATTCATGGTTAATTTTCAATTAATTTTATTACCCAGAATGATTTTAGTGACAATAATGGTTGATAATTATTGAAGACATTAATAAAATCTAAATCATCGAGGAGTAAATTGATCATGTCCCATCTAACAACATTTGTACAGCGACTACAGAGTATTACTTTAGTAATAGTCTTAACACTGACTATCAGTTTAATCGTTCCTGCAATAACTTGGGCAACTGGTTTAGGAATTGAATCAGGTTATCTGAGTCCTTGTCCAAATTCAGATAACTGTGTTGTCAGTCAAAATGCTGATGCTAAACACGCCATTGAGCCGATTACCTATCATCTGGATCGTGATACAGTACGAGAAACACTACTGAAAGTTCTCACAGTTGTTCCTCGTACAGAAGTTATAGAACAAACAGATAATTATATCCATGCTCTTTCTAAAAGCCGCATCTTCAAATTTATTGATGATGTAGAGTTTTATTTACCAACGGATGAATCAGTAATTCATATCCGTTCAGCATCTCGTGTAGGAGAGTCTGATCTTGGTGTCAACCGCCGACGGATGGAACAAATTCGTTTGGCTTTGCGTGACTTAAACATCTAATTTGTTGAGATTTTTTTTGTTTAATTAATAAGTATTTTTTGAAGGTGAATCATCATCATTTACTCATTAACTAATTTTTGATTGTGAACTTGAGACAAGGGAGTTAACAAACCATCAATGCTAATAAAATTTTTCTGCTGATGATATTCTTTAATTCCCTGTTCACCTTTTTTATTAGCCCAATTAATTAAAGTTTCCCTTTGTCCTTGATATTCATAAAGTGGCACAGCAAAACCACAGGAAGTTTGTACTCGTTCAATATCAGCCAAAATTATTTGCCGAGTTCCGGGAATGGGAGGAAATAAAGAATACAGAGAATCCCATTCTGGTGAATTAGGTAAAATTGTTTTTCCCTGTCCATAAAGACGGAGAATAGAAGGCGGTTCTTGAAAAGCACAAAACATCAATGTAATCCTGCCATTTTCTAACAGATGGGCAGAAGTTTCATTACCACTACCTGTTAAATCCAAGTAAGCAACGCGATTGGGTGAAAGAATACGAAAACTTTCTAAACCTTTGGGAGAAAGATTAACATGACCTGTAGGACTCAACGGTGCAGTTCCCACAAAGAACATCTGCTGATTTGCAATAAATTTTTGCACTTCTTCAGTAATAGAGTCAAAAACTTTAGCCATAAACAGTGAGAGAGTTTTTGCAGATTTGTTATTTTCTACTATTCCCACAAAGCTTAACTCGTGATTTAAATGTCGTCAATCTTTCTATCTCCACCCATCCAAAAAATTAATAGTCAAATAGCTGATAGCATTGGTATCGAATTATATGTATTACGCCTTGATCTCATGCACCCGCTGGTTAATGGTAACAAATGGTTCAAACTGAAATATAATTTGTTATCAGCTAAAGAGGAAAATTGCTCAACCATACTCACTTTTGGCGGTGCTTATTCTAACCATATTTTTGCTACAGCCGCCGCAGGAAATCTGTTTGGTTTTCGGACTATTGGGGTAATTCGTGGTGAAGAAACGTTACCCCTTAATCCTACTCTCAGTTTTGCAGTAGAACAAGGAATGGAGTTATTATATTGCGATCGCACAACCTACCGCAAACGTCACACCATTCAACTACAGGAAGACTTAAAACAACGCTTTGGTGAAGTTTTTATCATTCCCGAAGGAGGTTGTAACTTAGATGGTGTGCGGGGTTGTACAGAAATAATGCCAAATATAGAACCATTTGATCATATTTGTCTAGCTTGTGGAACAGCCACAACATTAGCAGGTATGGCCTTATCATTAAATTCAAAACAGAAAATTATTGGTTTTCCTGTATTAAAAGGTGGAGAATTTTTAGCAGCAGAAATAGACAGTTTAATAAACAATTATCTCACATCTGGTTTACCTGCATCTGTTGATGTTCCCGCACCTTGGCAATTAATATGTGATTACCATTTTGGAGGGTATGCAAAAGTAAATCAGGAATTAATAAATTTCTGCCAAAAATTCACCCAAGAACATGGCATAACTCTAGATTACGTATATACGGGAAAAATGTTTTATGGAGTCATGAATTTACTAAAACAAGGATTTTTTCAACCAGGGAAAATACTATTATTACACACTGGTGGTTTACAGGGAAATCTCGGTTATAATATCCCGATATAAGATCCCCGACTTCTTTGTTTATTTTGCAAATAAATTATTAATTGAATTGAATTGAAGTCAGAAGTCGGGGATCTAAACTAATTATTATAAGATCCCCGACTTCTTTATTTATTTTGCAAATAAATTATTAATTGAAGTCAGAAGTCGGGGATCTGAACTAGTGCTAAACCCCTACTGACTATAAAGCTACATCATGTTTTTTAGCAATTTGAGTCAGTTGTTCATACTGATGTTGTGATGCTTTTGTTAATATTGCTTCTGCATCTTCTGGATCAGTACCATCTTTAGGAATTAAAAACTTAACATAAAGTGCAACAAAATCCACAATAGCTGCTAAACCTGACAAATTGTGTTGATCAGATTGCTTTCCAGCAATTACAGCTACTAGACCGGCTCTAATTGGGTCTGGTTTCACTTTCATGAATTGGTCAATTAGTTGTTTCAAATAATCTGCTGGTGCTAAGTTTTTCAACTTATTAGCATCAGGTTTAAATTCCAATCCTGCGGCTTTGGCTTGTTCTAAAACACACCATTCTGTAAATTCTTGCAGTGCAGCATCAGGAAGATTGGGGAGATATTTGTATAGTTCTAAATCAGACACAAGTTTACACCAATTTTAGATTGTTAGATTGCCAAATTTCATAATTAGGTTATTTTGTTCGCTGGAAACAATACAACCTATAAACTAGGAAAAATGCAATTAAAAAATTGCATCAAGTTCACCCTAACTCACTGTTTTCGATAGTTTTGTAGTGCAACCGACAATCTAATCTAGATGCTGAAAATTAGCAGTATTGATAGCTATAATAACTACTGAAGGTTCGTTAAGTGTGCCAATGGGTGCAGGTTTCATATCTCGATAGTCAAGGATTTGGACAACAATTAGGTAAACTATCGCTAAAATTATAGAAATAGCACCTGTAACGATAGCAACTATTTTGGAACGGTTCATTTGATTTCCTAATCAATAAATTATGGTGATAAGATCCCCGACTTCTTTGATAATCGTGTCAATAAATTGTGAATTGATCGCAGAAGTCGGGGATCTGGGTATCAATAAGTGCTACAACTGAATACTTACGTTGATATTACGTTGATATATTTATGCCCCTATTCCGATGCTGATAGTAGGTTTTGCTGAGAGATATTTAATTTACTGGTCATTAACTCTGTAGCCTGTTGGGGAGACAGGGGTTTATAGAACAGATATCCTTGTACATCATCGCAATTAATTGACCTTAAAAAATTTAGTTCTTCTAACTTTTCCACACCTTCAGCAATTAGTCTTAACCCTAAACTGCGTCCCAAGTCAACTATAGCCTTGATGATATGAGCGACTTTCTCATCTATCGCCAATTCTTGGATAAAAGACCTATCAATTTTTAGATTATGAAATGGTAATACCTGGAGACGGGAAAGAGAAGAATATCCCGTACCAAAATCATCAATCGAGAGGAGTAAACCCATTTTCTCCAACTTTTTCAGTACAGTTGTGGTGAAGTTCATATCCTCAATAGCTGTTGTTTCTGTAATTTCTAACTCTAAATATTCGGACTCCATTCCTGTAGCTGCTAAAATCGCCGCTACTGTTTCTAATAGCTTAGGTTGGCGGAACTGCTTAGGAGAAAGATTCACCGCAATAGTCATGCTAGGGAAGCCTGCTTGTTGCCAAGCTTTATTTTGAGTACAAGCTTCTCGTAATACCCATTCGCCGATAGGGATAATTAATCCGCTGGCTTCAGCTAGGGGAATGAAAACGTTAGGAGCAACTATTCCCATTTCCGGGTGATGCCAGCGCAAGAGAGCTTCCATACCTGTAATTTCTTCTGTGATAATGTTAACTCGTGGCTGATAATACAAAAGAAATTCTTTTCGTTCTAGGGCATGGCGCAGACTCTTATCTAAACTCAGGAGTTCTGGGGTTTTGGCATTCAGGGACAAGGTATAAAACTGGTAATTATTCCTGCCCTTGTCTTTGGCATAATATAAAGCAGAATCCGCTTGCTGAATCAAGGTTTCTGCTTTATTGCTGTGTTCATTAAACATGGCAATACCAAGGCTGGCACTTACATAAAGTTCATGTCCATGTAGATGAAAAGGTTGTTCTAAGGTTTGTAAAATTCTGGGTGCTATTTGTTCGACTTCTTCGCTCTGGGTAATATTAGTGAGTAGAATAGTAAATTCGTCACCTCCCCAACGAGAAATAGTATCTCCGGCTCTGAGAGAGTTTCTTAGTCTTTGAGCTACACATTGTAATAATTCGTCTCCTAGTGTGTGTCCCAGAGTATCATTAATCATCTTGAAACGATCTAGATCCAGGAACATCACTGCTAAACTTTTTTGCTCCTCAACTGCTTTTTCTATGCCTTTGTTTAGTAAATCGTTAAACTGCAAACGATTGGGTAAACCGGTGAGTAAGTCATGCAGGGCTTGATAGCGAATTCTTTCTTCTACCTGCTGACGCTGACGAGCGCCACTGATAATAGCAGCCATTGTCAACAGGCTGGATTTTTCATGGGTTGACCAATGACGCTCTAAGGTACAATCAGCTAAACCCAGGTAGCCCCAAAAATCTTCTTCTAAACACAAGGGTACAAGTATGAGAGATTTAATGCTATCTCGATTGAGAAGTTCTTTTTCTAGAGTAGGAAATTCTTCAGTTATGCCACTGATCGGTATTCCCGTAGACAGAATATTATACCAACGTTCTAGTCCAGAATTTTTGTAAGTCTGATTGTACCAATGGTGCTGGGTTGATTTGACCTCAGATTTTGTCCATTCATACTTTAGGCTCATTGCTATTTCCCCTGTGACTTCATGGGGATGGTTGTGAAATATGTAAACGCGATCGCCATTGGCAGCCTTCCCAAAAGTAGCCAGTGCTTTTTCTATTGCTATGTCATAATCCATTTCTGCCAGTAAATAATTAGCGGCTTCTGCAACTCCCTGAAGCAAGCGATCTCGTTGCCGCAATTCTGCCTCAGCTTGCTTTTGTTCAGTAATTTCTCTAATAATAAAAGTTCTAACTAAATCACTTTCTGGTAAGTAATGAACGGATTGTTCAAAAATCTCTCCGTACACTTCTACCTCTCGCACAAAAGAATTACTCTCTTGATGTGCAACTATATTGAGTAATTGTGCCAAAATTGGATGTTCCTTGCCAATTTCCCTTAATCTAGGAAACTTATGCGCTGCGGCTGGATTATAATAGGTAATATTTCCCTCTAAATCCATTTCAATAATTGGATTGGGAATCAGTTCTGGAAAGGAAGCAAGACGAGTTAACAAAGTGTCACTCGCGGCTTCAATATTGGTATCAGCAATAATTAAAGTGTCAAAAGGATTCGCGGGATTTCCTTGTTCTGAGAGAAACCTAGCCAGATCTTCCGCTGTACAAGATTCTCCAAATGCTTCCTCTGATAGGTTAGAAATAGCATAGTATTTAGCTTGAGCCTGGGGATTGCCAAAAGCAATAACGTCTCCATTCTGGAGACTATGAGAAAAACATTTAGTGCCATTAATAAATAAGCCGTTGGTACTTCTTTTACCCTGAAAGTTACCATCAACAATGCGAAAGCCATATTTTTCAGTGTTAGGAATAGTCACACGCAATAAAATTGCGTGTTGTCTTGATACAGACTTAGCACGCAGAACAATAGCGTTTCTGGTATCCCTTCCCAGAGAATAAGTCGTCTCTAACAGGGGAATGGTTCTCTGTCCTTCCGGATCTTGGACAACCAATAAATGACGTATTTTATCCCGCTCATTTGCTGCCATATCTTTTCCTAAAATTTTCATGTCTTTTATGATTTGTACTGCAACAATATGGCTTCTATCAATTCTGATTTTTAGATTCTGTGATCTTGAAAAGGTGCGCCATAATTTTTTTGCTATAACCTTGTATAAAAGGCTCAACACTGGGTGGTAAATCTTATACTACTGTAAAAAGTTTATTCATATCAAGCCTGGAATCAATTGCCAGATTTCCCCAAAATAAACTTACACATTTGGGATGCTCCCTGGTAAGAGCTAGAAGGCTAAAATTAATCATCTAAAAAGTTAGTAATATTTAATACTTTCATTATTTACAAGGGTGAGATTGCTATCAAAATTCAATTTATTGATCCTTAAACATCAGAGGCGATTTGTAAACTTGTATGACGAAGCTTCGTGTCATCATGTCTTTGCTTTTTTCATTCCTGACTCCTCTAGGGGTTTAGCGATGAGCTTTACCCCTACTGAATTCTGCTGTAAAAATTTACCCTCTTTGAGTAGATCGCAAACTTTTCGATTTACTCAAATCAGCTATGGCTGAGAAACACTGAGGGAATTTTTCGCTTCAGGAGGAGATTGTTCTATTGTCTTGGGTGCAGTTACCTCCCCAGATAAGGAATTTTCTGTATCATTACTCATGATCGGCGGACGGATGGCGCTAATAACTGTTTTGATGACAACAGCACAAGGAACGGCCACAATCACACCCAAAAGTCCACCAATTCTGGCTCCAGTCAAGACGGAAATTAGGATCCAAACTGGATTTAAACCGGTAAAACTTCCTAAAATGCGGGGTGCAATGATATTTTCCAAAATTTGCTGGACGATGACTGCGGCGGCTAATACTCTAGCACCCATCCAAACGTCTTGTAAGGAAACCAACAAAGTGGTGACAGCAATACCTACAGAACCGCCAAAGGGGATGAGAGCCATAATGCCGATAGTTAAACCGAATAACAACCCATAAGGAACTTTTAGCCACAAAAATGTGGGAATCAGAGCCGAGGCCATACAGGTGGATAAAATCAACTGGGTGATAAAGAAGTTTTGAAAACTGAGGCGTACTGTTCTAGAAAAAGGTTCACGAAATTTAGTAGGTAGCCATTCTACTAAGCTTTCCCAAAGTTCCCCACCATGCTGCAATAAATAGAAAGTTAAAACCATTGTCAGCAGGAAGTCTAACAAGCTGGTAAAGGTGACAACAGCAAGATTTAAAACTTGTCCAGCTATAGCTTGTAGTTGCCCCTTAACGCGATCATTAATTTGCACTGCAATGGCATCAAGATTAATGGGTAAGCCCATCATCTCGGCTTTTTCGTTTAAAATCATTAACTGCGATCGCCCGGAGTCTATCAACTCTGGCAAGCGGTTTACCAGTTGCTGGGCTTGGGTAAGGGCTAACGGAAAAAGGGTGACACCCAGCGCCAATAAAATGGATAAAGCTAATAAAAATACTAAGATAGCAACTTGTTCGCGTCTAGCACCATGCCTTTCCATCCAACTCACCGGGTAGTTGAGCAGAAAGGCCAGCACTGAAGCTCCAACTAAAATGACGATCAAAGAGTGGAAATAATTGAAAATTGCCGATATAGCCCAACCGTTGAGAACTAATAGGGGAGCAAATAGCGCGATCGCCCCGATTCGTGCTACTGGTGTAAATTTTTGCCACCAGTCGAGTAGCTTACGTGTCTGCATTTTCAGATGATTGGGGATAAAACTAAATAGGACTTAAGTCAAATTCTTGTTTACAGTCTATTATCTCTAACTATATGAATCTCATTCCTTTCTCTAGTTTATGATTAGACCAACCACAATGCAAAATTTACCACCAATTGAAAATTACCCAGATCATCAAGACTCAGCTACCTCTAAAAGAGTGCTGTTTTTATACTTAATTCCTATGCTCGGCTTTTTCCCCTCCTTTTGGACTCTCTATCGCCATCAGGGTAGTCGGGAACAACTGGCTGTGAGTCGTCTGTCCATGACCTTGGGTTTGACATGGATGTTAGGTTACTTATTGTTAGCATCTGGAGCAGCAACTTCAGATTTTTTTGCCCTACGTTTGTTAATTTTGAATAGTTTTCTCACCTCTGGTTACTTTTTGGTGAGTGTTTACTTGATTTTTCGGGTTATCCAAGGCAAATCTTGCCGTTTACCAGGATTCAGTGGTTTTGCTGAGCGAATGCTGCGTAAGCACTAAATCTGAACTTTTGACAGATTTTTAGCCTGGCTACAAGGCTTTACAGGTAAGCTGCCAACCAACATATTCAAATCTGGTTTATTATTGCCATACTTTAATCAACCTCTCCGGATTAGTAATAAATCTAGAGAAATGCGGGTAAAGGTCTTGTTGTATCAATGATAGGTAGCTAAGTAGAAACTATTCATTCAAAGTTATCTATAATAGTCTGATTTACCTATATATATTGAGTTAAGTCGGCAAATTTACAGTATTTTATCAGTCAGTGTGAGGGAATCTGTGACTAGTCAAAGAACATCAACCGAAGGTAACAAATCAGCGCAAGCTAAAGGCAAAGGCAAAAACTACCGCCGCTCCAAATCTGGCCGCTGGCTATGGTTTGCTGTAGGTATGGGCGGCATTGCCATCGTGTCGGGTATGGCAGGGGCTTTGTTAGCTGTTTCTTGGGAAAGTACACCTTTGCAACAAGCCCAGTTAAGTGCTAAGGAAGCAGCGGTTTTTGATGGCGATCGCATTTCTGGCAATGGCTTCCAATTTTCTCAATTAACTCGTCCTGTCAATATCTTAGTTATGGGGATGAGTGTACTGCCTCCAGATGTTCAAAACCCACCTACTGATACCAAAGAACTTGGTTATTTACCCCAGATAAATTCTTTTGATGGTCTTGCTGATGTGATGCTCTTACTCAAATTTGACCCAGAGACCAAAAAAATCGTCATGCTTTCCATTCCCAGAGATACTCGCACGGAAATTGAAGGGTTTGGGGTGAAGAAAATTAACGCTGCTAATATTGATGGTGGTCCGGCTTTAACTGCTAAAACAGTCAGCAATCTGTTAGGTGGAGTGGGAATTGACCGTTATGTCCGCATTAATGTCTTAGGAGTTGGTAAACTTATTGATGCTTTAGGTGGGGTAACAGTCTACGTTCCTAAAGATATGAAATATCAGGATGATTCCCAGCATTTATATATTAATTTAAAGGCAGGTAAACAGCATCTTAGCGGTAGTCAAGCACTACAGTTACTCCGTTTTCGACATGACGAACTCGGAGATATTGGCCGGATTCAGCGCCAGCAACTTGTATTACGTGCTTTAATTGAACAGAGTCTCAATCCCTCAACATTAACACGATTACCAGAAATTCTTGATACTGTTAAAGATAATATTGATACCAACTTGACTGTTGAGGAACTTGTGGCGTTAGTCGGTTTTGGGGCGCGAACCAATCGTTCTAATATGCAGATGTTAATGCTTCCTGGTCGTTTTAGTGAAGTAAAGGAGTATGAAGCTAGTTATTGGATTCCTTATAAACAGGCGATTACTAAATTAATGGTTCAAAATTTTGGTTTAGAATCGACATCATTTGAGAGCGAAATCATTGATCCGGCTAGATTACGTGTAGCAATTCAAGATAGTACAGGTGGCGATCGCTCGCAAATTCGCCCCTTAATTACAGCCTTAGAACAAGCCGGATATCGTAATATTTTTATCTCTCGACCTTGGGGTGAACCTCTAGAAACTACTAATATTATCGCTCAACAAGGTGATAGCGACAGTGCTGAATCAATTCGTAACACTTTAGGTTTTGGCGAAGTGCGAGTAGAAAGCACTGGTAATATCGGCTCTGATATTAGTATTCAAGTCGGTAAAGATTGGTTACTACAAAAACCCGTGTTTGAAAATCTAGCTCGGTAGGAACAGAGTAGGGGCGAAGCATTCGGACGATCAATTATCGGTTTTTCCCTTGTAGGGGCGAAGCATTCGGACGATCAATTATCGGTTTTTCCCCAGTTTATTTTCCGAATGCTTCGCCCTTACACCTTCGCCCCTACGCCCTTCGCGAACGCCCCTATAACTTCTACCAAGAACCAGAATTCCGTCCCTTATAAGGAATACCCGTAAAAGGTTGAAAACCAATCATAGGATAGGCATCATCTGTAGGGGTAAAAATCCGCATGAAAGCTTCAGAAATAAATTGAGTCATACTAACAAGCATTTTGGAGATAGCCATAACCTGAGACTCCTTTTTTTTATGCCTTTTATTTGAGATATCTATAATTTAATGCCGATATTTATTGGTCGCTCATCTTTGCAATATATTGACAATATTTGCAATGATTTTTCAGATAAGTTTGCAATACTTTATTTAATTGATCACTCAAAATTCTCCCCTTGATTTTAATTATAAGTGCAAATCAGTAATCGGGGATTTTTTCCGTCTAATTCTTTTTTTTCACTATTAAAAAATATAAAATAATAGGTATTTATCGACTAATTAATCTTTATTTGTAGGGCTTTCAGGCATAATCAGCCAAAGACTTGACATGAGTTATGGTAAAAGCTACCATAAATGGATAAGCAATTTTGCTAGGAAACAGTTATATGACCACTTTTATAGATGTGGGCTATGGCTACCAAAACCCAGAATTGAATATCAGTCCTGAAGACTATAGCTTATTGACAGACCTTTACCAGCTAACAATGGCAGCTTGTTACACAGGTGAAGGAATAGAACAAAAACGAGCCAGTTTTGAATTATTTGTGCGGCGCTTACCTCAAGATTTTGGCTATTTAATAGCAATGGGTTTGGCGCAAGCTTTGGAATATTTGGCTAAATTTAGCTTTAATTCTGCCCAAATTGCTGCTTTACAGAACACGGGAATTTTTACCCATGCACCTGATCGATTTTGGTCATTATTAACAGAAGGTAGTTTTACAGGGGATGTGTGGGCAGTACCAGAAGGCACAGCAGTATTTGCTAATGAGCCATTATTAAGAATTGAAGCGCCTTTATGGCAAGCACAGATAGTAGAAACTTATCTTTTAAACACTCTCAATTACCAAACTTTAATTGCTACCAAAGCGGCTAGATTACGTGATATTGCGGGGGAAACAGCCACACTTTTAGAATTTGGCACAAGAAGAGCTTTTAGTCCCCAAGCCTCTTTATGGGCAGCACGGGCAGCTTTAGCAGGTGGTTTAGATGCCACTTCTAATGTGTTAGCAGCACTACAGTTAGAGCAAAAACCCAGTGGTACAATGGCTCACGCTTTAGTGATGGCATTGTCAGCCCTAGAAGGAAGTGAAGAACAGGCGTTTACTGCCTTTCATCAATATTTTCCGGGTGCGCCATTGCTAATTGATACTTATGATACAGTGGCTGCGGCTCAACAGTTGGCTGAAAAGGTCAATAGTGGGGAAATAACATTAACTGGGGTGAGGTTAGATTCTGGGGATTTAGTTACTTTATCAAAACAAGTGCGATCGCTCCTGCCCAAAGTTTCAATTTTTGCTAGTGGTGATTTGGATGAATGGGAAATACAAAGACTAAAAACAGCAGGTGCAGAAATTGATAGTTATGGTTTAGGAACAAAATTAGTAACAGGTTCACCTGTGAATGGAGTTTATAAATTAGTCGATATTGATGGTATTCCGGTGATGAAACTATCTAGTGGTAAGTTTACTTATCCTGGACGTAAGCAGATTTTTCGCTCTTATGTTGGAGATAAATTACATTCTGATAGGTTAGGTTTATTAGATGAGAATTTTGGGAGAGAACAACCTATATTAGAGTTGGTAATGAAAGCAGGTAAGCAATTAAAACCACATGAAAATTTAACAACAATTCGGCAACGAACCGCAGTTTCAGTGGCTAGTTTACCAGAGGAAACAAGAAGATTAGAAAATCCAGTTTCTGTGAAAGTTGAGCTTTCTGAAATGTTGTATGAGTTAACAGAAGAGACGAAGAAACTAACCGCAAAGGACGCAAAGATAAAATGAGGAAAATCGCTTTATTTGGTACAAGTGCTGATCCGCCAACGGCTGGACATCAAAAAATTCTCAAGTGGTTATCTGAAAGTTTTAATTGGGTAGCGGTTTGGGCTGCTGATAATCCTTTTAAGTCTCAACAAACACCTTTAGATCATCGGGCTGCAATGTTAAATCTGCTCATTACAGATATAGAACCACCTCAAGGTAATATTAATTTAGAACAAGAATTAAGCAGTTGGCGAACTTTGGAAACTGTTGAAAAAGCAAAATTGAGATGGGGTCATGATGTTGAATATACTTTAGTCATTGGTTCAGATTTAGTACATCAGTTACCACATTGGTATCACGTTGCAGATTTGTTAAAACAAGTGCAATTATTGGTAATTCCTCGACCGGGTTATGTAATAGATAATTCTAGCTTGGAGGAAATTAGGGATTTAGGAGGAAAAATTGCGATCGCTAGTATAACTGGTTTAGATGTTTCCTCTACAGCTTTTCGTGAACAAAAAGATCCCGAAACTCTCACCCCCCCTGTTATTGCTTATATTCATCGGGAGCATTTGTACGTTTAAATGTCAGGACGTAACCATAAAAAGATTTCAAATCCTACAAATCAACAACCTTTAGCTGATTTCAAAGTTGGTGTTGATAATGTCATTTTTTCTGTAGATACTGCCCAAAATCGGCTGTTAGTGTTGTTAATAATGCGACAGCAAGAACCATTTTTAAATTCCTGGAGTCTTCCCGGTACTTTGGTACGTCAAGGAGAATCCTTAGAAGATGCAGCTTATCGCATTATGGCAGAAAAAATTAAAGTCAATAACCTCTATCTCGAACAACTCTATACTTTTGGTGGTCCAAATCGTGATCCACGAGAAAAAATTGATAGTTATGGAGTTCGTTATTTATCAGTTAGTTATTTTGCCTTAGTTCGGTTTGAGGAAGCAGAATTAATTGCTGATAAAGTTGCTGGTATTGCTTGGTATCCAGTTAAACAAATACCTCAATTAGCATTTGATCATAATGAAATTATTACCTATGGACATAGAAGACTGAGAAATAAATTAGAATATAGCCCGGTAGCTTTTGATGTATTACCAAAAACCTTTACTCTCAACGATTTATATCAATTATACACCACAGTTTTAGGGGAAAATTTCTCAGATTATTCTAATTTTAGAGCGCGGTTACTGAAGTTAGGATTTTTATCAGATACCGGAATTAAAGTATCAAGAGGTGCAGGTCGTCCCGCTAGTTTATATAAGTTTGATGCCGCAGCTTTTGCACCTTTTAAAGATAAACCGTTAGTTTTTATTTAAATTAGATGACAGTGAAGAGGTAATAGGGAATAGTTGAATATTATTTACCAATTACCAATTACCAATTACCAATTACCAATTACCAATTATCAAATATATGAAAATAGCCATTGCTCAACTTAATCCTATCATTGGTGACTTACCTGGAAACGCTCAAAAAATCCTGGAAACTGCAAAACAAGCAGCATCAGCAGGTGTACGTTTATTATTAACACCAGAACTTTCTTTATGTGGATATCCACCCAGGGATTTATTATTAAATCCTAGTTTTGTGGAAACTATGAATATCACATTAAAAAAATTAGCTCAAGATTTACCACCTAATTTAGCTGTTTTGGTCGGAACTGTTGTTAAAAATACAGAAGCTCACATTACTGGCGAAAAAACTTTATTTAACAGCATTGCTTTATTAGTAGCAGGAAAAGTGCAGCAATATTTCCATAAGCGACTATTACCAACTTATGATGTATTTGATGAAAATCGCTATTTTGAACCCGGGTTACAAGCTAATTATTTTGTTTTGGATGATATCAATATTGGAGTAACAATTTGCGAAGATTTATGGAATGATGAGGATTTTTGGGGAAAACGGACTTATGCAGTTAATCCCATTGCTGATTTATCAATTTTAGGGGTGGATTTGATTGTCAATTTATCAGCCTCACCTTATACAGTTGGTAAGCAAAAACTACGGGAAGCTATGCTTCAGCATAGTGCGATAAACTTCCAAGAACCAGTAATTTATACTAATCAAGTTGGTGGAAATGATGACTTAATTTTTGATGGTCGCAGTTTTGCGTTAAATCGTCAAGGTGAAATTATTTGTCGTGCTAAAGGTTTTGAAACTGATTTATTAGTTGTTGAATTTGATGAAATCCAACGAGATTTACAGCTAGATTCTGGTTCCCCTGGTTATGAATCTGAAGATGAGGAAATTTGGCACGCTTTGGTTTTAGGTGTGCGAGATTATGTTAGTAAATGTCACTTTTCTCAAGTTGTTTTGGGTTTAAGTGGTGGTGTTGATTCGGCTTTAGTCGCTGCTATTGCTACTGCTGCAATAGGTAAAGAAAATGTCTTTGGTGTGTTGATGCCTTCTCCTTATAGTTCTGAACATTCTATTAGTGATGCTTTGGCTTTAGCAGATAATTTGGGGATTAAAACTCAGATTTTACCGATTGGGGAATTAATGCAAGGCTTTGATAATTCTTTAGCTGAATTGTTTGCAGAAACTGAATTTGGGATTGCTGAGGAAAATATTCAATCCCGGATTCGTGGTAATCTATTAATGGCGATCGCTAATAAATTTGGTCATCTGCTTTTATCTACCGGTAATAAATCAGAAATGGCGGTTGGTTACTGCACTCTTTATGGTGATATGAATGGTGGTTTAGCGGTAATTGCAGATGTGCCAAAAACCCGTGTTTATTCTCTTTGCAATTGGTTAAATGAGCATCAGCAAACAGAAATTATTCCCCAAAATATCATCACCAAAGCGCCGAGTGCGGAACTCAAACCCGGTCAAGTTGACCAAGATTCTCTCCCAGCTTATGAAATATTAGATGATATCTTACAACGCTTTATTAATCAGCATCAATCAGCACAACAGATAGTTGCAGCCGGTCACGACCAAGTAATTGTAAATCGAGTTTTACAAATGGTGGGACGTGCTGAATTTAAGCGTAGACAAGCACCACCGGGACTAAAAATTACTGACCGCGCTTTTGGTACCGGTTGGAGAATGCCCATAGCTAGTAAGATTAATTGGCTGGCTATTAATTAACCTCCTATTTCTCGCAGCATTGCTTCTACTCTGTCCGCACCTTCCGGGTCATTAGCAGTACGATATAAGCTTAGGGCTTTTCTCAAGACATTGCTGGCTTGTTGAGTTTGTCTGCGTTGTTTAAACATCGAACCCATTAACTCATAGGTGCGAGGATTGTTTCTATTTAAGTTCATTGCTTGTTCATAAGCCCAAGTCGCTGATTCATAATCGCCTAAAGTAGCTTGGGTTACGCCTAATCCTAAATAAGCATTAAAATTACTACGGTTTAGCTGAATAGCTCGACGATAAGCTTCTTTTGCGCCGTTGGTGTCTCCCATGTTACCTTTGATAAAACCTACAGCGTAATAAAAATCACTATTGTTTGGTTCGAGCGCGATCGCCCGGCGGTAAGCAGTTAAAGCCAACTGAAAATTGCCTTGTTGAGCATATAGGTAGCCAATTCCAGAATGAATTCTCGCATTTCTGGGAGCTAATCTCCCCGCTTCTTGATAAACTGCGATCGCCCCATTATAATCTCCCCCATCCACCAGTCTCCGTCCTTCCTCTAAAAGTTCCTTTAACCTTGAATTTGTGGCTTGTGCAACGTATACTTCTGTACTCTGAGCTACCGCAGGAGTAGTAGTCACAAAACTTCCTAGTAATAGAACAGTCACTAAAAACGATGTTTGTTTGTATACCATAAATTTCCTGGAATTTTAGTGAACTTTTTGTTTGTACATTAAAACAAAAATCTTTAATTTTGAAAACGGTATTTATTCACATTGACAAAATCTGCCAAAATTGATAATTACTGAAATCCTTGCCTGTATACAGCAACCTAGACCAGCATTTATACTAGAGCTAGAAAAATTACTCATATCTCACATTTACAGGTTTGGGGGCATGAAAATATAGGATGAAAAGAATATCCAAAAAGTTCCAACAATTCTGGTACTCTGCATCAAGATAATGCAAAAATAAAATATATCCTCAAACATATCCTCAAACATATCCTCAAACATATCCAGCTATTTGCTATTTGTAAGGTGAATATATGCTTTTAAGTACAACCGATGTCATTCAAGGTGCAGTAATTGATTCATATTTGGGCATTGTTACAGCAGAAGTTGTCTATGGTAGTAATTTCTTGCGGGATTTTTTAGCCAGCATTCGCGATATTGTTGGGGGAAGAACAGGTAGTTACGAACGTCTATTTGAAGAAGGACAAAGAAAAGCACTGGAAGAAATAGAACAACGAGCGCAACGTTTAGGAGCAGATGCTGTGATCGGCATTGAAATTGATACAGGTACAATTAATGTTGACCAATCTGGAGTTTTATTACTAATTACTGCTACAGGTACAGCGGTAAAAATTCGTTAAAATTTTATCATTTTTGAGTACATAAAAAGTCTGACACATTAAATTAGATGTTTACTTTCAGTCAGACTCTCATTAATTTCATCTCATTAATTTCAGATTTAGATAAAAGATCAACTTGTTAATATGAAAAAATAAAAATAATTTCTTCTAACTAAAGATATAGTAATTAACTCTTTCCAGTGATAGATATTAAAAACACCAAAAAACAATTTAATTATAAGTATTAAGCATAAATATACCTGAAAAACTTGCTGAAATAGCAAGGGAGAAAATAAACTATGTCATACGTAAATCGAGTAGGGGACGAAATTATTCAACCTGAGTCTACGGTATCAACACGAGTGACAGAATACCGGGATAGGGTGCGTTGGGGTCCCATAATTTCTGGTGTTTTGCTGGCTTTATCCACTCAATTAATTTTGAGTTCCTTGTTTGGGGCTTTGGGTGCAGGTAGAATAGCTGATTCTTTAGCACCAAGAACAATAGCAACAGGTATTATCAGTAATGTAGGAATTTGGTCAACGGTTGCTTTATTACTGTCTCTATTTCTAGGTGGTTGGATAACAACCCGTGCTTGTGGACCCATGCACCGAGATACAGCCCTACTCAACGGCGCAATTCTTTGGGCATCAACTTTAGCAATTAGTTCTTTTCTATTAGCAAATGGCGTATGGGGTGCTTTTGGTGTTGCGGCTTACAATGCGGCAGCAGTAATGAATCAAATACAAGGACAAGGTTCTACCATACCACAGAATTTACCTGCCTTAACTGCTGAACAAACTCGTGAAATTGCAGCTGCAACTTCTAGAACTTTATGGTGGTTTGTTTTAGGTTCTTTATTAGGTTTAGCAGCTTCATTAATGGGTGCAGTTGCTGGTGCGCGTAGTCCTCGAACCAATAATTACAATCATTAATATATCCCCGACTTCTTTTATTTATTATTTATTGTGTCAATAAAGGATAAATTGATCTCAGAAGTCGGGGATCTTATCGCCTTACCTGAATTCTTACTAGGAATATTAAAAATTACGAATTAGCCGAAATTCCCTACCATTTCAAAAACGCTTCCTCAACTCCTTTCTCTCTTCTAACTTTTGCATCAATTTCAAACCAAGTAATAATTTGTTTAGTCGTCAACTCCTCAATAGACACATCATATTCCTTAGCAATGTGCTGTAAAATCCTTAAAGAAGAAATTGTCAATCTACTTAAAAACTTTTCCGGAGAAGATAACAAAGCCGCGTCAACTTGGGCTGATTCTTCCGAAGATAAAAATTGGGTTGATGATTGATTAGGGGCGATATCCATAAAAATTCAAAATTCTGTTTAATCGAGAAATTGCCTTTCTACCATTAAATCATATTATTGTCACCCCTGAGCAATAAAAGCCGAGCAATAAGTAACTCAACCTTAAAAACATAATACCCAGATCACCGACTTCTTAATTTAATCAGGAAATTTGTGTTTTTAACCAACTCCGAAAATTTCTAATCATCGTCACCTCACCCACTTGTAAACTAGAAGCCAAAAACTGAGGAATTTCTGTATTTAAAGGTAAATTCGCAAAGGTTGGTGAACCATTGGAAGGAATATATTTATCCTCAGATAAACTATAAATTTGCATCACAGGTTCACCATAACGCCAAACTTCAGGAACACCTAAAGCTAAATAAATCGGTAATTTATCAATAGAAGAACTAGCATAATCAACTTCTATGACTAAATCAGGTGGAGGATCTTGAGTTAAATCTAAACTGGTTTTATTTCTCATGATTGGTTCATTTTGAATATAGAAACTAGAATCAGGTTCTACACCTCTAGCTAAATCTTCTCTTTTACAAGTTAATGAACCAGTGCTTTTGACATTGAGATTTAACTCTTCAACTAAAGTATCAATTATTTTTTCTATCAATCTTTTATTATGTTCATGGGGCATTAATGGAGTCATAATTTCTAAGATTCCCTGATTATAAGTAAATCTGTTATGGCGATCGCTACCTGTTTCTAATAAAATTCTTTCAAAAGTATTCCAGGAAATATTATGGAGGATGACGCTATTGGTGTGAGTGTCGCTGTGAGTAGGTGCTAGAGTTACCATAGAAATTCACCTCGCAGTTTTAATTATTCTATTATATCACTATCATCAATTTCAATTAGAGGAAAAGGAACAGATATAACATCACCTTTAATTAAATGTTCTATAGATCCTTCCATGCTTCGTCTTCCTCTGGAACAAGCCAAATTTTATTTAATGATGATTCACTAATTTCTAAAAATTCTTTGACCAATATTTTATCATCATCTGTATCAACAGCTTGTAAATTTTTAACTACTTCTAATGGCAGTCCAGTTAGTTTGACGATAAAATCTAAATCAATACCTTCTCGTAACATATTTACAGCAACTTGGGTTAAAACTTGCTGTAAGCCTTTTTCCCATGCTTCCTGTAATGTTTGCGCTGGAATTGATAGGTTGTTCATATTTTTTATATTTATGTAGTTGTATTTTTGTAACTCGATTATATTGTATCATAAAATGATTGATAACTCTGAGTTGATAAGAAAAGGTTATCAATTTTTAACTTTGACTTATGAACATTCAAATAAAAATTTATCGAAAGCGATCGCAGAAGTTTTAATACAGTTATCAAGTGGGGGAAGTTGGTTTAATAAGCACTTTACAATCTTAAAAAATAACCATCTGAAAATCTAAAATAGAGCCAAAGGCATAAATTTATATCTGCTGTTATTTTAAGTCTACCTGTAATATTTCCTTGAATAGTAGGATAAGTTAAACCTAAATTAACAGCTAAAGTATTTTCGCTGATATCTAATTCTTCTAAAAATTGATATTTTAAAATTTCACCAGCATGGAGATTATATAGTAAGTTGTTTTCCATGACTTTTTCTCCTAATGGTAATCCACTATTTCTACATTATAAGCATTTCCATTTTCCCAAATGAAACAGACCCGCCTAAAACCGTTAAAACTCTTGCCTCCAAGATTCTACCAAGTTTCTATCTACCAGTTGATCTCCCTCATCCCAACTATATTGTCTGATAGGTTCTCCTACAGATACATTTGGATTCTGTGGCAAGTCATTTTTTGGAACTAAAAGATCCATCACATTCAATTGCCATTGTTCTTTGATTTCGTTCTTTTTTTGACCCCATAGATAAAACGTATCATTGAACAATAGATGTACACCAATTCCTTTTTCGGTTGCCTTTTGTGCTACATCATTCACAAGGGAATGTAAGTCACAGGTAACTGATGTATTCACAACGCCTAAAACTACTACTTTGGCGCTTACAAGGACTGCTGTTTCAATTACTTTTTCAAGATGCTCTATTATTTCTTTGACGTTTTCTTCATTGATGATTCGCCAAGACTTACATTCAGCAAGTATGAAAACATTTTTCACAATTATGAATAGATCAATGTCAGAGAATTTATCTTTTTCCCCTATTTTGTGAAGGTCTCCTCCTAGTTGAATGTGTCCAGAAGAAGCAAGCCAGGATAAAAAAACTGCTGTTGAAAGTACAGCCTGTCCACCAGTTTTAAGAAACCGGGCTGCTAATTCATTAGGTTTATATGCAAATTCTAACTTATCCAAATTGTCAAAATGAGAATTTTCTTTACAACCTAACTGGAAATTTTCTGCACAACCATTGCATTCAACAAATTCGTTAATTTTGTCAAGCTTGTACCAGTCTTTTAACCCACAATATGGGCATTTTAGGGCATATCCTCGGTATAATAAACCTGCTTCCAATAATGCCGGAAGATTTTGCTCTACTATATTCTTTGCATCTTTCGTATTCTTTGCATCTTTCCGGATCAGATTTAATTCTCGTTCTAAATATCCTTTTATTTCCGAAAATTTTAATCCACTTTGTTCAGATTTATGTGAATACTTTAATTTATTTCCATCTAATTTATTTCCATCTAATTTATTGATTTCCGAGGATTCACTAGTACCAAAAGCCCTAAATATTTTCGCTCCACCTGACATAATTAAATCTCTAGTTTTATCAAAACCTCCAAAACGCTTAATAAAACCTTTAGCATAGCGAGTATGATCATTTAATTCAAAAAATAAACCTTTAATTTTTAACCATCTTGCAATAATTTCTTCGCTTTCAGGTAAATATATACGGCATTCTGCGTTAGAGTAAGCTAACCCCGTAACACCCTTTTCAGCAGGTCGTACAGGTTGTGTTTTCCCCTGTTGCCAATCTTTGAATATAGGGTCTTGAGAATTTTCTGAATATTTGACTTCTTGTATGTGATTCGATAGGAGTACAGCAGAAGTTTGTGTAAAAGGTGCAGAAAATGATTTACCAGAGGAAAATTCAATTTCTGCATCATATCCAAAAAGATAATCTGAATTTTCGTGTCCAGAGGGTATGATAGGACTAAAGCGTATGGATTTATCTAATGATGAAATTTCTCGTGTTGTAATAACTGGTTTGCTAGAGTAAACATTACCTGGCTGAAAATCAAAACCGGAATTATTATAAAAAACTCTTACAAAAATATCTCTATCAAATTTATTAAAAATATTATGAATTTGGTTTGCTAAATTTCTTGCTTCATCATTTGATAAATTAACATAAATTCTCAGTTCCGACATTGAGAGAAAAAATTTAGACAAAATTGAAATACAATTTTCTAAGTTTTGTAGGAAGTCTTTTTTAGGCAAATAGAACTTATTACTATACCATATATCTAAACGGCGGTAGTTCCAAAAACTGGTAGCAATATTAATTTCATCATATTTAGAAAGGAATAAATTGCAAACTTTTTCATGATCTCGAACTGACCAGCCACCTGAAGATTGTGTATGTATTTTCGTCATAGAAAGTGAGTTTGTGAATATTCTTGTTGCTGTTAGTAAGCTTGCCTTTAGCAAAACTTCAATAGAATTAATGCTAATTAACCGAGCATTTAGATGATTGCTTAGGTATCCTTGATATTGATTTGATGGTTTACCAAATTGCAAAAATATCTCATGTCCAAATGTAGAATTATCTGAAATCAAGCAAATATTAGTGTCCGATAAGGGATTTTTGTATATAGAATTTAAAACACGAATAATATGTGGAAATTCTCGAATTTGAGAACCATTTACTGTCTGCAATGGAAGACCAAAAAGATGATCATTCAAATTAGCTATGTCTTCAATTCGCTCTGATGAAAGTTTTAAGCAGCGACTTGGAAACTGATCTAAAATTTCAGTAACATTTTCTGGAATATCTTGTTCTGGCAAGAAAATATAATCAGGATTAATTGAGCGTAAAGCATACTCCAAGAGGATAAGTTTATCAGTATCATCGGGTACTGGAAAGATTGTATTTGACAAGCCCCCCCATAAATGTGTGTAAAGTGTCACCGCATTTTTCAGATCAGTTGTTGTATTCACTAAGTAAACTAAGCGGAGAGGGCGCGGTTTGAGTTTCAGTATTGCCTCATGCTGCATAATAAAGTAATGCCTGTAAATTTTTTGAGTAATTTATATTACTTAATTATCATACTAAATTGCATAGTTTTCAGTTTCCGATCAGAAATTAATTTAGTAACACTTTGCTTTTTTTAACATTTTGAGACAACACCGTAAACCATAATATCAGCAGTTAGAGAGTAGGAAAGAGATAAGAGCGAGCTGATGAAGAAGACCGGCTGCGTTTAAATTGTATTGGCACAATTGAAGATTTAGCACGTCAAAAAATTGAATTACAAGATGCTCAAATACTGACCTTTTATAGCGAAGATTTAGAAGTAGAGGGAATGGTTAAACATTCTCCAGAAGAGAATATTTGGGTTGCAGTGATTGATTGGGATAACATTAGACAAGTAGAAGATATATCTAAATTGATTAAAATATAAAAATTACCCCAAAATATCCGTCAACTTCTCCATCAAATCCTCCGCTAACTCCAACAACTCAACCTCATTAATAGAACTATTACCAGAAGCGCGACTATTTCCAGAAATCACAACATCACCAACTAAAAAATCCTTAGCTGCAAAAATCCGATCTTTCTCCGTTAATTGACTCAAACAATATTCCAAACCAGCAATAATTTCATCATGAGATTTATTCTGTAAACGTTTTCTTACCTCCACCGCAACCACATCATCACTTTCTAAGAAAGTAGTAATTTTCTCAATATAACCGGGTTCATCGTCATCATCTCCCCAAGTTTCTAACCAATCACCATCTATATCTTCAAAATATAAATCAGCCGCTTCTAACCCATATTTCATAATATCATCTTCTAATTGACGGGCTGATTCTAAATGCTGTAAAAACTGTTCTAGTCTTTTTTGACGTTCAGTAATTTCTTGGTTAATCATAATTACCTCTGTGAAAATTTTTGCTATACATAATCAAACTAACCAAACACTATAAATTTATTTTTTGATAAATACCATTATTCAGATTATCACTCTTATCTAGTGCTAAATTAACTATTTGATTGATAAAATCACTTTCACCAGGATTAAAACTTAAAAATAATCCTCTTGCTATTCCCCAAGAAATCAAAG
This sequence comes from Anabaena sp. UHCC 0451, assembly GCF_034931405.1. Lineage (NCBI taxonomy): Bacteria > Bacillati > Cyanobacteriota > Cyanophyceae > Nostocales > Nostocaceae > Anabaena > Anabaena sp. UHCC 0451. Next base: position 50,142 of record NZ_JAYGHA010000007.1, on the reverse strand, counting down.
TATTTTCCCAATCATCAGATTTTGCTTGTGTAAATTCTTGAGATTGGCTAGTTAGTTGAATACAAAGGGGTTGTTCTTGAATACTACTAACTATTATATCACTTGCCATAGATAAGTCTATAATATAGCGTTGTAAGGCTTGACCACCATTCAGTTTAATGACATCAGCAATCAAATTAATTAATTTTTCATCCTCCTGATTGAACTCACCAGACATTAATTTTTTTCTCCAAATATGAAATTTGGGGTCATTTTTACTTAACCATCTAGGAAACAATTCACCATACCAGTATCTTTCAGGAGGTGTCATTAATTCATAAACGTCTTGTCTTTCTGCTTCAGAAGTTAAACGTTTTATATCAAGTCTAATTTCTGTATCTCGAATAAATTGTTGTAAAAACAAAAGAACAAAACGTTTAGACATTAATGTACCAGGTTTAACATCTTTAATCCAGTTATTAATCTGATTTAACCTAATTGCTAAACTGGGATCTATGGTTGATGCTTCCTCAATTAATAATTTGAGTTGTTCCTTAATCTGTTGTGGATGCAAAATATATAGCTGAAAAATAATAAAAATCTTTATTTAGTTTAGATATTGTTAATAGTTTTGTAAAGTAACAATTTATTTAGTTAACACAAGTACATTTTAACGTAATTAAGCCATTATCCCGGAAATTGGTTTCCGGGTGGGTATAGAAGCATACAAATAACCCCTAATTAACTTTTCTCCACCAAATAACCACAACGATGTTCACCATGAATCAACCAGTGAGTCCGTTCCACAGTACAATCTGGGAGAATAGCCGCAAACATTTCCAATTCATGACCACAAACACTGGGAAAAGATTCCGCAACATCAGAAATAGCGCAGGTATGTTCCACAAAAATGAATCTTTCCGCACCACTAGCATCTGATTCCACAGCGTGAAACTCTGCCATAAAACCTTCAGCCTTTCGCAATTCTATCAAAGTTGCAACTCGTTCCTGCAAAGAACCAGTACCCACTTTTTCCCGATATTCTTGGGCTTTGCGTTCCCACTGTTTCCGTAAAATAGACTTTACTTGGTCACGTCCCACAGTTTCCGCTAAAGTGTCCAAGAGAGAAACCGCAAACTCGCCATAACCATCATTTAAGCGGTTAGCACTTTTTTGTAAATGTGATCTTCCCCCCCGACTCAAGTGATAAACGTGCTGCGGTCTGCCCATACTCGGCTGTTCTGATACTGAGTATATAACTAGCTCCTCCGTCTCTAAATCCTTTAAATGACGGCGAATCGCTTGGGGACTGACATCGAAAAAGTTCGCCAACTCAACAGCCGTTGCTTGTGAGTGCTTTAATAGATATTCGAGGATATCCTGCTTAGTTGAGGTCTGCTGGGTAGTCGCCATCTTCTTTACTAGACGCTTCGCAAACGTCCCAAAATAAAAAACTTTTTTTCTGAAAATTTAACTTAAACAACATTGTTGTTGTTAATCTATCGTACAATGAAAATAGATTAAACAACAGCCGAGTTGTTTTAGTCGTTAAACCTATTCTAGCAGTCCTGTTAGGAATCGGTAACACAAGACGGGAATTAGCTTTGTGCAACCCGTCGCCCGTCCTTTAAAGAGAACACAAGAGAAACGATGAGCGCATCTGTCACCACCTTAGTCAACCAACCTTATAAGTACGGCTTTGTTACCGATATTGAAGCCGATACTATCCCCCGTGGGTTAAGCGAAGACGTTGTTCGCCTGATTTCCACCAAAAAGAATGAGCCGGAATTCATGCTGGAATATCGCCTCCGAGCATATCACCAATGGCTGAAAATGACAGAACCAACTTGGTCTCATGTCCAATATCCGCCTATTAATTATCAGGATATTATTTATTATTCTGCACCGAAACAAAAGAAAGCCAAACTCAACAGTTTAGATGAAGTTGATCCGACTTTATTGGAAACCTTCGCAAAATTAGGTATTCCTTTAAATGAACAAAAGCGATTAACTAATGTTGCTGTTGATGCGATTTTTGATAGTGTTTCTGTCGCCACTACATATAAAGAAAAACTGGCTAAAGAAGGCGTAATCTTCTGTTCTTTTTCGGAAGCTATGCAAGAACACCCAGAATTGATTAAAAAATATTTAGGTAGCGTTGTTCCCATTGCTGATAATTATTTCGCAGCTTTAAATGCGGCGGTATTTAGTGATGGTTCGTTCGTTTATATTCCCAAGGGACTAAAATGTCCGATGGAATTGTCTACCTATTTCCGCATTAACTCCGGCGATACAGGACAGTTTGAACGGACTTTAATTGTCGCCGACGAAGGAAGTTATGTTTCTTATCTGGAAGGTTGTACAGCACCCATGTACGACAGCAACCAATTACACGCGGCGGTTGTGGAATTGGTGGCTTTAGATAATGCGGAAATTAAATATTCTACTGTGCAGAACTGGTACGCTGGTGATGTTAATGGTAAAGGCGGAATTTATAACTTTGTGACTAAACGTGGTTTATGTCAAGGTGTCAATTCTAAGATTTCTTGGACTCAAGTAGAAACGGGTTCAGCTATTACTTGGAAGTATCCTAGTTGCGTTTTGGTTGGTGATAATTCTGTGGGTGAATTTTATTCGGTTGCATTAACAAATAATATGCAGCAAGCCGATACTGGTAGTAAGATGATTCACGTTGGTAAAAATACCCGCAGTACAATTATTTCTAAGGGAATTTCTGCTGGTAAGTCTAGTAATAGTTACCGGGGTTTGGTGAAGATTAATCCTACTGCTAAGGGTGCGAGAAATTATTCTCAATGTGATTCGATGTTAATTGGTGATAATGCTCAAGCTAATACTTTTCCCTATATTCAAGTTCAGAATAATACGGGGAAGGTTGAGCATGAGGCTTCTACTTCTAAAATTGGTGAAGATCAATTGTTCTTTTTTGCTCAACGTGGTATTTCTTCGGAAGATGCTATTTCTATGATGATTAGCGGTTTCTGTAAGGATGTTTTTAATCAGCTTCCTATGGAGTTTGCTGTTGAGGCTGATAAGTTGTTGAGTCTGAAGTTGGAAGGTAGTGTGGGTTAAGAAGAACGAACCGCAGAGACGCAGAGTACGCAGAGTAAAGAGAATAAAGAGAGAGAACATGATTATTGAGAATAGTGGTTTGATTTTGTCGGTTAAGGGTTTGACTGCTGATGTTGATGGAACTCCAATTTTAAAGGGTTTGAATTTGGAGGTTCGCGCTGGGGAAGTTCACGCAATTATGGGACCAAATGGTTCTGGGAAGAGTACGTTTTCTAAGGTTTTGGCGGGACACCCTGCTTATTCTGTTACTGGTGGTGAGGTGGTTTTCCAAGGACAAAATCTTTTGGAAATGGAAGCAGCAGATAGGGCTAGAAATGGTGTATTTTTAGCTTTTCAATATCCTCTAGAAATTCCTGGTGTGAGTAATTTGGATTTTCTGCGGGTGGCTTATAATTCTCGTCGCAAAGCTCAAGGTTTGGAAGAGGTTGACGCTTTCGATTTTGATGATTTGGTTGAGGAAAAGTTGGATGTTGTGAAGATGAATTCTTCTTTTCTTAACCGCAGTGTGAATGAGGGTTTTTCTGGTGGTGAGAAAAAGCGGAATGAAATTCTGCAAATGGCTATTTTAGAACCTAAGTTAGCTATTTTAGATGAAACTGATTCAGGTTTGGATATTGATGCTCTGAAAATTGTGGCTAATGGAGTTAATCAGTTAACTAATGCTGAAAATGCGACAATTATGATTACTCATTATCAGCGTCTTTTAGATTATATTGTTCCTGATTTTGTTCACGTTATGGCGCAGGGACAAATTATTAGAAGTGGTGGTAAGGAGTTGGCGTTGGAGTTAGAATCTCGCGGTTATGATTGGGTTCTGGAAGAAGCTTTGGGAGTGGGTGTATAATAATGAATACTCCAGTTTCTCTTACTTCTATTCCTGATTCTCTATTAGATAGAGATGGTTTTTTAAGTGATTTGTTAAGTCGGGTAACTACCAGAAAATCAGATGGTTGGTTACAAGATTTGCGCGACGGTGCTGCTAATTGGGTGCGTCATTCTGTTATCCCTAATACCCGCGAGGAGGAATGGCGATTTACTGATTTATCACCACTCAAACAGGTAGAATTTAATTTAGGGACGTTTAATGAAACGTCTGTTGAAGATTTTGTTTTACCTGAAGTTTCTGTGCGGTTAGTTTTTGTAAATGGTGTTTATGCACCTGGTTTATCTAATACTGAAAATTTACCTGCTGGTTTGAAAGTTGGTAATTTGGATGTTTTACCTGGTGAGGTTGTTCGGGAATATTTAGCGCAAGCTGAAGGTGAGAAGGAGGTTTTTACTGCTCTGAATACTGCGGCTTTAAATGATGTCGCGGTGGTATGGGTTGGTAAAAATGTGGTGGTTGAAAACCCAATTCATCTATTATTTGTTTCTGTGTCGGGTGAGTCTGCAATTATTTCTCAACCTCGTTGTTTGGTAGTAGCGGAATGTGGTTCTCAGGTATGTTTAATTGAAGAGTATACGAACCGCAGAGGCGCAGAGAACGCAGAGGAAGAGGTTTATTTTACTAATGGTGTGACGGAAATTTGGGTAAATGAAAATGCTCAAGTGAGTCACAATAGAATTGTGCGGGAAGGTGCTGCGGCTTTTCATATTGGAAAAACTGCTGTTACTCAGGCGCGATATAGTCGTTATAGTTGTAATGCGGTGACTGTTGGGGGGAGAATCTCTCGTCACAATTTGGAGATTTTGCAAACTGGTGAACAAACGGAAACGACGCTGAATGGTTTGACTGTTATTGCTGATAGTCAGTTGGCTGATACTCACAGTGCTTTGTCTTTAAATCATCCTCATGGTGTGAGTAAACAGTTACATAAGTGCATTATAGGCGATCGCGCTCATGGTGTCTTCAATGGTAAGGTTTTTGTTCCTAAACTGGCGCAGTTAACTGACGCATCTCAATTAAACCGCAATTTGCTGTTATCATCTAAGTCGAGAATTGACACCAAACCTCAATTAGAAATCACGGCTGATAATGTTAAATGCGCTCATGGTGCTACTGTCAGTCAGTTGGAGGATAATGAAATATTCTATCTGCAAAGTCGCGGTATTGATGAAAATGATGCCCGGAAGTTATTAGTTAATGCTTTCGCAACGGAAATTATTAACTTTATCCCTGTTGCTTCTTTGCGAGAAAGTTTGTTGAGAACTGTTACAAGTCTCACGAATAAATAGCCTTGGCGATTAGAAAGGCGATTAGAAATCGCGGTTATACAAACGAAGTCCACCTTCGTGGACTAAAATTCAAGTTTTTCAACCCACGAAGGTGGGTTTCGCCTGTGTAGCTGCGGTTTCTAACCGCCCGGTGTAATTAAACCTAAAAACTCCTGAAATCTTTATTAAAAATGACCTTCACTTCTACCAAATCTCTCGGTGATAAAGTTCGCGCTGACTTCCCAATTTTACATCAGGAAGTTCACGGTAAACCCCTGGTTTATCTCGATAATGCGGCTACTTCTCAGAAGCCTTTAGTTGTATTAAATGCTTGGCGTGATTATTACGAACAATATAATTCTAATGTTCACCGTGGCGCACATTCTCTAAGTGCAAAAGCGACAGATGCTTATGAAGCCGCACGGGATAAAATTGCTAAATTTATTAATGCGAAATCACGCCAAGAAATTGTTTACACCCGGAACGCTAGTGAAGCAATTAACCTAGTTGCTTACAGTTGGGGAATGAGCAATTTACAGCCAGGAGATGAAATTATTCTCTCGGTAATGGAACATCATAGTAATATTGTTCCTTGGCAATTTGTCGCCCAAAAAACAGGTGCAATATTAAAGTTTGTGGAATTGACGACCGAAGAAACTTTTGATTTGGAACAGTTTAAAACTCTGATTTCTGACAAAACAAAATTGGTGTCTATCGTTCATGTTTCTAATACTTTGGGTTGTATAAATCCAGTTAAAGAAATAGCCGAAATTGCTCACAAATCCGGTGCAAAATTCTTACTTGATGCTTGTCAAAGTGTTCCCCATACTCCTATTGATGTTCAAGAAATTGACTGTGATTGGTTAGTAGCTTCTGGACATAAAATGTGCGCTCCTACAGGCATTGGCTTTTTATATGGTAAGCTGGAATTACTAGAAGCAATGCCGCCATTTTTCGGTGGTGGTGAGATGATTGCAGAGGTATTTTTAGACCATTCCACCTATGCAGAATTACCCCATAAATTTGAAGCGGGTACTCCGGCTATTGGGGAAGCGATCGCACTTGGTGCAGCCATAGATTATCTTACTAATATCGGTATGGATCAAATCCATGCTTATGAAGCCGAGTTAACTGCCTATTTATTCGAGCAATTAGCGCAAATACCCCAAATCAGAATCTACGGACCAAAACCTAATGCTCAAGGGGAAGGTAGAGCCGCATTAGCCGCTTTTACAGCAGAGGGTGTCCACGCTAATGATTTAGCAACTTTGTTAGATCAAGAAGGTGTGGCGATTCGTTCTGGACATCATTGTACTCAACCATTACACCGTCATTTAAGTTTAGCAGGAACTGCACGGGCAAGTTTATCTTTTTACAATACCCGCGAAGAAATTGATATTTTCATCAAGGCTTTAAAGGAAACATTGGACTTTTTTGCGGGTGTGTTTGCTGAATAAATTCTGAAATCAATTCCGGCTGAACAAGGAACGGTTCTATATAACGTTAGCGGGGAAACCTTTGAAGCCTGAGAATAGCTGGTTACAAATGATGACGATATCCCATTTTAGATAAAAAACTACCCTACTCCAAATAACAGCAATAAGGTAGTTTTTTTAGCAATAATATTGCCAATTTACGAGTGTGACTTAATTGCTTATGATTGATTTATAAGCTATTTTTCTCATGAGAATTTTATATCCGATAAAAAGTGACGCCCCAAAAAATATAATTGATTGATTTGCTCCTTCCCATGGAACTGGGGTTGGGGTTGGTGCTACTGTACCTAATGTCAGAGGAAATGAGCTGTCTGTAACTGCTAGAGTACCTGAACTGAGACTACCAAACACGAACGCAGGATTAGCATCGGAGCCAAACAAGACACGACTTGATGTACTAGTGCTTGTAAATAACAAGTAATTTGACCCTGCGCCAGATGCACCTGAGGTACTTATCTTTATATCTGCCGAACTTACATTTATGAAGTATGATGCCAGTGTATTAACAATGTTAAGGCTTGAAGCATTTAATGCATCTGAAACACCATTGATATTCAAGGTTAAATTTACACCTGTAAAAGGAGATGATTGATTTCCATTATTTCTAGTGTAATTACCTACGGGAATATCTACCGTACCTGTTAGTGTTGCTACGTTACCATTACCAGCGAAACTGCCAGTCCATGATTGATTTACATTGAAGGTTAGTGCTTTAGAAGGAGTAGCACTAGCTAGAATAGCAGCAGTACCTATGATCAAAGGAAGAATGTTTTTCATCAATGTTAATTTTATACAGCTAAGTATCTTAACTATCTTCACATTAAACATCATAAAAGAACATCCGTATCAGTAATTTTATTTTATACATATTGAGGCAACTAAGTCAGGGATACTGCCATGAGAGAAAAAATATAGTAGTGTTTAAGTATGAGTCCAGAAGAAAAATATCAAAAAATAGAGAGATCAGAACAAGAAAATCCGACACTACTTTTTAGTTTCAACAGTATCTACTAAATTAAATCTTATCTTTTTTGAGTACATAAAGTCAATAACTATTGATCATTGTTAAAAATAGGAGAATATACTAAATATCCAATAACCCATATCGTTTTTGCAAAGCTAATAACTTCGATCTGGGTATGAACGATTGCTATAGCTGATCACTTAGATAAAAAATGCTAAATGTCCATCATTCTTAGCCTCTACGTGATATAAAAAAATAGATAACGATAGATACTATTAAAAATGATATCTTTAAACACTCAAACTGTATTAATCACTGGTGCAAGTAGCGGAATTGGTGCTGCTTGTGCTAAAGTCTTTGCGCGTGAAAATGCCAAACTAATTTTAGCAGCGCGACGCTTAGAAAAGTTGGAGGAAAAAGCAAGAGAACTTAATCAATTATATGGTGTAGAAATTCATTTACTCCAGTTAGATGTGTGCGATCGCTCATCCGTTGAATCTGCTATAAATAATTTACCCATCGAATGGTCAGAAATTGACATTTTAATCAACAACGCTGGTTTAAGTCGCGGTTTAGATAAACTGCATGAAGGTGACTTCCAAGACTGGGAAGAAATGATTGATACTAATATCAAAGGTTTACTCTACCTTACCCGCTACGTCGTCCCCGGTATGGTTGCGCGTGGTCATGGTCATGTTATTAATATCGGTTCTATTGCTGGACATCAAACTTACCCCGGTGGTAATGTTTATTGTGGCACAAAAGCCGCAGTTAAAGCCATTACTGAAGGCTTAAAACAAGATTTGTTAGGTACTCCCATCCGTGTGACTTCCGTTGACCCCGGTATGGTGGAAACAGAATTTAGTGAAGTCCGCTTTCATGGGGATACAGAACGAGCAAAAAAAGTTTATCAAGGTGTTACTCCCCTTACTGCTGATGATGTCGCTGATGTTGTATTTTTCTGTGCTACCAGACCTGCTCACGTTAATATTAATGAAATCATCCTCATGCCAGTTGATCAAGCTAGTGCAACTTTAGTAAATAGAAAGTTGTAAATAACCTCTCTATTCAGGAGAAAATTAGCATGAACAGCACCAAAAAATTAGCTGTTGTTACTGGTGCAAATCGCGGTTTAGGATTTGAAGCATCTCGGCAATTAGCTAAAATGGGATATCATGTAATTCTCACCAGTCGAGATGAAGCAAAAGGTCAAAAAGCAACGCAAATTTTACAAAATGAAGGATTAAATATCACATTTCATCCTTTAGATGTTACCAGTGATCAAAGTTGCCAAAAATTAGCAAATTTCATTCAAAAAGAATTTGGTAAACTCGATGTTTTAATAAATAATGCAGGTATTTTGCTAGATTCAAGAGATGAAGGAAATAGCATTTTTGATACTCAGATAGAAACATTGCAAAAAACAATGGAAACAAATGTTTATGGTGTGTTTCGAGTCACTAAGGCGTTAATTCCCTTAATGAAAGCTCAAAATTATGGACGAATTGTGAATGTTTCTTCTGGGATGGGACAATTAACCGATATGGAAGGTGGTTATCCTGGATATCGTCTTTCCAAAACTGCGTTAAATGCTCTCACTCGCATTTTAGCAAATGAATTGCAAACCAATAACATTTTAGTGAATTCCGTTTGTCCTGGGTGGGTAAAAACTGATATGGGAAGTTCAGCAGCACCCCGTACCCTAGAAGAAGGAGTTGATACTATTGTTTGGTTAGCGACTCTTTCCGATGGAAGTGCTACGGGTAACTTTTTTAGAGATCGTCAACCAATAGCTTGGTAATTTGGTAATTTGGTAATAGGTAATTGGTAAAGAAATTAATCTAAAATACAGCAGAATTCAGGAGTCAGGAGTAAAACTGGCTTTGTGTATAGGTTTCAATTTTGATTCTTTACCTCATTGATCTGCAATCTACAATATAGAGTGGATGATTACCTCATATCAATTTACATTGAAGTTGTATAGAGTCAAATATCAATAATAATTGACCGCAGATAAACGCAGATGAACACAGATAAAGGCGGATAAATTAATTGATTTTCTGATTTTGTACAGCATCAGATAAAATTGGTATAATAGGTACTAATTTCTTATCAATTACCAATTACCAATTGTGCTAAGTTCACCTTTACCAACTATTAACGCTCTCAAACAACCTACCAGTGATGCTTGGATAGAACAAGCGATCGCAAATTTAGATATTATTTTACTTGATCATTCCCACTGTGAACGCAAAGCCGCAGGTGTAGCCTTAAATTTTATGTTTCGTTACCCTTCTAATACTAAAATGGTAAGAGAATTAACAGCGATCGCTCGTGAAGAACTAGAACATTTTGAACTCGTCAACCAATGGCTAGAACGTCGTAATATTCCCCTCGCAGCACTATCAGCACCTCCTTACGGTTCAAGTTTAAAAGCACAAGTCAGAAAAAAAGAACCAGAGCAATTTTTAGATAATTTATTAGTTACTGGTTTAATTGAAGCACGCAGTCACGAACGTTTAGGACTTTTAGCAGCGAACTGTCCAGAACCAGAATTAGCTAAATTTTATCGCGGTTTAATGTCATCAGAAGCGCGACATTTTGGCACTTATTGGGTTTTAGCAGATACCTATTTTGACCGAGAAAAAGTTATGCAAAGACTGGATGAATTAGCAATTGTAGAAAGTGAAATCTTAGCAACTTTACACCCAGAACCACGAATTCATAGTTAGATTCATTTAGTAATTCTAAGTGCTAAATTACCAGCAAATATTCTGACTTCTGTACGGGTTTAGCAATGCTGAACCTGACTAACTCCTAAATCCTTACAAATATTCTACCATTAGACATAGTTTAAATCTACCAATAGATAGTTTTAAAACCTGCCAAATTAAGTTAACATTAAAATAATTATTCTGCCAAAATTCAGAGAAATTAGTGCAGCCATGCGGTTACGCCGAATTGCACTATTTACATTAGCATTTGTTACTTCTATTGGGCTAATTTGGATTTTTACTCCCCCACTGATCATACCTCCCAAGAAGCCAGCAGGAGCAGTTTTTGTCTACGTTCTTAACCTTGGTTTGCATTCAGAACTCGTTTTACCTCATAGTCAAGGAGGGTTAATCTTATATGCTTATGGAGATTGGAATTATTTTGCACTAAATCAGCAAAAATTAAGCGATGGCTTGGCTGCACTTTTAATACCAACTCAAGGCACAATTGGAAAACGCAAATTTAGGAATATTGACCATTTGCAACAAATTGCAGTAGAAAAAAATGCTAATTTATTAAGTCTAAGAGTAGCGGAATCTCAAGCCATAGAATTAGCCAAATCATTAGAGGAACGCTTTATGAGAAATATCAGCACGCGCATTGAAAATACTCAAACTGGGCTAACTTTAGTCCAAGATGATCAAGATTATACCATTTTATCTAATAGTAATCATGAATTAGTCGCCTGGTTAGAAGAATTAGGCTGTCAAGTCAAAGGTTTTGTAATGTTGTCTAATTTTCGCGTTAAACAAAATATCCCAAATTATCACAATTATAACTCCTAAATTCTGACCTATTAAAAAAAAGAGAAATAATTATGACCGGACTTATTCTTACATGGCTAGTTACTGCTGTGAGCTTTTTGATTATTTCTAAACTGCCATTTTTGGGCATTGAAATAGATGATTTTGGTATAGCGGCTATTACCGCCGTAGTTTTTGGGATTTTGAATGCTATTTTGCTGCCAATTTTGACCTTTTTTACCTTACCAGTAATTATTCTCACTATCGGCTTATTCTTTTTTATCTTGAATGCCATAATCTTTGCTTTAGCAGCTGCAATAGTACCAGGTTTTAGGTTACGGTATGGCTTTTGGAGTGCTTTACTAGGTTCAATTACTCTCACAATTATCAACTCAATTCTTTTAAGACTTGTAGCCCCAATTGCATGAATTAAGAAATAGTAATTTTAGTAATTTTACTCTAGTTAAATCCATCATGAAAACATTGTTTTTGAAACCATTTATTTGGTTTTGTACAGGATTTTTCTTAGTATTTACCCTATTTGCTTGTCAACCTCAACAGGTAGTAGAGTTACCAGAAATTCCCACCGCAACACCCGTACAAATAACCACACCTGTAACTGATACACGCCCCGTAGGTTATCTTGATCGCCCACTGAGTACAAATCCCGCCGAATTACCCCCACTACCTTATGCTGAGAACGCATTAGAAAAAGCCATTGATGCAGAAACAATGAAACTGCATCATGATGGACATCATGCAGCTTATGTAAATAACCTCAATGATGCTTTAAGAAATCAACCGAATCTACAAAATAGAAGTGTAGAAGCATTACTGCGTGACTTAAATAGTGTTCCTGAAGATATTCGCAGAACAGTACGTAACAATGGCGGTGGTCATCTCAACCATACGATTTTTTGGCAAATAATGAGTCCTCAAGGTGGTAGACAACCAACAGGAGAAATTGCCCAAGAAATTAACCAAACCTTTGGCAGTTTTGAGCAATTTAGAAACCAATTTAATCAAGCAGGAGGCGATCGCTTTGGTAGCGGTTGGGTGTGGTTAGTGAGAAACCCTCAAGGACAATTACAAATTACCACTACACCATTTTTCAATTACAGTATTTACCATCTGGATAATATCTTCTTCCTGGGAAATATCACCCTGCACTAACAGCGACTTGACACCACAATTTTCGATATCTGCACAAGCTTTTTGTAAGGCCATTTCTTTGGTATCTTCTGCACCGACTGGACTTTTGCGGTAATTAATGGCAATATTACAACCTTCTTGTGCCAGTCTAACAGCGATCGCTTGTCCAATTCCTGAACTTGCACCAGTAATCAGGGTGTTTTTGCCTTTTAATCCATTCATGATTGATAATCTATTTTTGATTTGTTCAATATTAGAAGTCTGGAAAATTCAATTTAAAAAAGGTTACTAAAAGTTTTAAAACGAACCGCAGAGGACACAGAGGACACAGAGAAATAAGATGAAACGGAGTTTTTTGAGTAAGTGTTTTGTATACTAGCTAGGCTACATAATTTTATGATGACGATCTTCCATCAAAAGGCATATTAAATATATATTTCTATAGACTTATTCTAATTTTATGTAAGGCTGCACAGAATTCTGAAATTCAATGATTGATCCATCTTTATCTGTGTTTATCTGGGCATTTTATAGAAATATCAAATCCCCGATTTATTTAATAAATCGGGGATCTATTTGTTATGCAGGTACTACAAATTTTTCACTCCCAGCTAAACCAAAAGCTGCATGAATAACTTGCAAAGCTTTCACACCTTCATCCTGTCCTACAACACAGCTAATTTTAATTTCTGAAGTTGCAATCATTTGGATGTTAATTTGATTTTGAGCTAAAGCTGTAAACATTTTCGCTGCAATACCTGGGTGTCCTACCATCCCCGAACCAACTATACTGACTTTTGCGATCGCACTATCCAAAACTACCTCACCCCATCCTAACTGATCCGCTACTTGGGTTAATTGCCGCTGGGCGTTTTCTGCATCCATCCTCGCTACAGTAAAAGCAATATCCCGACGCGCTACACCATCAACCACCCGACAGCGTTGTGATTGAATAATCATATCTACACTGATATTATATTCTGCCAATAAACCAAACAATTTCGCGGACATCCCTGGTTGATCTGGAACTTGGCGAATCGCCAACCGGGCTTGATTCATGTCTAAAGCGACACCACGCACTGCGGGAGATTCGGGAGGAGGTGAACTGAGGACAGCAGGAGAAGCAGTGATTTCAAATGCGTTACAAAGGGCAGAAATCGCGCGATCGCAATCATTAGCCTCTATCAAACAACTGACTTTAACTTCACTGGTAGAAATCATTTGAATATTCACACCAGCCTCCGCTAATGTAGCAAACATCTTGGCTGCAACCCCAGGACGGCCAATCATTCCCGCGCCAGAAATACTGACTTTTGCAGTATCACTTTCTACTAAAACTTCAGCCTCATCGGAATTAGGTTGATTTCTCAAAGCTGGTGCGATCGCTGATGCTACCGCTTCCGCCCTTTTTAATATTGGTGTATTTACGGTAAAAGCAATATCATTAGTATTACCTTCATGAATTGACTGAATAATCAAATCCACATCAACATTTTGCCGGGAAATCTCCCCAAATAACCGCGCTGCTACCCCTGGTTTATCTGGTACACGCAATAAAGATATCTTAGTCTGGTCTATGTCAAATTCTACCGCATCCACAGAACGAGCCAATTCTAAATTGACTAACGCCCGTTCTTGCACTTTTGGCGATGTCACCCAAGTTCCCGGCTGATCCGTCCAACTGGATCTTACCACCAAAGGAACGCCATAATTTTTAGCAATTTCCACCGCACGAGGATGTAACACCTTAGCGCCTAAACTAGCTAATTCCAGCATTTCATCACAGGTAATTTCTGTGATTAGCTGGGCTTCCGGGACAAGGCGCGGATCTGTAGTTAAAATCCCTGGTACGTCTGTATAAATTTCACAGAAATTTGCACCTAAAGCTGCTGCTAAAGCCACCGCAGAAGTGTCAGAACCACCACGTCCCAAAGTGGTAATTTCCATTTCTCTGGTGCTAGATATTCCTTGAAACCCAGCCACAACAACCACTTTGCCTAAGTTAATCTGCGTCATCACGCGTTCTGTTTCAATATGCAAAATCCGAGCGCGGGTATGTTCAGCTTCGGTAACAATTCCAACTTGAGCGCCAGTCATGGAAATAGCAGGTTGTCCAATTTCCTGCAAAGCCATACTCAGTAAAGCAATGGTGACTTGCTCCCCAGTAGAAAGCAGCATATCCATTTCCCGACGGTTAGGAGTTTTAGAGATTTCATTAGCTAGTTTAACGAGTCCGTCGGTGGTTTTTCCCATTGCGGAAACAACGACAACAACGGAATTTCCTGCTTTGACAGTTTTATCAACCCGTTGTGCAACCGCTTGGATACGTTCAACAGAACCAACAGATGTACCACCGTATTTCTGAACTAGGAGCGCCATAAATGTAGATGTTTTAATATTCAAATTGTGTTAGCTGTTATCAACACCTCCGTCGGGAAGCCTTGAAACCTGAGCAATTATTTCAGATTACTAAAATATCAGAATCAGCGAACCACAAACCGGGATTTATATTTTCAAATTGATTTAAGTTGACAACTTTGACAAAAACGCAAGGATCGAAATCAGAAAGTTAACCGTATTTGAACCTATTTTATGGCTGTTTTTAACCCATTTATATCCTAAATATAGTTATTGTGACTTGGCGAGTCTGTGAATGTAGAATCCCCGTCTCTTTAGAGCAGGGCGTGTCAATGACATCCTGCATCTTTTTTGCTGTTGCTTCCATCTACGAATAATCAAATATTGTTAGAACTTTAGTGTTGCGAATTCCCCCCATAATTAGCTATAATATTTAGTCTTTGGGATATATTCAAAGTCGCTCAAGGTCAAGCTACACTTTTGTAAGCTATCCTGCTGACACCCAAGTTAATAGATTTTACAGGAAAAAAGAAAAACAATGGCGAAAAGAGTGCAGTTAGTTTTAACAAAAGATGTGAGCAAGCTGGGAAAATCCGGCGACTTAGTAGATGTAGCACCCGGCTATGCTCGTAATTACCTAATTCCCCAGAGTTTAGCGGCTCATGCTACTCCTGGTATTCTCAGACAAGTAGAACGTCGTCGTGAACAAGAACGTCAACGCCAACTAGAACTCCAACAGCAAGCACTAGAGCAAAAAGCAGCCCTAGAAAAAGTTGGTAGCTTGAAAATTGCCAAGTCAGTAGGTGAAAACGAAGCTATTTTTGGTACAGTCACCACCCAAGATGTAGCAGAAGCAATTCAAGCCGCTACCAGTCAAGAAATTGATCGCCGTGGTATTACTATCCCTGATATTAATCACCTGGGTACATACAAAGCCGAAATTAAGCTACATTCTGAAGTAACAGCACAAATTGATATCGAAGTTGTTGCCAGCTAAGTCAGGTGACAGGTGACAGGTAACAGGTGGCAGGTAAGAGAGTTATAGGGTGATGAAGAGAATGACGTATTGCCTTGTGCCTTTTACCTTGTGCCTTTTACCTCCTAACTACCAAGTTAAGCTAATATTTAAAACCTGTATTTAAAACCTGTATTTATTTAAAACCTGCTCACAAATCCAAAATCGCTTATGGCTGAAGAACTGAGTTTTCAAAGCGATGGTAGCGACCGTCTACCACCCCAAAATATTGAAGCAGAAGAGGCAATTTTGGGGGGTATTCTCTTAGATCCAGAAGCAGTAGGTCGAGTTCGCGATCGCCTCATTCCTGAAGCTTTTTATATTAATGCCCATAGAGATATTTATCAAGCTGCCCTCACTCTCCACGCTCAAAATCAACCTACAGACTTACTTTCTCTCACCAGTTGGTTAACTGACAATGATAAACTCACCCGCATTGGCGGTAGAAATAAATTAGCAACTTTGGTAGACCGGACAGTATCAGCAGTTAACATTGATTCCTTAGCAGGGTTAGTTATGGAAAAATACCTGCGACGGCAATTAATTAAGGCTGGTAATGAAGTTGTACAATTGGGTTACGAGACACAAACAGAATTACCCATTGTCCTTGATCAAGCAGAACAGAAAGTTTTTGGCGTTACTCAAGAAAAACCCCAATCAGGTTTAGTTCACATTTCTGATACCTTAATTAATGCCTTTCAAGAAGTCGAAAAACGACATGAAGGCATCGCTTTACCCGGTATTCCCTGCGGTTTTTATGATTTAGATGCCATGACCACCGGTTTTCAGCGTTCTGATTTAATTATCGTCGCTGGTAGGCCATCAATGGGGAAAACGGCATTTTGCTTAAACCTAGCTCATAATATTGCTGCTGGTTATAAATTACCAGTTGCAGTTTTCAGCTTGGAAATGTCCAAAGAACAATTAGTACAGCGACTATTAGCTAGTGAAGCCGGAATTGAAAGTAGTTATTTACGGACTGGACGCATTAGCCAAACCCAGTGGGAACCTTTAAGTCGGGCAATTGGTATGCTTTCAGAAATGCCAATTTTTATTGACGACACTCCGAATATTACAGTTACTCAAATGCGGAGTCAAGCGCGACGACTGCAAGCAGAACAGAATACAGAACTAGGATTAATTGTCATAGATTACTTGCAATTAATGGAAGGAGCAGGAGATAATCGCGTACAAGAATTATCAAGAATTACCCGTTCTTTAAAAGGTTTAGCTCGTGAATTATCCGTTCCAGTAATTGCCTTATCTCAGTTGAGTCGCGGTGTAGAAGCACGCACCAATAAACGACCAATGTTATCGGATTTAAGAGAATCGGGTTGTTTAACAGGTGATTCTTTAGTAACATTAGCGGATGATGGAATACCAATCCCAATTAAAGATTTAGCAGGTAAATCTGGCTTTGCCGTTTGGGCATTAAATGAAAATACAATGAAATTAGAAAAAGCTATTGTTACTAACGCATTTTCTACAGGCATTAAACCAGTATTTACATTAAAAACTCGATTAGGTAGAAAAATTCGTGCTACTGCCAATCATCAATTTTTAACTATTAATGGTTGGAAAAGATTAGATGAATTAAATTTGCAACAACATCTCTGTTTGCCTAGATATATTTCTAGTCCTGGTAAGCAAACCATGACCTCTGCTGAGGTTGCATTATTAGGACATTTAATTGGTGATGGTTGTACATTGCCACGTCATGCTATACAGTACACAACCAAAGAGATAGATTTAGCTGAAAATGATGTATATTGGGATGAAATTGTGTCAATCATACCAGATGGAGAAGAAGAAGTATTTGACTTAACAGTTCCTTATTTACATAATTTTGTTGCTAATAATATCATTGTTCACAATTCAATTGAACAAGACGCAGATTTAGTAATTATGCTTTATCGTGATGAATATTATTCACCAGATACACCAGATCGGGGAATAGCAGAAGTGATTATAGCTAAACACCGTAACGGACCAACAGGAACTGTGAAACTTTTATTTGATCCGCAGTTTACAAAGTTTAAAAATCTAGCTCGACCAAATAATTATTAATTGGGAATGGGGAAAAAGTTTTTACCAGTCCCCAGTTCCCAGTTATTACTCAATACCCAGTAATTCTACATCAAAAAGCAAAGTAGCATCAGGTGGAATGACTCCACCAGCACCCCTCGCACCATAACCTAACTCTGGAGGGATGATTAGCTGACGGCGATCGCCTACTTTCATCGTACTCAGTCCTTCGTCCCAGCCTTTGATTACCTGTCCGATCCCAATTTTAAACTTAAAGGGTTGTCCGCGATCGCGTGAACTATCAAACTGCTTACCATTTTCTAAAGTACCAACATAATGAACCACAACCGTTTGTCCTTTTTGAGGAGTCGCTCCAGTTTGATCCCCCTTTGCTAACTCAATATACTTCAATCCAGAGGAGGTAGTTACGACATTTGCGTCAGACATAATAGTATTGTTCGCTATCAGAGTATTTTTTTCTGCAATTACAGCAGTAGCTGCTGGTGGAGTTTGAGTTAAGCTAGTCGCAATAGCAGTATCCTGTTGACCACCCATTTGCGCTAACACTAAAGCCACAACACACACCAGCATGAACACCACGCTGAGTAAAATTCCTTTCAAAATTTGCCCTCCCCATATAGGTAGCTTGGTAATTAGATTACCGACAGCACACAAATCAGTTTAAATCACAATAGGTATTCTAGCGCCAAAGCTTATTTTCTAAATCGCGCACCTGACGCTCTAAACGGTCAATTCTTCCTCGTAATTCATCTACTTCTGACTGACGCGCCACCCCCAAATCTTGCATCATATTTCGCATTTGTCGTTGCATCTGCACTTCCCAGCTACCCTGCTCTGACTTTAACTGCTGCACAATATCATCCATTACCACTTTTGCTTGCTCAGGATTGAGCTTACCATCCTTGACCAATTCATCACCAACTTGCTTGAGTTTGTCTGCTACTAAAGAGGTTGTACCAATACCCAGCATCATTAGCTGTTCCAACCAGTTGTTGTTGTCCATACTCCCTTCCTGTTATTTGCTCCTAAATCTACCCCATCAGACTATGTTTAAAGTCTACTGATTCTAGCTTACACTCACATTTCTCACTTCATTTTGTAATATACATATTAGTATTACCCTTGACTGTACATTGTTAAATGTATATTTAAGTATTGTGGCAATTAATGAGGTATTCACAGAAATTCTTTTCATTCGATACATTTCTATAGGACTTATGCAAGATTGAACTCAAAACCTGTATATAAAGAGCAATTTTCAAATGACTATTTACTTTTACAAAGCTTGGCAGCCTTATGGCTGTTTTTCTAACTTTTCTTCCCACTCTATCGAAATCGAGGGTATGTACTGGCCAACAGTTGAGCATTATTATCAAGCACAAAAGTTTGTTAATAGTAAAGATGAGGTTATTATACCCTTAATTTATGCAGCTGCTACCCCTGAAGTCGCGGCTGCTTTAGGACGATGTAGCACTCGCAAACTACGCCCAGACTGGGAGATAGTCAAAACTGATGTGATGCGATTAGCCGTACTCAAAAAATTCCTCACTCATGAGAGAATCCAAGCAGTTCTTTTGGCAACAGGGGATGAAGTTCTGGTGGAAAACTCGCCCACAGATTATTTTTGGGGCTGTGGTGCAGATAAAACAGGTCAAAATTATCTAGGTAAAATTCTGATGAGTGTACGTGAGGAAATTCGTCATCTCTGAATCTGATCGCATCCTTTTGCCTCTTACCTGCATACATAAGTAATTTTACTGAGAGCCATCAAAAAAACTAGATATAAAATTTGTGATATTATGTAGAGAAGATAAAGAAAATAAAGTTTATAAAATCAAAGATCATAAATCTACAAGTGTTGAAGTTATAACTTCATATCAGACAAAGGTTTTAAAAAAATATGTTTTTGATAAGGTGAAGATTAGTAATGACTTTTACCGATAAGCCAGATGGTTGGCAGCAAAGCTTAGATCAAGAAACTTTACTGCATCGGATGATCAAGCAGATTAGACGATCTCTTGATCTGCAAGAAATATTAACCACAACTGTAACTGAAGTTCGCTCATTTTTGAGAACAGATCGAGTCAAAATATATCGATTTGACAAAGATGGTAGTGGTGAAGTCATTGCAGAATCTATTCATCAACAGCGTCTGCCATCATTATTAGGACTGCATTTCCCAGCCAATGACATTCCCCAATCTGCTATAGAGATGTTTTTGTTAGCTCGACAACGTTCCATCGTAGATGTAGCTACGGGAATAATTGGTTTATCGCCACTAAAATCAGCAAAAAATGGCAAAACCTTACTCACACAAAATATTAACTATCGGCAAGTAGACCCATGTCATATTCAATATTTACAGGCTATGGGTGTAGAGTCTTCCCTAGTAGTACCAATTTTAGAATATGACCCAAAAGGAGAATCAAAGCATCCAAAACTGTGGGGATTGCTAGTGTCTCATCACAGTCAAACGCGCACTGTTTTAAAGCGAGAACTCAAAGTAGTGCAACAAATAGCCGATCAAGTAGCGATCGCT
Organism: Anabaena sp. UHCC 0451; assembly: GCF_034931405.1. Classification (NCBI taxonomy): domain Bacteria; kingdom Bacillati; phylum Cyanobacteriota; class Cyanophyceae; order Nostocales; family Nostocaceae; genus Anabaena; species Anabaena sp. UHCC 0451. The sequence goes on along the minus strand of NZ_JAYGHA010000007.1, from coordinate 29,831 downwards.
ATTTCTCAAAGTAACCTCCTCAGTGAAGCCAGAAACAAGCAACAGCGAGAAGCTATTATTAACCAAGTGGCAACACTTTTACATCAATTACCAACAATCCAAGTCCAAAAAGCATTAGAAACAACAACTACATCTTTTCATGGCATAGGTGGCAGACTTTATATTGAGAAAACTGGAGAACTCTATACCTGTGGAAAACAACCACAGCTACCTTATGAATCAGCAAATAGTGTAATTGAACAGCATCCTGTGTGGCAAAACTGGATGGCTGAGGATAAAACAGGGCAAATTAGAGCAATTTCCGACCTATATAAAGAAACTAATTTGAGAGTCTTAGCCCTGTCATTTCAATCTACTCGGATTCGGGGATTAATGGTAATTCCCCTACAATACCGGGAAAATTTTCTTGGTGTATTAACTATTTTTCGTCCAGAATTTGATAGCGAAATCCTCTGGGCAGGGAGAGCCGACCAAAATAAGCATCAAGAATTACCCCGTCTTTCTTTTGAAGTTTGGAAAGAAGAAAAAAAAGGACAAGCACCTGCTTGGGAAATGGAAGACATATCACTAGCACAAGCTTTATGTCATAACTTCTCAATGGCAATTCATCAACAGCAAACACACCAAGAACTACAGATGCTGAATGCCAATCTAGAAATCAGGGTACAGGAACAAACTGCTGAGATCGAAAAAACTTTACTGTTAACCAAAGCACTCAAACAAGTTACAGATCAGATTCGCAGAACATTAGATTTGAATACCATTCTTCAAACTATTGTCCGAGAAGTCCGTCCCTTACTCAATTCTGACCGGGTGATAATTTATCAGTTAATGAGTGAATTTGATGGTGAAGTAATTGTAGAAGAAGTTAATGGTAATTGGCAATCAGTTTTAGGACTGAAGTTATCATCAGAATGTTTTCCTCAAGAGTATATCCAACTTTACCTAGAGGGTAGGGTCAGGGCAATTAATAATATCTACACAGATACATTGAGTAATTGCCATCGAGAATTATTAGTCAGTATGCAAGTCCAAGCCAACTTAATTGTTCCCATCAAAATGGGTAAGCAACTTTGGGGTTTATTAGTTGCCCACCACTGTGAATCTCCTAGAATTTGGCAGGATGCAGAAATTGACTTACTACAACAGTTAGCAGACCAAGCAGCAATTGCTATTCAGCAAGCTCAACTCTATGAACAAAGCTGTATAGCCGAAGCTAAAGCCACAGCTAAAGCTGCACAGCTAGAACATACATTGCATCAACTTCAAGAAACCCAATCTAAATTAGTTCAAACAGAAAAGATGTCCGGTTTAGGACAATTAGTAGCAGGTATAGCTCACGAAATAAATAATCCTGTTAACTTTATTTATGGCAACCTCTGTCATGCCAGTAATTATAGCGAAGACTTGCTCAAACTTTTACAACTCTACCAGTCCCATTATCCCCAGCCAAATAGTGAAATTCGCTCCACCATGGAAGCCATCGACTTTAATTTTTTGGTGCAGGATTTACCAAAAATCATGTCATCAATGCGAGTAGGATCAGAGCGAATTCGTTCAATAGTCCTATCATTACGCAACTTTTCTCGTCTTGATGAAGCTGAAAATAAACGTGTTGATTTGCATGAAGGTATTGATAATACTTTATTGATTTTACAACATCGACTTAAACCACATGGTTATTTTCCCGGTATTGAGATCATCAAAGATTATGGTGACTTACCAAAAGTAGAATGCTATGCCGGACAAATGAATCAGGTATTTATGAATATTATTAACAATGCCATTGATGTCTTAACAGATGAGATTGAACAAAAGCCCCAATTAACTGATACTCAACCTTTACCAACTATTCGTATTTCTACCAGAGTTTCCACACAAAATCCCTATTTGTTAATTAGCATTGCCGATAATGGACCAGGCATGAGTAAAGATATAAAAAAGCGGATTTTTGATCCATTTTTTACTACAAAGCCTGTAGGTAAAGGTACAGGACTAGGATTAGCAATTAGCTATCAAATTGTTGTAGAAAAACACGGTGGACTGATGGAATGTATATCAGAACCGGGGAAAGGCACAGAGTTTTGGATTGAAATTCCTCTGAAATTGCCAGGAGGGAATTGGGGATTGGGGATTGAGGATTGGGAAGAGAAAAGAGCAGAAACTTTTGCTAATGACTAATGACTGTCTAAAATCATCCTGTGAATGGGGTTGTTTCAAAACTTAAAATATTGATGAGTAATTACTATCAAATGGCAATAAAATATAAACCCTTGCCAATAAATTATTTAAGTCACTAATGAACCTAGTTGCTAAATTTTTCTTTACTCATTTTTACTCTAAAAGTAAAGTTTAGTTGCAAATATCTCCAACCAAATTTTGAGGTGTTATTCTAATAATTGAAGCTAAAGAAAAAAGCTTCCCTGGCAGATTAAACAGCTAGAGTAAAGTTGAAAAAGTTGAAAATGTAGTGAGAGGTTGAAAACGCTGTTAAATTCCTATCTGTCTCGTCAAAACCATACAACACCCAACGCGAACGCTTATGTTCCCTCAAATTATTGAGAATCAGGGGGCAATGTGACTGGTTTTCATTACTTGTTTATCAAGATGATGAAAGGTAGTACATCCCTGGCTAGAATAAACAAGAGGAGGGAAAAACCAAGCTAGTAGATGTTGGGTGTTGTTGTGTTTGTGAGTAGGTAATGGGTAATGGGTAAAAAATTCTTACCAATCACCAATCACTAATGCGTAAGTTTGTACTAAAATTGAATAGAAAAAGACAATTTAAATAGCATTTTATGTCAATTATTGCGCTCAGAGCGTGGTATCTACAGGATTATGAGCCAATTACAGAATTGGAAAAACGTCCTCCAGACATTCGTCTCAGTAAGAAAAGCCTGCTCAAATCAGGATTACGTGCCGATTTTTTAGAAGATAGTGATGAAGTCAAATCATCAACTTGGTTTAGGCGTTATCTGGAAGGCGAAAATATAGAATTTTATATAGAGGGTAGTGGTGGTTATTGTGTAGCCAACATTGACTTAATCAGTCATGAAATTTATTTGACTAAACAGGCTTTGTTAGCGCAGTTAGAACCAACCATTTTTTTCTGTTATCAAACTGAGTATGCACAAGCAAGCGATTTACTGAGAGAAGAATTGCAAGAAAGTTTGAAAATTTTAAATAAAAAATCCCGTTTACCTCTAACATTAATAGAATCATCACGTCTTAAAAATGCACCTCTGCGGTTAAACCGCACCATGATGCGAAAAATCCGTAAGAGTTTGTTATTTATTGCTGATATTACAGCTATTACAAGCATTGATGGCCAAGAAACCTGTCAATTAATTCCCAGTCCTAATGTTTGCGTAGAAATGGGTTATGCTATTGAAAGTAAGCGGTCTGAACAAATTTTACTAGCACATCAACAACGTCCAGAAGTAGAGGGACAATTTCCCTTTGATTTACCCACGCAGCAACTCTTACAATTTACAGATAGGGCTGAACTGAATAAAATCCTTACCTTGACCATTGAAAATCAATTAGCACGATTTAAATTGTTTTTGTGAATTTTCTATCAAGTAATTTAGGGAATATTTGGCTAATTTGAGGCTATTCTGACTTCTTGAAGTTCTAACTTTTCATAGCCTTAAATCGGTCTTTTGCCCCTTCAAAAGCCTCTTGCATTACATTTTGAATTTTCTGGGGATCAGGCTTTTTCCCACCCATTAAATCACCAAAATAAACACAAGCAGCTTCACCTAAAGACCAGGTATAAGCACCTGCCCAAGATGCGGCAATAACACTACCAAAACCAGGAATAAATTTAATTAATTCCCGTGCAACTGCTTGCGCGATAAAACCACCCGCTATGGCACTGACAATACCCCCAGCTTGAGATGGTGTCAAAGTCTGACCATATAATTTACCCAACAGTCCCACCATTGAAACTTGTAAAGCGGTTAAAACAGGCATTGTGGCAAAAGGTAAAGGTACTGCGGCTAAAGTACCTGCCATAATGGAAAAAGGTAAAATATAATGTCTTGCAGCATCTCGATAAATATTGCCTAATTTCTCACCTGCTTGTTTATCTAATAATTGATAAATGGCTTTTGATTCTGCTTCCGGTAAAAGTTCAGCTAAATTATCTCGCAGTGCTTCCAAACCATAGAAAACAGGATCATAACCATCTTCTTCTAAAGTAAAATCCATCAGAACTGCACGATTATATAAACCTGCAAAATTATTTTTTATTTCTGTAAATGCTCGATTCAATTCCTCAAAATCTGGTGGATAAATAGGATGATTATCTATTTCCGTTGGGTAAATTTCATGTAAACAAGTCACCGCTAACAAACAGGGAATATTTGGATATTGCTGACACAACTTTTGAGCAATTTTTATCAAGGTATCAGTTGCAAAATCATTAATTTTAACAGTCAGAATTAAAACTCTAGCCCCTGTAGTTTCTGTTTGTAAATCACTAATTAACTCTTGAATAATTGTTTCTGTATCTTTGTTAACATCTCCCAAGCCCACCGTATCAGTGAAAACTAACAACGGTAAATCATTAGAAGGATAAGCGTAACGTTGAGTATTTTGAGTATGAGGACGAAAACCCTGGCCGATAATCTCCGCAGAAACGCCTGTTAAACCCCGAACAATTGAACTTTTACCAGTTTGGGGTTTTCCTATTAATAAAGCTTCTGTAGTGGGTAACTGAGTGCGGATAGTTGCTAAAATCTCTGCAACTTGGGCATCATTGACACTAAACCATTGCCCTACGGTCTGTGTTACTTGGTCTACAGGTAGAAGTTGGGTTAATTTGCTTGTAGTTTTGCTAACAACACTAGTAATGCGGTTTCTCCAAGAATCATTCTCTGACTTGGGTTGTGGTTCATCAATTGGTGTCTGTAATGAGTCTGTGTTGGGTTGTTCTGTCATTGGTGTAATTTCCATTTGCCACCTTTTCTAATATAACTTGCTGCGGTAGCAATCAGGGGCTTTTAATTAGTATCAGTTGTGCCTTTCCTTTGTACAGGACGAAAAATAGATAGGACTAAAGCTGCGTGTCACACCAAAAATCTGTTGTAGGGTGCGTCAGACTGCATGAATCCTGCAAATAAACATATTTTTTATATCTGACGCACCCTACCAATATACCAGTTGCATAAGTCCTGATAGAGAAAGAGTTTTATTACCTTGAGAAAATAGTTAGATGGATTTGCAGGAGATAATCTTGTTCCCCAAAGAGGTTTAAGTAGGTAGGCGTTAAAATTTATCGTTATGGCAAGGAAAAAGGCAAGAGGCAAAAGGGAAGAGACTTTCAGGGATTTTAGATTTTGTTACATACCTTGGGTTTTTCGTGCCGACTTACTTACCTGGAATGAATTTATATAAAAATCAAGTCAAAATTGGATAATTGAGAATACGCAATCAGGAAGGCAATATTCATACAAAGTCAGATATTTTACTTGGTGATAATAGGGAACACAAATGATATATTACGAAAACTTGAACAAGTTTTTATATTAACTTGATATTATCTTTATTTTTGCAAATTTTTTTTATGTTAAGCTGACCTGCATTACTACAAATAAAGTACCAAAATTCTTGGAGGTAATATCTTCAAGGTAAAAAGTAAGTTGATGCAATTGGTAGGTGACTTGAACTACAAGATAATTCTCCCTGGCTAATTGACATCTAAAACCGCATCTACTCCAGTTTTTTGGTACTCAAACAGGGTCATTTTATCAACTTGTGAGCAGTCTAAATAGCTAATGCTCATCAAGCATAAAACACATATCAACATTTTTAGCAGAATGTCTTGAATGATTTAGTAGCTGAAATATCACAATCCCATTCACTTTTGCAAAACTATTGAGGGTTAACAGATGGTTCTTACTGTTAGAAAAACGATTCGTGATCTTGTTTTCAGCAATCGCCAATTAGCTAAATTGTACTACTCAGTGAGTTTGAGTCAACCTGTTTTACCACACTGGGTTGGTAATGATTACTACCGCACAAAATCCTCATGGGGATTACAACCGCACCTCTGTCCATGTGATCTGGAATTAATCGAATATTTGCAAAAGTATAATATTCAAGATCAGACTGTATTTCATTTTGGTACAGGGTCTCATCACATTTTAGGATTAGAAAATCAGAAACTTGATAAACCCAATGAAATCATTGGTATTACTGCTTCTATTCTCGAACATGAAGCTTATGTTCAAATGTGTCGTAAAAATCGCCAATTGGCTAAATTTTACAAGGTACTTTGTACAGATATTTACACTCTCACGGATCGTTCTTTGCCTATGTTAGATGTGGTTGCACTCTTTCATATTGGTGAATTTTATATGGCTGAAGATGCTCCCTTTGTGCATCATAATGATGAATCAATGGTTGATTTATTTCTCAGTAAATTGAATCCTCACGGGAAAATACTGTTCTATACACAGTCAGTTGGTTATGCTAAAGCTGAAGAAATCATTGAATCATTTACAGCCCAAGGGAAAATTTATCTAGTTGAAAAATACAAGAGTCTTTTAGTTTATGCTAAGAAAAAGTAAGTTGAATCAAGCAGTGATGTGATATTAATTTCAATACTTGTCGGTTAAGCTAAAAACATTAAATTAGGTAGGTTGGGTTGACGCTAGGAAACCCAATATTTACGGACTTTTGTTGGGTTGCGCTGTCGCTTAACCCAACCTACAAAAACTCTTAACCGAACATTATTAATATCAATTTAGCATAGGTAAGCATTCAGTTTATATTTGAATGCTTACATTTCAATTCTCAATTATGACTGCTTTTATGAAACTGTGTTTATATTCGCCAGTTATCTAGTTTTAAGTTGTAACCCAATGTTTGAATACGCTGATAGTGAGATAAATTACCGCTAACTAAAATTAAGTTTTGTTGGATAGCGATCGCTGCAATCATAGCATCAGCAAGTCCTATTGGTTGCCCTGTGCGTTCTAAATCCGCATAAATTCGTCCTGCTAACTCAGCCTCAGCCAGTTGCATTGTTAACACTTCAGCAACAGAAATTTGGGCAAAAAATTCCTGAATTTTATCTTCTCGTTGCAGCTTATGCCAGCCTTTGACAATTTCCAAGACTGTAATAGTGCTGATAGTATAACGACCAAAAACAGTTAGATAAGCAATAGCCCTGGATACAACACGCTGGTTTCTGCGCTTCAGGCTTTCGGAAAGAATGTCAGTGTCAAGTATTACTTTGTCCAAAACGTTGATTTAATGGGTGTGCTGCTCGATCTTTCATTACTTCTTCTAGCATCGCATCTACTGATTCAGGATCATCAGCAAATAATCCTAGTAAGGGGTAATTTTCTGGTTCAGCTACTGCCAGTTTATCAATTGCGTAAGCAATCAACTGTGACAAGTCTAAATTGTGGGACTTTGCCAAAGCAAGTGCTTTTTCCAGAATGGTTTCTTCAAGTTGTATATCTACAGTTTTCAAGTTGCCTCTACTGAAAGCCTCCATATTATTATAGATGCCTTCTTCTGGGTCGTTCAATTTCTGAAAGCCTGTGTCTAAAAAATATGTCATGGTTATAACTTGATTATAAGGTTTAGGAGGCGATCGCATAACTATATTCTGTGTGGAAATGCGATCGCACATATAATGTCTTATCTAACTCTAAATTGCCGTCAAGCCATTATATTCAAGTCATGGCGCAACATCAAATATAAGCCTAATTATAAGTTTATATACCCAAAAAGTTGTAATTTGGGTTATACGATAGCCTTCTTTCGTCATTATACCGGAATGAGACCGGAGAATTGTAGTAGATAGCTGCTTCGGCTGCTCTCAGTATCGTTTTCTTAGTAGGCGAAATAACAGCAAACTCGAAACCACAGATATATGTTTGCACAGTGTTGTAAATGTGTACATTTTTATGTTGTTCTGACTCGGCTAAGTGAGCTAGTAAACGACCACGTAAATCTTCAGATTCTCCAACATAGAACGAATAATAACGCCTATTTAACTTTGAAAGCGTGTAGAGAATATAGACTCCTCCTACTAACGGCGGCACAAATGATCTGACAGTGATGCTGTTATAAGGAAGGACGTGATTGTTCCCAGGAGTCCATTGTAAGTGAATCTGAATTGGTTCAGCAAGATACATAGTGCTATTACTTATGAAAGTTAACACACCTATCCTAGCAAAGCTATTACCTAATGTCAAGCACAAAAACAAAATATTATGTTGTTTATATTGACATTTGACTAGGTAAGCATAAACACTCATACTTAACCTTATGAAAATCAACGAAAATAACCTGTATCAGCAGATAGGTAGACGCATAAAACAACGACGTACCGAAATGGGTATGACTCAGGCTGAGTTAGCAGATGCAATAGGTGTACTACGCACCTCAATCACTAATATTGAGGCTGGCCGTCAGAAAGCACCGCTCCATGTGCTATATCAGTTGTGTATAGTTTTAGATGTAAAGGTTGCAGCGATATTGCCAACTGAAGCCGAAGTCACTAATCTCAATACAAAATCAACGACAATAGAAGATGAAGTCAAAGAAGAACTTCCTAAAACTGCTGAATTTCTCCAGCAGCTAATGGAAGAATAATTAGGGGAGAAGAACTAATGAGTAGGAAAGCAAAACAAGCAGCCCAAAAAATACTAGAACGCTTTGGTGATACTTTACCAATTAAGCTAGATGCTATTTTAAAAGAACACAATATAAGCGTCCGTAAAGAAAAATTAGAAGATAAAACATCAGGAATGTTGGTTATTAAAGATAGTTATGCCATAATTGGTATCAATGATAACCATCACCCAAATAGGCAAAGATTTACTATAGCTCATGAATTAGGACACTTTTTACTACACCATACTGTATCTAATGTTTTTATTGACTCATCACTTGTCTTTTTTAGAGATGAGAAAGCATCGGAGGGAACTAAACGACAAGAAATAGAAGCAAATACTTTTGCCGCAGAATTGTTGATGCCTGAATCGGTGCTGATAGAAAAAGTTCGTAATCTGCCACCTGATGATGATAAAGCTGTGAAAGAATTAGCAGATGAATTTGCTGTTAGTGTTCAAGCACTAACTATTAGATTAACAAAGCTAGGTTTAATCACTGCTTAAAATTTAATTTATCCTAAATATATTAGGATGAATTATTTTTTTATTCCCTAACTTAAATATTTCATAACAACCTTAACAAAAGATAGATTTAGTCTAAAACACCCCAACCTTATCCACCTTTTCCCAAGGCAATTCTATATCACTTCTACCCACATGACCATAAGCAGCAAGCTGACGATAAAAACCACCTTTAGTTAAAGAAGGTAAAAACCTCAAATTAAATTGTTTAATAATTCCTGCTAACCGAAAATCAAAATGTTTCTCTAAAATTGCCGTTATTTCCTCATCAGAAATCTTTCCAGTTCCAAAAGTTTCTACCTGCACACTCACAGGACGAGAAAGTCCAATAGAATAACTTAATTGCACTTCGCATTCATCAGCTAATTTAGCAGCAACAACATTTTTAGCAGCATATCTGGCAACATAAGCACCAACTCTATCTATTCTAATCGGGTCTTTACCACTTAACGCCGAACCGCTATGTTTAGAATATTCACCATAGGTATCAATAGCATTTTTTCTACCTGTTAAACCTGCATGAGTAGTTGGTCCACCAGTAATAAATCTGCCATCAGGATTGATAAATATTTTAGTTTTGGCATCAGGTTTAATTTTTTCATTCTCAAACACAGGAGAAATCACAGTTTCACGAATATCATCACGTAATTGTTGTAAATCAGGTTTTTCAGATTGATTTTGACTAGCAATAACTGCAATGCTGTGAATTCTAAAAGGTCTACGGTTTTTATATTCAACACCTACCTGAGTTTTACCATCTGGGGTGAGATAGGGGAGGATTTTCTGCTTTCTAACCTCACTAATTTGTCTAGCTAATTTATGTGCTAACCAAATTGGTAAAGGCATAAAATTATAAGTTTGATTGCAAGCAAAACCAAAAACCGTAGCTTGATTAGTAACAGTGATTTTTTCTATTTCCGCATCAGATAAATTTTTCTCATCAAATAAATGATGTTCATCAGGAGGCAATTCTATTAAGCTAGTTAAAATACTGCAATTTTTACCATTAAATTCCTTTTGTTGATAACCAACCTGTTCAATTACCTGTCGTGCTATATTAGTAAAATCTACATTAGCACTAGGTTCAAATCGAGCAGCAATAAAAACAATACCTGTAGAAACTGCACATTCTGTAATTATTCTCCCATAAGGATCTTGTTGTAAAAACCTATCTACAATAGCATCACTAATTTGATCACAAAGCTTATCAGGATGCCCTTCCGTAACAGATTCCGACGTAAACATAAAATCCTTCTTCATAAAAAAAATCCTCTCTTTTCTCTGCGCTCTCTGCGCCTCTGCGGTTCGTTACTATCATGATTTAATTTATTTTTTTACTCCCTTCATTAACCAACAAAGGCAACACAGCACCACCAGCAATTACAGCAGTATCTCCTATATTTAACGGTGCAATTTTCAACAAACTCCGTAACTGTGGCACAGCTAAAGCCAAAAGTTGAATACCAAAAGAACCAACGATAGCAGTATTTAAATAAGGATTAGATGGTAGTTTTTCCTTACTAAAAATGCTGTGTTTTTCAGAACGACTGCTAATAGTATGTAGTAATTGTCCAGAAGTAAGAGTCATAAAAGCTAAGGTACTAGCTTTAGGACTAATTCCATATTTAGAAATACCGTAACCATAGGCAGCTAAGGTACTAATAGATATGGCAGCAGATTCAAATACAATTCTGCCAAAATCGGTATTTTTAATAATTGCTTCATTAGGGTTACGAGGTGGTTGATTTAATACGTCTGCTTCTGGTGCTTCCATAGCTAAAGAAAGTCCAGGGAAAATATCAGTTACTAAGTTCAACCATAGCAGTTGAATTGCGTTTAAAGGTTCACCAATACCGACTGCGGTAGCAGTTGTCATCACCATAATTTCACTGAGATTTGTAGCTAAAAGAAAATGTACAGATTTTCTGATGTTGTTGTAAATTGTTCTGCCCCGACTAACAGCAATCATCATTGTTTCTAATCTGTCATCTTCTAACACAATATCAGCAACTTCACGGGCAACATCTGTACCTTCTTTACCCATTGCTACACCGACTTGGGCGGCTTTTAGTGCGGGTGCGTCATTAATGCCATCACCGGTCATAGAAACCACTTTACCTGATGCCTGCAATGCTTGAACAATTTGCAATTTATTACTAGGACTAATGCGGGCAAAAACGTCAACTTTGTCGCTGAGTGCTGCTAATGCTTCGGGTGTGAGATTATTGAGGTTATTAGAGTCAAGAATTTCTAATTGAGGATGTCGATTTAATTCTAACTCTTTGGCGATCGCATAAGCTGTAGGAGTTTGATCACCAGTAATCATCACCGTATCAATTCCTGCTTGATGGAAGTTTGCAATTAATTCTTTTGCACCTTTTCTAATTGGATCTGCCATCCCCACCAAACCCAACCAAATTAAATCTGATTCATGATTATTGTTATTTTCAGATTCCTCTCTATAACCATAAGCTATCCCTAAAACTCTTAATGCTTTTCCTGCCAAACGATCATTTTCTATTTCCATTTTTTGCCGATCTTCTGCTGTCAAAGGTATAATTTCACCATTTTTCAGCCACCGATGACAAACTTGTAAAACTTCCGCAGGGTTTCCTTTAACTGCCACCATTTGCTGACAATTATTAGTATCATGAATCGTACTCATCATGTTGCGATTTTCTGAACGCAAATTAGTTTGCAGCAAAGGATATTTTTCCTTCAATTTTATTACATCTACACCCGCACTAATCGCTGTGTGAATCAAAGCATTTTCTGTAGCTGAACCTGTAACCCGATATTCACCATTATTGTTTTGACTAACTTCACTTTCATTACAAAGAACTGCAATATGAATCAATTTTAATAGTTCATGACAAGTGTAGGGATTAATAGTTTCTTCACCTGCAATAAATTCACCATCAGTTACTTGAATGTGTTTACTGTCGGTGACAATTTCCACTACAGACATTTTATTTTCTGTGAGAGTTCCGGTTTTATCTAAGCAAATAGTCTGTACAGAACCCAAAGCTTCAACTGCATTTAAACTGCGGACAAGAACGTGATTTTTTCGCATATCACGAATGCCTAAAGCTAGGGTTGTGGTGGCAATTGTTGGTAAACCTTCGGGAACTGCTGCGACTGCTAAAGATATAGAAGATTGCAGCATTGCTAATAAATTATATCCTCGTAAAACCCCCATTCCAAATACTAAACCACATAATCCCATACTAATTAAAACAAGTTGGCTACCCACTTGATCTAATTGTTTAGCCAGGGGAGTTTGGGTTGTTGTTGCTTCACTTACTAATTGCTGAATCTTACCCATTTCGGTAAATTGTCCTGTAGCAATTACCGCTGCTATTCCCTGTCCATTAATTACTAATGTACCTTTATAAATCATATTCAAGCGATCAGCTAAAGGCACATCTTCACTATTTAATGATATGGTATTTTTAGTGACGGGAACACTTTCCCCAGTTAAAGCAGATTCATCAATACTTAAATTTTCAGCTTCAATAATTCTGGCATCTGCGGCAATATAGCTACCAGGTTTAAGAACTAAAATATCTCCTAATACTACATTTTCTGTAGGTATTTCTTGTAATTTATTATCTCTAATTACCCAAGTTGATTTTTCTGAGCGATTTTTTAGGGAATTAATAATGCGTTCTGACTGGCTTTCTGTAAGATAACCAATGGCAGCATTTAAACCAACTACACCCAAAATTACTACAGCATCAATAATTCCCCCGGTGAAAATAGAAATTCCGGCAGCAACACCTAATAAAGCAACTGGTAAGGATTTAAATTGCTCAGTTAATATACTTATTTCTGAGCGTGTTACTGTTGTTGATAACAGATTTTTACCATATTTATTCAGGTGTTTATTAGCAGTTATACTGGATAATCCTGAAATGTTTGAAGTATTTAATGATTGTAGAACATTATCCGCTGTCATTAAATGCCAGTTTTCGGTTTTTTGCTCGTGATTGGATACAGTTAATTTATCTTTTTGAGTAACCTTTGCTAATGTTTTTACATCAATAAATCCAGCCTTATCTTGATAATCTGATAAAGCTTTTTCAATAAAAAATGCAATTTTTTTATAGCTAATATCCTGTTTAAAAAACACCAAGATATTGCTAGTTAAGACATTAGCAGAAACAGAAATAATTTCTGAGTAGTTGACAAGTGATCGCTCTAAATATGTTTTTAAACACTGCGAATGATAAAGTTCCTTAATTTTATATCTAGCTCTCCCTTTGACACTGCTGTGTATTATTTGAATCACTACTTTGTTGCTCCTGAAATTCCATGGAAACCGTATTAATTGATAAATTCGTTAATTGAGTTTCATCCTCAACATTCAGTCTCGTAAAAATATCGAAAGCATACCAAGCCAATATATACCAAGGTATTTCTTCTAGCTGTAGTCCTTTTTTGAGCAATTGTTGGATCGAAAGTAAACCTATTCCTACAGGTAATATCACTCGTAAATCAGCAACACCATTTGTCATTCTTCCCACATCTGTATTGAGATCAGATATGATATTTATAAAATCTTTTGCTGCTTCTGACTTACCATTTGTGACATAGTTTGGATAAGTTCTAGATTTTAAACTGGCTGGTTTTTCCTTTCTCGCATCTGCGGTTGCTTTTTCCAAAGTTTCACCCATTTCTGCAACTGCATCCTTAACCCTTTTCGATAAAAGAATACCATCCTTGATAGTATTTTGAACTACAGGTTGTTTGACTGCTGATGCAATAGGTAAAATCAAAGGTGAGAAAACTATTGCTGTCAAACCTTCAACCATTGTATCTAATGTTGATGTCATTTTTAAATCTCCATTAATATCACGTTATCTAGCCAATCAATATCAAAGTTTAATTAAAATTAAACCTATTTCCATCATCCTAAAGTAACAGAAGTATTTGTGAGCAAACAGCAAAATAAAAACCTTTTTTATCTTATACTATTACTTTAGTGATACACCAACTAGCTGAGTTAATGACATGAGAATTACACCTCTAGATTCATGCAATATAAACCTAAAAACTTTATTACTAAAAAGGATATTCAATAACCTTTACTTAATAAAAATAGTTCCATGACAAATTCACCAAACCAAAATCAACAAATTCAAACATTGCGTACACTGATTCAAAATATTGACTCAGCGATGTTAACCACAGTCGATGATGATGGTAGTTTGCACAGTCGTCCTATGTCTATTTTTAGCGACATTGACGCAGAGGGTAAACTTTGGTTCTTTACCTTTGCTAATTCCCATAAGGTATTAGAAATTGAACACCATCAACAAGTAAATGTGAGTTTTACTTCACCTGAACAACAGCGATATGTTTCTATTTCCGGTACAGCAGAACTTGTGAGAGATAGAAATAAATTAGAAGAAAAATGGAAACCAGAATTACAAACTTGGTTTCATGCAGGAATAGATGAGCCAAACATTGCTTTGCTAAAATTGAATATTAATAAAGCCAATTATTGGGAAAGTCCATCAAGCTTTAGACCACAAACAATTACTTTATTAGAACTCTCACACCGTTAAAATATTTAACAGATCCCTGATTTATTGTAGTACATAAATTAGGGATCTATGTAAGTATTCAGCTATAGCAATCGTTCATACCCAGATCCCCGACTTTACCAGATCAATTTATCACTTAGGGACACAATAAACAAAAGAAATCGAGGATTTTATCTCCTCAGATGAATTCTTACGGCTCTACATTATTTATTGCTGAGATACTAATTTTCGTTCACTTTGGGAATGAGTTTTTTCAATATGTTCCATTAAGCTTTCTGCCATTTCTACAGATATAATAATTAATTGCTGCTCCATATTTCCACAACATCCTTCATCACTAACTTGGGGATAAATATGAGGATTAGATAGCATTGCAGCCAGCAATTGAGATGCAATTGTTTTCACTTCATCAGCTTGTATATTCATACAATTATTCCTGCCAATCTAAGGGCGGTTCAATTATGGTTTCTGATGATTTACCAGCACGAACACCGGGTTTATCAACTATTTTTACTGTACTTGCTTGGGGTCCTTCTTCACCTTCTTCTAAGGAAAAATGCACACCCGTACCAATTTCTAATCGTTCAAAATCATGATGTAAAACGCTATTATGATGGAAATATATTTCCCGTCCATCTAAACTTTTTAGAAATCCATAGCCATCTTCTCGAAATAATTTAGTCACAAAAGCTGTAGTTTCTTTTACTTCTGCATATCTGTTAGCTTGTTCACTTGCACGTTGTAGTTGAGTAATTTTAGTTAACTGCTGACGCATAGCATCAAAGGTTTCTCTAATTACTGCATCTAAAGGTTGATATTGAATACCTTCACCGGGATTTCTTTGTGCTACTAATTCATGTCCAGGGGGAATAGTCAGATCAATTCTTACTCGATAAGGAGAACCACTACGGGGTCTATCATGGATTTTTTCAATCACAATATGACAACTATTAATGTAATTACAAATATGCTCAAGCTTGGCAATTTTTTCATGGACTAAATTATCAATTGCCTCTGATTTTTCTAGATTACGATAAGTGATTTCTGGTGGTATTTTCATGTTTTTATTATTCCAATCAAATAGGGAATATAACAATTTCACATTCCCACATTTCTACATTATTTACCTATTACCAATGCCTCATCAGTTATAATACTTCTTTGCTTTGGTTTTACTTTACACTTGACTAACCTCATTTCTCTCATTTTAAATAAACAGATAATTATTTTCCTCTGACTAAAGAAGAGGGATTTTTAACTTAGATATCAACCAAAAGAATGACTTCCCTAGTCAAAAGTCTTCAGAATTTAATCCTGCATCAGTGATGAATTCCTTAGATACCGCAAGGTTTTGACAACAAATAAGTTGGTAATCTAGAGAATTTTGCAAATATTTTCACCAATAAATCTTCTCTTGTGGTACACTACTATTTCTTAGACTTGGGAAACTCTGGTTAAATTCCGGGACTGTGCCGCAGCTGTAAAGCAATTTGAGGGTTTAGATTGCTGATTTTAGATGGTTAATACTGAGATAAAGCTTGTAATCAATACAGGTAATCAGAAAACCAAAAATCCAAAATCTAAAATCCGAAATTGAACGAGTCAGAATGCCAACTCTAGGGAAATCTATATCAGTTCTATCTCTGCGTCGCACAGGGAAGGGGTTCTAGTTTTGTTAAGCGCATTTACTACCTGTCCAGGTTTATTTTACACTACAACGGCTAAAGATGGCATCTTATCTCGCTTAAGAATTCCTGGGGGCATTTTGAGTAGTGACCAATTCCGCACTATTGCTAACATAGCAGATAATTATGGCGGAGGATATGTGGATGTGACAAATCGGGCTAATTTACAAATTAGAGAGATTAAACAAGAAATAAATATTGAAGTTCTCCAGCGTTTGCAAAATTTAGGATTAGGTTCTATTAATCCCGCTGTAGACCATCTTCGCAATATTATGACCAGTCCCACGGCGGGTATAGACAATCAAGAATTAATTGATACTCGTCCCTTAGTGAAAGCTTGGGATGAATATATAACCGCTAATTCACATTTGGGGGGACTTTCAGCCAAATTCAGTGTTTGTTTTGATGGTGGTGGTAAACTTTCTGTCAAAAACTGCCCCAACGACATCACTTTTGTTGCTGTTCTAGGAGATGAGGGGGGTAGGAAAGAACCTAAGTTCTTTCCTACGGGGAAATGGGGACTAAATTCAGTTTACTTCATTTTGAATATTTGTGCTAGTGAAAAAGGAAAATTAGCTACAAATACAGGAATTTTGTTACATCCAGAAGAATGTATTCCAGTTTTAGCAGCTTTAGCGGCAGTGTATTTACAACATACAGATTCTAGTAGCCGACGTAAACCACGTTTACGAGAAGTTATTCATAATTTAGGTTGGGAAAATTATCTGCAACAAGCTCAAGAATATTTAACTGCATATAAAAATTTATTAAATTCCCAACTAAAGCATCAAAATCTCATCAATGGACGCAAAAATTCAGAAATACAGAATTATGAACAACAAAATCTATACCATCTGGGTATTCACCGCCAAAAACAATTAGGATTATTCTATATCGGAGTTGTTTTACCTTTAGGACGGTTACAAAGTTGGCAAATTCGGGGTTTAGCCGATTTAGCCACAAAATATGGTAATGGTAATCTAAGACTGACACCTTGGCAGAATTTATTAATCACTGATATTCCCCAACAGCACATTTGGGAAGTGGAAACACAAATTACCCATTTAGGACTTAGTTATTCAGCTATAAACATTAAAAGCGGGTTAGTATCTTGTTCTGGTAAACAGGGTTGTGTTGCTGCTGCGACAGATACAAAAAGTCACGCTTTAACATTAGGAGAATATTTAGAAACTCAACTTACCTTAGATTCTCCCATTAATATTCACTTTAGTGGATGTATTAAATCTTGCGCTCAACATCATCAAGGTGATATTACATTACTTGGTGTGAATCTTGAGGCAGAAAATGAAACAATGATAGGATATCAAGTCTATCTTGCTGACGACACTGTACAGCAATTTGGTCGTCAAATTTGCGATTATGTAAGTGTGGCGAAATTACCCCAACTGATGGAACAAATGTTGAAAATGTATAAAAGTAACCGGGTTAATTCTCAAGAATCATTTAGAGAATTTGCCAATCGTTATGATATATCTGAACTCAAACAATTGTTCACTGTTCAATCAATTTAAGTCTCAAATCCCAAATCTCAGAACTATGTTTAATTATATACGTGATGCCAACGAAATATACAAAAAATCCTTCGCCATTATTCGCTCAGAAGCTAACTTAGACATTCTGCCCGAAGATGTAGCGCAAGTTGCCGTCCGTCTGATTCATGCCTGTGGAATGCCGGATATTGCCACTGATTTAGCCTATTCACGAAATGCAGTAGAGTCAGGGAGAAAAGCCTTGGCAGCTGGCGCACCCATTTTGTGTGATTGTCGTATGGTTGCCGAAGGTGTCACCAGAAAAAGATTATCTGTCAAGAACGCAGTTATCTGCACCTTGAATGATCCCGAAGTTCCTACCATAGCCAAAAGGTTGGGAAATACCCGTTCAGCCGCAGCTTTAGAACTATGGCGTTTTCATCTGGAAGGGGCAGTAGTCGCCATTGGTAATGCACCCACAGCCTTATTTA
Organism: Anabaena sp. UHCC 0451; assembly: GCF_034931405.1. Classification (NCBI taxonomy): domain Bacteria; kingdom Bacillati; phylum Cyanobacteriota; class Cyanophyceae; order Nostocales; family Nostocaceae; genus Anabaena; species Anabaena sp. UHCC 0451. The sequence continues at coordinate 11,458 of NZ_JAYGHA010000007.1, read as the reverse complement.
GATTACTGGAAATGCTAGATGAAGGAGTACCACGTCCGGCATTAATTTTAGGCTTTCCCGTGGGGTTTGTCGGTGCAGCCGAATCAAAAATCGCTTTAGCCGCAGATAGCCGCAATGTCCCATTTATAACTTTACATGGACGACGGGGCGGCAGTGCGATCGCTTCTGCTGCTGTTAATGCCTTAGCCACAGAGGAAGAAATATGAACCCAAAAGGCCGTCTGTATGGAATTGGTGTCGGACCTGGAGATCCAGAACTTTTGACATTAAAAGCATTACGCTTATTACGTTCGGCCTCTGTTATTGCCTATCAATCAGCCGTAGACCGGGAAAGTATCGCTAGAAAAATTGTGTCGCCATATTTACCCGGTAATCAAATTGAGGTTTTATACCATCTTCCCCGTGCTTTAGAACCAGAAAAAGCCAAATCCATCTATGACCAAGAAGTTGAACCCATCGCCGAACATCTAGCTGCTGGTCGGGATGTCGTTGTACTCTGTGAAGGTGATCCGTTTTTTTACGGTTCTTTTATGTATATCTTCACCCGTTTATCTGCACACTATCAAACGGAAGTCGTCCCTGGTATTTCTTCTTTGATGGCCTGTCCAGTCTCCTTGGGTGTACCCTTCACCTATTACAACGACATTCTCACAGTTCTACCCGCCACGCTGCCCACAGAAATGCTAATTGCCCAACTTTTAGCTACAGATGCAGCTGCAATTATGAAACTCGGTCGTCATTTTGCTAAAGTGCGTGATGTCTTGCATCAACTAGGACTCACTTCACGGGCAAAATATATTGAACGGGCAACCACTACGGAACAACGCATCATCCCTCTAGATGAAGTTGATGCCGAAGCAGTACCTTATTTCTCGATGATTATCATACCTACTAAGCAGAAGCTTTAAGGAGGCAGAAGGCCGAAGAATGATCAAAAATTACCCATTACCCACTTAAATTTTGATCAAAATTCAGCGCAATAGTAAGTTAAGAGTATTGACTTCAACCAAAAAATCTGCTATGATTGATTTTGATAAGGAAGAACTATCTAATAATAATTAGGTAAATATAAATTAAATATTAATTAAATGAAAACAAGGGTTGCACCTGCCGTTGTCATACTGGGTCAAAATAGTGTCACAGTAGCAAGGCAAATTACAAATAATTTACCAGGGGCTAAGTTATACGGTTTAGTTGGTCGTACCGATGAAGTGGATGTGAGGTTCACAAATTTCGGCGATACACTGCGGGAGTTATTCGCAGCAGGAACACCGATAATTGGTATTTGTGCGGCTGGAATTTTGATTAGAACTTTAGCACCACTGATTACAGATAAAAGTCAAGAGCCGCCAGTATTAGCTGTAGCTGAAGATGGTAGTGCCGTTGTCCCGCTTTTGGGTGGACTGAATGGAGTAAATGAATTAGCACGTCATATTGCAGAAGCTTTAAATGTAAAAGCAGCGATTACGACTACAGGAGATTTGCGTTTTCAAACAGCTTTGCTATCTCCTCCTCCTGGATATCATTTAGCTAACCCAGAAGATGCAAAAAAATTTATTGCTGACTTATTAGCAGGGGCAAAAGTTAAATTAGTAGGAATAGCACCTTGGTTGAGTGAAAGTAACTTACCGATTGATGATAATGGCGAGTTAACTATTCAAGTTACAGAAAATGCCGCGATTTCTCAAACTAATTGTTTAGTTTATCATCCCGCCAAGATTGCAATCGCCATCAATTCTCCCAACTCAGAAACACTTACCCAAATTTACGAACTACTAGAAGACGCGCAGGTTTCCCCCAAAGCAGTCGCTGTTATTCTTGCACCTCTATATCTAGCGACTAATCCCATACTTGAAAATATCGCTCATATCTTCAAAGTACCAATTAGATTTTTTAAAGTCAGTCAACTGACAGAATTGACAACACAAGGATACAGCTTACATGAAGCTGTTGTTTATGCTGGGACAGATGCAAATAGTAAATCCTTTTGTTCTCCATTTTCCCAGATTACAATTACCATTTATCCCCAAATTATCGACCCCCAAACCATCGGACAACCACAGGGAAAATTAGCCATCATTGGTACAGGACCTGGTGCATCAAAATGGATGTCTCCTGAAGTTAAAGAAATCCTCAGTCATGCTACTGATTTAGTTGGTTATAAAACCTATATTAATTTAATTGGTGCTTTAGCTGATGGTAAAAAAATTCATGAATCTGATAACAGAGAAGAAGAAACACGGGCAAAAATGGCCTTAGACTTAGCCGCAGAGGGTAAATATGTAGCAGTAGTTTCTTCAGGAGACCCCGGTATTTATGCCATGGCCACCGCAGTTTTTGAAGTCATAGACCGATATAATCAACCAGAATGGCAAACCATTGATATTCAAGTCGCCCCCGGCATTTCCGCCATGCAAGCCACCGCCGCAGCTATTGGCGCACCTTTAGGACATGACTTTTGTGTAATTTCGCTTTCTGACATTTTGAAACCTTGGGAAATTATCGCCCAACGCATCACAAATGCAGCCCAAGGTGATTTTGTCATCGCATTTTATAATCCTGTTTCTAAACAACGTACTTGGCAATTAGCAGAGGCAAAAAATATCTTACTACAGTATAGAAAATCGGATACTCCTGTTATATTAGGGTGGAATCTTGGCAGACCAGGACAAGTAGTAAAAGTTATTACCCTTGAACAATTAGAACCAATAGAAGCCGATATGCGAACCTTGATTATTGTTGGTTCTTCTCAAACGCGGAAAATAGAAACCAGTGAAAAAGATATCCGGGTTTATACACCACGGCGTTATTATTCTTAATTTGTCTTAATGTGTAATTTCTAATTTCTAATTTATATTCCCAAAGGAATAGTGACGACAATTACAGAATGAAGTAGGAATAAAAAACAAACAATTGTGAGAATTTTTGTATCGGCTGTTATCCCTGACCACATTTAAGTTGTAAGTAAAAAATATCAGAAAATTTGAGAAATTCCAAGAAATAAATATTGGAATTATGTCTACAAATAAACGACTAATTTTAGTTAGTTGTGTTATGCTGTTAGACAAATGTTTGTTATCTAATAAATCTAGCTATTTATTAAGAGCATTTTATATTTATATGTTCGTTCTAGAAAATCATGAGAATATGCTTACCCCAAATATAAATAGTCGGCTTAAATATCTGTAATTTTTCCTAAAATCTCACAAAAAAAAGATATAATTCCAGTAATTATGTCTGGCTAAATAGTAATAAATACTTGAAATTCTAGTTTTTATAATTAACAATAAAAGCATCATGTTTCATACATGATTGTAGCCAACAAAAGTGACAGAAGCCCTGATATATGTCCGCTCGTGCGGACATTTTTTTTGTTTATTTATTGTGTATGAACAACAAGCTTAGAGAAATCGGATATCTGACTCTGGCAATAATTACAAATCAAATAGGATTACTATATGTTAATACTGATGCTAATGCCACAGCAAATATTTTCAGAAAAGTAAAGACAACGTTGGGATTAAATCTTGATGGAGTCTATGGTGGCGCTTTAAATACGCCTTTAAGAGTCCGTTTTTGGACTTCTTCAGAATCCCCGTGTCTTTAGACCGGGGAGTGTCAATATTCCTGATATATCTGCTCTTGAATTGAAAGAATTAATCGTTTATCCTGAGTATTCAAGGACTTTTGTCAAATAAAAAAATGAACAAATTTATACTAAGCTTGTTTTCTTCTCCTGTGTTGATTAGCTCTTTCTTAACGATGGGTGTAATGGTAAATAAAGCCCAAGCTGTAGAACTTCCAGCTGAAAGCACAGCCCAAAGTACAGATAATTTGTCTTGCATTCGCAATAAACATAAAGTAGGTTTAGTCTGTGCTAGAGCTTCCGTATTGGCTCAAATTCCACAGTACCAAGCCCAAGCAGAAGATTCTTTGACTCCTAATGATGTTCTTATGCTAGAGTTCAATATTGAAGAAAGTAATAAGGCGGTTGATTTGTTTGGCTGTGACTGTCCTGCTTGTATAAATTCTTTACGACAAATGCGTAATGTAGCACCTTTAGTTTACTAAGGATGAGGGATTGGGACAGCAAACAGTAATTACTGATAACTGACCCATCTCCCCAATAGACATCTCCGGTAATTAGGGCTTGCTGAAAAAGTCTTTTCGTGAAGGCTAGGAGTCAGGAGTCAGGAGTCAGGAGTCAGGAGGAAGAATTAGAAGGAGATAAGAATAGTCTCAAATTTCAGAAAGTGATAGGTTTTTAATGGCTTCAATGCTTATTCCTTGCACCTAATTCACTTTTTTAACTCTGCAACTCTTAATATATATAGGTTTTCGGTTTATATGCCTGACGGCACGCTCCGCGAACAGCAAGCCCTATTTAGCAGCTTTTTCTTAGTGGATAATACAGCTAGGATAATATCAGATTTACTTAATTAAACATTAAACTGTTGAGCATAAAATCGCGCATATCTCCCTTCTAAAGCTAACAATTCTTCATGATTTCCTGACTCGACAATTTGCCCTTTTTCTAAAACCAAAATCCGATCGCATTTTCTCACTGTCGATAATCTGTGAGCAATAATTAACACAGTACGATTTTTCATCAATCTTTCTAAAGCCTCCTGTACCAAAGCTTCTGACTCAGAATCTAATGCCGATGTCGCTTCATCAAGTATCAAAATTTGCGGGTTTAATAGTACAGCACGGGCGATCGCAATTCTCTGTCTTTGTCCTCCTGATAAATTCACACCTCGTTCACCTACCCAAGTTTGATAACCTTCGGGTAATTGCATAATAAATTGATGAGCATTAGCAATTTTTGCGGCTTCTTCCACTGCTTTCATCTCAAAAGTATCCTGTCCAAAAGCAATATTTTGGGCTATAGTTCCTGAAAACATAATTGTTTCTTGGGGAACTATACCAATTTGTTTTCTTAAACTATTTAATGTCACATCTCGAATATTGACATCATCTATAAAAATTTCCCCAAATTCAGGATCATAGAATCGCGGTAACAGATTTACAAAAGTAGTTTTACCAGCACCGGAAGCACCCACAAGTGCGATCGCTTGTCCTGGCATTACTAATAAACTAATATTATTTAATACCAGTTCACCAGGTTTATAAGAGAAGGTAACATCACGATATTCAACTTTGCCATTTACAGATGGAAGAGTAATGGCAATTGGTTTTTCTAATACCGTCGGTTGAATAGCTAATAACTCAAATACTCTATCAACTGAAGCCTCACCTTGCTTAAATTCGTTATAGTTATTGGTAGTATGACCGATAGGATCAATTAACAAAGCTGCTGCTGCTAAATAACTGAAAAAAGCTCCTACAGTTAAATTGTTTTGAGAAATTTGCCATGTTCCTACCATGAGCAAAGATAACGCGCTCAAAGCTTCTAAAAAACCGACAATGGGAATTTGAATTGCTTTTAATTTTTCTGCTGAATATTTAGCTTTTAAACTACGTTCAGCTTCATGGCTAAATCTAGCAATTTCGTAGTTTTCTGCTGCAAAAGCTTGGATCAAACGAATACCGCTAAAAACTTCTGTTAAGATAGCTGATAAATCGGAAATACGATTTTGACTTTTGAGGGAATATTTACGTAAACGTTCCCCAAACCAACCAATTAAAACTCCCATAATTGGTGCTACAATCACTGTAGCTAAAGTTAATTGCCAATTCAAATAAATCATGTAAATGGGAATAGCAACCAACTGCAAAACGCAGGGAACAAAATCATGAAATAGCTTATTGACAACTTCTCCAACTCTGTCCACATCTTCGGTGAGACGATAAGATAAATCACCAGCTTTTGCAGTTTCAAAATAGCTGAGATTGAGTTTTTGCAAATGTGAATAAACCTTTTGACGCAGATGAAAAGCAACCCTTAAAGCTGCCCTAGCCATGTATAAATCTTGTACAGATTGGAAAAAACCCCGCACTAGAAATACTAAAGCACAGATACCCGTTAATTGAGCGATCGCTACTACATTACCCTGTCCAAAGGGAACCGCCAATTTACCCGCCAAATTAATCAGCGTTAACGTAGCCAGCACATATCCTACAATACCGACAAATCCCTTAGCGATGGTTTCCCACTGGGTGCGGAGATAGGGTACAAGTAACCAATAATTAGAACGTTTTTTAGTCATTAGTCATTAGTCATTAGTCTTTAGTCTTTAGTCTTTAGTCATGAGGTTATTCATCCTCCCAGTCACCAGTCACCTACCGTCCCAACCAAGTTTTGATCACATCCAACAGACTAGAACCACCCCAAACCAAAGCTAATAAAATTGATGTTGTTAAAATCCCTCCCATCAAACACAACACTAAACCGCCTAAGCTAATAGCACCATCATCTTCTGACAAGCCAAAGGCTGTCACGAAAATGCCCATTGCGGGTAAAGTATTAGTTCCAGGGATGGGAATCATCATTGAAATTGCCATCAGAGCGATCGCACAGCCAATGGTGATTCTACCTGGTAATGTGGTACAAATATAAGATAAACGCGGACGAGCGATCGCTTCAATTCTTCGCAACCAAGGCAGTCCCGCTTTCAGAAACCCCTGAACTGTAGAAAGTTGAATCTGATGATTAAGCATTTTTTGAGGTAGCCAAGGGGTTTTTGCACCTGCTATTAACTGTACAGCCAAAATAAAAATTAGAATACCAAAAGGTGTTGAGTAACCAGGTGCAGGTACTGGTAAAGCTGAAGGTAAAGACAAAATTACCAGCAAAAAGCCAAAAATTCTTTCCCCAGCTAGTAACAAAATATCCGCCAAAGTTACTTTATCAGGTCTTTCTTCTTCAAAAAAATAGCGTTGTAATTCGTTAGACAGTTTAGCCATAGATAAGTTTTCTGATTACTAAGAAAGAGATTTTAACCTTTATTCACACTATTTTCTTTGATTAAATGCCGAATTGTCGTAAATCAACGTGCATAAAATCAGACTTAACCGAGAAGTTGCATCCAACATCTTAACCTTATGCAATCGGTAAAATTAAAAAACCGTATGAAGTTGAGATAAAGTTATCTTAGATGAAGTGGGTAAGAAGTTAAACAAAAAGAATGCAAAGATACTTGAAAGTAATCAGACTTTTTTGGAGTGCAGCCATTTCCGCAGAGATGGAATATCGTCTCAACTTCATCATCGCTACCCTCAGCAGCTTAGGAAATCTTGTCGGCAGTATTTTCAGCTTATTCTTGTTTTATCGCACAGGTTACACCTTTCCCGGATGGTCTTGGGATGCAGCTTTAATAGTTTTAGGAATTTTCACGCTCCTGCAAGGTTTTTCAGCCACATTCCTCGCTCCCAACTTAAACCGCATTGTCCGTCATGTTCAAGAAGGGACATTAGATTTTGTATTATTAAAACCCATCCGCAGTCAATTTTGGCTTTCTACCCACACCCTATCACCGTGGGGATTACCAGATTTAATCTTTGCCTGTATCATCATTGGCTATGCAGGTAAACGCCTGGGTTTAGGTATAGATGACTATTTAGTGAGTATATTTCCTTTGGTTTGCGGCTTGGTCATTCTTTACAGTCTCTGGTTTATGCTGGGAGCTACTAGCATTTGGTTTGTGAAAATATACAATGCCACTGAGGTATTAAGAGGTTTATTAGAAGCTGGTAGATACCCGATTGTAGCTTATCCAGCTACTTACCGTGTTTTCTTTACCTTTGTAGTTCCAGTAGCTTTTTTAACGACAGTTCCCGCCCAAGCAATGTTAGGTCAAGGTAATTTAACTTGGTTAATAGGTGCTGTATTTTTAGCGGTGGTGTTATTATTTGTTTCTACCTGGTTTTGGCGGTTTGCTTTAAGGTTTTATACAAGTGCTTCAAGTTAGGTGAAGATAGACGTTTAGATCCCCGACTTCTTGAATAAGTCCGGGATCTATCTCACCTAAGTAGTTTCATCTTTCATTATCTTGACAAAAATTGCTCACATATTCCCTTCGATAAATTATTGTTTTTGTATTTGAAAATCTGCGGCTTTAAATGATTTTCTATCTCTTTTTCTATCATAACTTTCTTGTAAAATAAAACTTACTCTTTGATTTTCTTTACGCAAAAATTTAGGTAAATCCTTTTGTAAGAAGAAGACACGATTTCCAGTATCATCTATAATCCATCCATGCGCTTGATTAGGTGGTAATGATTCAATTGTACCGCAATAACGGGGAATATCCTCATATAAAATTTCCTTCCAGTATTTTCGACATATTTGATTTAATTTAGTAATATCTCCCTCAAATTGAGTAAATGTTAATTGCTGATTAGTGATTTCTTGGTTAATTTTTGTTTGTAATTGTTGTAAGGTATCTTTGACTTTCCACCCCTCTCTTTCTCGAATTGCTTTAGATAGTTCTAAATGTTGTGCAGACATTTCTAACTTTCCTAATAATAAGCTTTGCTGACAAATTTTTTCATATAAAGTAACTTTTATTTTATCTTCTCCTGGAGATAATGCTGCTTGACAAGCAAACTTTAGGGCTGTTTCTGGCTGATTAATACTTAAATATATATCTGATAAATCCTGGTAAATATACCATTCTTCTCGATGTTTTAGTAGGATATCCTGCAACTCAAGAATAGCTTTTTCTTCTTCTCCTAGATTAGCTAATGCTCCAGCAGAAAATCGGTAAAAATTCATTTCTTTGGGATAAACTTTAATTGCTGCTAATGCACAAACACGAGCTTCTTTCCATAATTCAAGTTCAATCAGACTTTTTACCTTAGCGAAAAACCATTGCTCCTTTCTAGACCTGCCTCTTCTACCATCAATAATTGTTGGTTCATCATTCAATTCTTCTGGTTTTAGTACATTACACCATTCCAAGACAATATCCCACTTTTCTTTTTGTTTAGCAGCTTTAATCACAGCAAAAACAGTTAATTCTTTAGCTAAACTATCTGGCTGTAAACTTAAAATTATTTTTGCTGATTCTATTAGTTGGTATAAATTTTCTTTAGATTCTTCGGGTTTAATAGTATCATCATAATATGCCCAAACTAATTCATTTTTAATATATTTATTACCAGGAAATTGATTAAGTGCTTTATTTCCTTGTTTAATAGAGGCTGAAGCATAACCAGCTTTACGTAAACATTTGAGATAACGACTTGCAGCATAAGCATTATTTTCATTTTCCCATACTTGCCGAAAAAGTGTTCCTGCTTCCTTCCATTGCTGTTGTTTAAGTAGTTCATTTGCAGTGTTCATTAATTCATTTTCATTCATAATGATTAATCCCTGATACAGTAATATTTCTATTAATTGAATATGTCAAAATTTAAATTATTCTTTAATTCCGATGTTAGTTTAGATTGATTATTAATATATAAACTTAAATATTCCTGAGCGCGAGTCATTGCAACATAAATCTGTCTTCTTGCTAAAATTTCAGCGTCTTTTTTACCAATAGAATCATCAAACTGTTCTAACCAAATTAATAATACTGCTTTAAACTCTAAACCAAGAGATGAAAGCATAGTTATAATTCTGACACCTTCTCTTTCTCGGTTATATTGTCTCTTAGAATTATCATTTTGATTAACCCAATAAGTTGATATACCTTGATGATTTAGTTGTTGAATAATACCATTTAATCTTTGTAGATATTCCTGACCTGCTTGTCTATATAAAATAGCTATATCACGATTATCAATATTTAATAATTTTAAAGAATGGATAGTTGATATAATAGATTTCTCTTGTTCATCAGGTGTGCTGCTTATATAAATTTTTGGTTTATCCCCCTGTCTCAATGCTAAATCGGGTTTAACCAGAGGGAAAGTTATATCATCATCTTCTAAAGGTTCAACTAAATCAGAGACACGGTTTAAAACATTCAAAGCAGATGATAGAATTTGATGAGTGTTACGATAGTTTTTGTCTAAGTCAAATTTCTTGCTTATAGTGCGGCCTTGTGCTTTAATTCCTACATCTGTCCACTTAAAATTAGACCTTTTATAAAGGCTTTGGTTGCCATCTGCAACAATCATTAAATCACCATTTTCACTATCTTTCAGAGCATTAACACAACACTGAAACCAAATAGGAACAAAAGTATGCGCTTCATCAATAAAAATGGCATCCCATTTTTGTTCTAGTGAATATTCAGATAATTTATCAATAACTATTTTACCTGTATATTCATCCCGATTTCCTTGGACTTGACTGGGTAATCTACCTAATACAGATTTTGCCCAGTCATCAAAATTTCTGACTTCAATATTTTGATAATGCTTATTTTGTGAATCTTGATGAAAAACTGATTTTATGTAGGCTGCTAAACATACGTTGAAACACAGTATTAATATTCTTGCATTATGATTTTGGTTGATTAAGTATTTAGCACGTGAGATTAACAATAGGGTTTTCCCTGAACCAGACACACCAAAGAAGATACGATGACCATCTCCTATACTTTTAGCCAAAGATTCTTGTTTACTGTCTAATGTTGTTAATATAATATCGCTTGGTAAAATTGAAAATTCAGAATTAACACTTTTTAATGTAGCTTTTTCTTGTCTAATAACAATTTCAGGATATATAATTCCTTTGATGGTACTAATCTGATCAGGTGTTAAAGGAGAAAAAACAAAGTTAATTCCAAACATTTCTTGAAAACGCTGGATAATTGTTTTTTCTTGAATATCATCTTTTTCCCATGTCAATAATTCATCACGATAAATTACACTTTTAATTGGTAGTACATCAGTTAAATTATTTTTATCAGCTTGTTCATAGGTTAAGTTAGACATAACTGCACCAACACCAATAGGAAAACATAAACTTCCTTGGTATTTGCCTGATTGGTTAGTTAATACTCTAGATTTTTTGAGAAGATTTAATAATTTGTCAAGATAATCTTTACCTTGACGTAAAGGAGATTTCTGTTTTTCAATTGTCTCTAAATCATTTTGATTATTCTCTATTTCAAAACTATCATAGGAAGCTTTAAGTATGTGTTTGAGATACCATCCTTTAACTTCTATAACAAGTAATCCAAAATCAGGGGACAAAATAATAAAGTCAGGATAACGGCCATCTATTCTAGGTTCATACCAAACATAGAAATTATCTGACAGCTTATTTTTGAGAATATTGTATATTCTTTTTTCTCCCTCACTTGCTTTTTTAGGAAGAGAGGGAGGTATCATAATTGCCATATTAAATTATTTATAATTTTACTGCTATCAATTTTAACATTGTATAATATTGCAGCCATGCTTGACAACATTTCTTAATATAGAAGAATTTTTTAGATACTTTAGATACTTAGGAGTTGCTAAGTCGTGGAAAAACTCGAGTAAAATTGATTAGGTATTACTGAGTAAAAAAACATAAAACTTCTCATATTGTAATTAGGCTTTAGCCAAAAACAAACCCCCTCATTATTGCAATGAAGGGGTTTGTAAAAAAATAGACC
>NZ_JAYGHA010000006.1:153810-205868 GCF_034931405.1 Anabaena sp. UHCC 0451 | reverse complement strand
ATCCTCTTAGGCTATAATCCTTTCTGCTCATAGAAGTCGGGGATCTCAAGCACTGTTTCCATCCTGAAAATCCTTAAATCCTGTAAATCCTGATTCTGACAAAAAACAAGATCCCCGACTTATTCAAGAAGTCGGGGATCTCAAATCACCGATAAGATAATAAATGTTATTATCCCTTAACCAACAGCCACCTTTTCACTTTCCAAACGAGCTAATCTTTCAGCTAGTAGTTTCTCCAAAGAAATCAAAGCCTTAGTGAAACCATCAATACCTTCTGCTAATTTATCAGATGCCATCCGGTCAGCAGCGTGCATCTGATCAAAAGTAGCTTTATCAACAGAGATTTTTTCAAGCGACAAACCTGCTACCTTAGCGGGATCAAGTTTGCGTGGTAATTCACCAACAGTATTTTGCAACTCTGTCAATAGACCAGGAGAAATAGTCAACAAATCACAACCAGCAAGTTCAGTAATTTCGCCGATGTTACGGAAACTAGCACCCATAACTTCAGTCTTATAACCAAACTTCTTGTAGTAGTTATAGATTTTGGTGACAGACAATACACCGGGGTCTTCCGCAGCAGGATAGCTATCTTTTCCAGTATCTTTCTTGTACCAGTCAAGAATGCGACCAACGAAAGGAGAAATGAGAGTGATACCAGCTTCTGCACAAGCGATCGCTTGATGAACACCAAATAGTAAAGTTAGATTACAGTGAATACCTTCTTTTTCCAAAACTTCCGCAGCCTTGATACCTTCCCAAGTTGCAGCAATTTTAATTAAAACCCGCTCTTTAGCTACACCAGCAGCCTTATACTGAGCAATTAAATCCCGTGCCTTAGCTATGGTAGCCTCAGTATCATAAGATAAACGAGCATCTACTTCAGTAGAAACACGTCCAGGGATAATTTGCAAAATCTTCAAACCAAAAGATACCGCTAAACGGTCAAAAGCTAAAGTTACTACCTCTGCTTGGGTAGCCTTAGCACCTGCATCTTTCTTCGCTGTTAATAAAGTTTGATCAACGATTTCCTGATATTCCGGCATTTGTGCCGCAGCGGTAATCAGTGAGGGATTGGTGGTAGCATCTTGGGGCTTAAACTTGCCAATAGATTGGATATCGCCTGTATCCGCTACTACTACTGTTACTGCCCGTAACTGTTCCAGTAAATTCTTAGACATAAAATACTCCGTGAATTTTTTTGGTTTAGGATTTACCCAATCCCCATTTATTTAAACTCTTTGATCTTCCACACAATTCCGATTCTGGCAATTTTTCTTAACGATTGCCTAATTTTCCTGACTTGGCTTAGGCTTCAAGCCCCATTTTAGATGTCTCAAGCTGTAATTGGCTGTCCAATAGAATGCACTTTAATTAAACTAGTTGTTCCTGATTGACCAACTGGGACACCAGAAGTAATTACCACCTTGTCACCTTTTTTGGCAAAACCCCTATCAACAACAGTGTTTACCACATTTGTAAACATTTCCTCTGCATGATGAACAGGTGGAATTAGTAAAGGTTCCACACCCCAAGATAATGCTAACTGACGATAAGCAATAGCCTCAGAAGTGAGAGTAATAATCGGAGTCAGAGGACGATATTTAGAAATCAGTCTCGCTGTATTCCCAGAAGTGGTGTTACAGAGAATAGCCTTAGAACCTGTTTCATAAGCAATCCGACACACCGCTTGAGCAACAGATTCCGTCACACTCAGACGACCGGCTTCATGATTCCAAGTATGTCTAGCACCTGCTGTAAGAGCCGTTTCTGTTTGTACAGCGATATTGTGCATTGTCTGTACAGCCGCAATCGGATATTCTCCCACAGCAGTTTCTCCAGACAGCATCACCGCATCCGTACCATCTAAGATGGAATTAGCAACGTCAGTAGCTTCAGCGCGGGTAGGGTCAGGGGCGCTAATCATCGACTCTAGCATTTGCGTAGCCGTAATAACTGGCTTACCAGCATGATTACAGCGACGAGTGATATCTTTTTGAATCAGAGGAACTTTATGAATTGGTACTTCTACCCCCAAATCACCACGTGCAATCATAATTGCATCGGCAACTTTGAGGATATGATCTAGCTGTTCTACCGCTTCTGCCCGTTCAATTTTGGCAATAATGCGAATTTTTGCCCCAGCAGCTTCAATCATGCGTTGTGCGGGTTCTAAGTCTTGGGGCGATCGCACAAAGGAAACTGCTACCCAGTCTACACCCAACTGAATCCCAAACCGCAAATCCATCAAATCTTTTTCCGTAATCGAACTTACCGGTAAAGGAGTTGCAGGTAAATTCACACCTTTATGAGTAGAAATCAATCCCCCAATATTCACATGAGCGCGAATTTTATCAGCATCACGACTCGTCACCGTCAACTTGACACGACCATCATTAATTAAAATCGGTTCACCAGGTCGCATCATCGCGAATAAAGTTGGTAGCGGTAGGGGTATTTCATCAATACTTTCACCCTTGTCTTGTAACAGAAAAGTCACCTCACTACCAGCTTCCAGCATCAATCCTTCCGGTGGTAATTTCCCCAACCGAATTTTCGGACCACACAAATCTTGCAGAATAGCAACTGGTCTTTGTAACTCATCACTAATGCGTCGTAAATGATGAAAAGTTTGGGCGTGAACATCATAAGCCCCATGTGAAAAATTCAACCTTGCTACATTCATTCCCGCTTCTACCAAAGCTTGCAGCTTTTCAGGTGCAGAAGTAGCAGGACCAATAGTACAGATAATTTTAGTTCGACGCATCATAAAAAGTAGGGGGTAACGGTCCAGGTAGTGCAACCTCGTTAAGCCCTGACTGGGGACTGGGGATTGGGAATTGGGGATTGGGGACTGGGGATTGGGGATTGGGGATTGGGGATTGGGGATTGGGGATTGGGGACTGGGGATTGGGGATTGGGGATTGGGGATTGGGGATAGATGAAGATAGAAACTTGTTATCCCCTGCCCCTCTGCTCCCCGCTCCCTTTCCTCTTCTCTGTCACCTGTTCCCTGTTCCCTGTCACCTATTCCCTGTTCCCTATTCCCTATTCCCTATTTCTGTGCCATTGACAACATTAAATCAATGACACGGTTGGAATAACCCCATTCATTGTCATACCAAGAGACAACCTTGAAAAAATTGGAATTCAATTCAATTCCAGCACCAGCATCAAAAATGCTAGAGTGAGCATCACCTTGAAAATCAGTAGATACTACATTTTCATCGGTGTAACCCAAAACTCCTGCTAACTCACCCTCAGCAGCTTTTTTCATGGCTGCACAAATTTCTTTGTAACTGGTAGCTTTGGCAGTTTTGAAAGTCAAGTCAACCACAGAGACATCCGGTGTAGGAACTCTAAAAGCCATACCAGTTAACTTACCTTTCAACTCCGGTAACACCAAAGCCACAGCTTTAGCCGCACCAGTGGAAGAGGGAATAATATTTTGAGCCGCACCCCGTCCACCGCGCCAATCTTTTTTACTGGGTCCATCTACCGTGGGTTGGGTAGCTGTCATCGCGTGAACTGTAGTCATCAACCCTTCGGTTAAACCAAAGTTGTCATTGATAACTTTAGCAATCGGGGCTAAACAATTTGTAGTGCAACTAGCATTGGAAACAATTAAATCCTTTGCAGGATCAAATAAGTGATGATTTACACCCATCACCATTGTCTTTACCTTGTCTGGTTCTTTGGTGGGTGCAGAAATCACAACTCTTTTTGCACCTGCTTTGAGGTGATTTTCAGCCCCAGCATAATCGGTGAAAAGTCCCGTAGATTCAACCACATAATCTACACCCAATTTACCCCAAGGCAATTCTGCCGGATTTCTCACCGACACACAAGGGATAAAATGACCATCAATCACCATGCCATCTGCTCTAGCTTCTACCTTAGCTTTTAACTTACCGTGTGTAGAGTCGTACTTTAAAAGATAAGCAAGATTATCGGGTGGAACTAAGTCATTAATGCCTACAAACTCAATATTAGGGTTATTAATGCCCGCCCGCAATACCAGTCGGCCGATACGTCCAAAACCGTTAATACCAACCTTCAACTTCGCCAAAATTTAACCTCCTGCTGTTTGTAGAGATGCAACCAAGGATAATTGGCCGGGTTAATTCTAATCTGACTTAGCTGATTCTTACAGTTACAAAAGACATAAAGCCGATTTAACTGGCATATTTTAAGGTTTGGTAAGGGGTAATTGGTAATTGGTAATGGGTAATTGGTAAAGAATTTTCTCACCTGTTCCCTGTTCCCAGTCCCCTGTTCCCTGTCACCTGTTCCCTGTTCCCAGTCCCCAATCCCCAGTCCCCAGTCCCCAATTCCTGATAAAATTCTCAAGCACTACAGCCCTTTCATCCCTATGCTAACTGACTGGAAAACTGTTAAATCTTACGAAGATATTCTGTATCAAAAAATCGACGGTATCGCTAAAATAACCATTAACCGTCCCCATAAACGTAATGCTTTCCGCCCGAAAACTGTCTTTGAACTATATGAAGCTTTTTGGGATGCCCGTGAAGATACAAATATTGGTGTAGTGCTGTTTACGGGTGCAGGTCCCCACACAGACGGTAAATATGCTTTCTGTTCGGGAGGTGATCAAAGTGTACGCGGACAAGCTGGTTATGTTGATGATGCTGGTATACCCCGCTTAAATGTTTTAGACTTACAACGTCTGATTCGTTCTATGCCAAAGGTGGTAATTGCCTTAGTAGCTGGCTATGCTATTGGTGGAGGTCATGTTTTACATTTAATTTGTGACCTAACCATAGCTGCGGATAACGCCATTTTTGGACAAACAGGACCCAAAGTTGGTAGTTTTGATGGTGGTTTTGGTGCAAGTTACCTAGCGCGCATAGTCGGACAAAAAAAAGCGCGAGAAATTTGGTTTCTCTGTCGTCAATATAATGCCCAACAAGCTTTAGAAATGGGATTAGTGAATACTGTAGTTCCTGTGGAAGAACTAGAAGCAGAGGGGATAAAATGGGCGCAAGAAATATTAGAAAAAAGTCCGATTGCGATTCGTTGTTTAAAGGCAGCATTTAACGCTGACTGTGATGGACAAGCAGGTTTACAAGAACTTGCTGGCAATGCTACCCTACTTTATTACATGACAGAAGAAGGCGCTGAGGGCAAACAAGCTTTTCTGGAAAAACGTCCTCCCAATTTTCGAGACTTTCCCTGGTTGCCTTAATGATCTAGGGTATACTTATTGGGTACTGATCTGAAGAGTTTCCGTGAGGTTAACAGCTAGTTAGTGTTTTCCTAACAAAAGCTAACAGATGCTCGCATTTAATCAAGATTTATCTCTACTCGTAGCGACCTACAATTATAAATCCGTTGATTGCAGGTTACTACAGCTAATGACTAATAAAGTGGACGTAACTGGATTCGAACCAGTGACCCCATCGATGTCAACGATGTACTCTAACCAACTGAGCTATACGTCCTTAACTTTGAACTAGTAGGCTTTTCAGCTTTCTAAAATTGTCTCCATTCTGAATATTATGCAAGTTTATGTAAATGAAGTCAAGAAAAATATATTAAGAAACATTAACCAGTGAATCAAATTTAACATCCTATAATCTCCAGCTTAAGTTTTATTCCCGAATAAGTATTCAGCCCCTACTTATTGAGCGGATACCAGAAAACTTTTTCTTCAAGTTTTTTTAATCAGCAAACCTACCGTCATCATGTTATTATTTAGTTGGAGCATAAAGTTAACTCTGTCAAAAAAAAACGACCATGAGTAATCAAGATGGCCTTAAACGGGTTGTAGTCCTACGTAGTGATGATTCTTTTGGTGGCGAGCCGGATACCATTTACGGTCATAGCCAAGGGAAGAGAAAGAAAAAGAGCAGAAAGAAGCAATCGAAACTTTTGAGTCCTACGGAAAAGATGGTTTTTGGTATGGCTAAACGTTTAGACAAAGCCACTACAGAGTACCGAGATCGGCATTCAGCATCGAATAAAAAGAAGAAAAATGGCTGGGTTCGTGATTATCCTAAGAATTTGAGCAAAGCTTTGTCGAAGGCGGGAGGTCTGAAACTATTTTAGTTGTGTCCTTAAGCAGTATTTCCAGCACAGAGGATCAATCAACTGTTCTTAAGCAGACTATTTGCATCACAGAGGATGTTTTAAAAGATTCTTTAGCTTTGATAGTCAATAAAGCAAAGTATGCGAGTATACCAAGAAAATATTGGTTGTTTGATATAACTGCTAATACTTGGAACAATAGATCCATGCTTCATGTAACTTTTAAAACATCCTTACCTAAGGAATCAAGCTGAGACAATTATTTTTTACTCAATAGCAGTAAAAAACAATCTCAAACTGTACATTTTCAACCAGTAGAAACCCTCAGTCGAAAATAGGATAGCTATATTCTGATATGGGGAATTGTGTAGTTATTTATCTCAGGATACAAGAGAAATACCGAGGTTAGTTATGGTAGTACCAGGAAATACCGCTGAAAGCAATAGAATTCAAGAAGCAAATACTATTATTCTTGAATTCAACAGCGCGAAAAAGGATGATCTCCGCGATCTTCGAGCAGGTGAGGGTAAGCTGTTTAGAAAAATACAAGACACAATTGATCAGCTACAGGAAACAGGGGAATTAGGTGATTGTGTGCAGCCAGTGATTGTCATTGTTCAGCAAAAGAAATCTGACAAGGGAATATTAGACTAGGGGTGATTTTAAAACTATAACTACAAAACCAAGACCTTCGCCAATTTACGAGGGTAGGTTTATGTTGTTTCTAAATTATTAATTCCCTTTTATTTACAGTTTGGACTATTGCAAACAAAGCACGCTTTCGCGCGAGGCTGTCTTGCAAGCAGGAAGCTTATGTGTGGGTCATTTTGACAGTCCAAACCGTAATTTTTGTGTTTAGCTAGACAAATCTGCAATCCTTTATTTAGCAATACTTTTGCTTTCTTCAGCAAACCCTAATTAGGGGTTGCTGTGTTTTTCATGGACGATTTTTTAAGCAAAGTAGTAAGTAGTAAAAAGTTCCTGTGAGAAAATGAACAAAATATAGTATAAATAGAGACGCAGAAATTAATTAATCACTGTAGGTCAAGAGGTCAAATTAATCACGTGAAGATATTATTAGTCTGTACAGAAAAGTTGCCTGTTCCTTTTATCCGAGGTGGGGCTATTCAGACTTACATAAATGAGATATTGCCTTATATAAGTCGAGAACATGAAATCACAGTTTTCTCAGTAACTGACCCAGACCTACCTGAACATGAAATTCGAGATGGTATATGCTACGAGCGGGCTGGAGGCGATACGGAAGCGTACTATCAGGCGGTAGCCGATTTTGTTGCTGAGGAGATATTTGATTGGATTATTATTTACAATCGACCTAAGTATCTTCCCCTGGTGGCGGCGGCATCTCCTCAAAGTCGTTTTCTGCTCAGTATGCACAACGAGATGTTTGGAGACAACAAGATTGCTCCTGAAGTAGCTCGGCATTGCCTACAGCTAGTTGATAAGGTGGTGACAGTTAGTGAGTTTATTGCTCATGGGATTGCTGATCTGTTTCCTGAATACCGACACAAGCTACAACCAGTTTATGCTGGGGTAAACCTACAACGATTCCAACCAAAATGGGTATCAGATGCTGCTGAAAGACGAGCGAATCTACTAGATGCACATGACTTAAAGGACAGAAAAGTAGTTTTAAGTGTGGGACGGCTGTCCAAGAAAAAAGGACCGCATATTTTGCTATCTGCTTTCTCTGAAGTAATTGAGCAACATCCATCGGCTGTAATCTTGCTAGTTGGCAGTAAATGGTACGGAAAAGACGAAGAAGATAACTACGTGCTTAAACTCAAAGAGCAGGCAAAAAGCTTGGGTGATTCTGTGCGCCTCAGCGGTTTCGTTTCACCAGTTAAGGTTCCAGATTACTTCCTTTTAGGGGACATATTTGTTTGCGCCTCTCAATGGCAGGAGCCGTTAGCTCGAGTCCACTATGAGGCGATGGCAACGGGGCTACCAATTATTACTACTGCTAGAGGTGGCAATGCTGAGGTAATTGTTCCAGACGGAAATGGTCTTCTCATCAACGATTACGAAAACCCTCATGCTTTTGCTACTCAAATCAACTACCTTTTATCTAGACCAGATGTGACTGAAGAAATGGGTCGGAAAGGGCGTTATCTGAGTGAGACTAATTATAGCTGGTATCGGGTCGCCTCAGATATTTTGCAGATTTTGGCAACCGACCATAGGAGCAATAAGATTTCATTAGCAATGCCTGAGCCAAATTACAAGGAGTCAACGGCTGTAGAAGCCTTGTAAATACGAGCAAAATATTTTTCTCTCCCCACTTTTTTTCACCAGTACACTTTTTGGCGTAGCTACCGGTGCAATATCTGAGCTAACCAAGTTTCGGTATAATTAGGCATGGAATAAATTAGGAGAACAATGAGCAATTATCAGCCAGAAAAAGTAGCACAGATATACGATTCACTCCAAGATCAAGGAGAGACTTCCATCCTTATAGACCAATATCATTTGGGCTATTGGGACGAGACAAATCCGAATGCAAGTATTACTGAAGCTGCTAATCGTCTCACTGAGATCATGATCGGCAAAGTGACTATTCAGCAAGGGGAACGCTTTTGTGATCTTGGATGCGGGGTTGGTATGCCAGGGATACAGCTTGCACAAGCGACAGGATGTTTCGTTGATGGAATTACGATTAGCCAATCCCAGCAAGAAAAGGCACAGCAATTAGCTGCCGAAGCAGGTCTATCTGAGCAGACAAAGTTTATACTGGGTGATGCCTTAGCAATGCCTTGCGAGGACGCAACCTATGATGGTGGCTGGTTCTTGGAATCTATTTTTCATATAGGTCATCGTCAAGCTCTGCAAGAAGCTTCTCGTATCTTGAAGCCGGGAGCAATCTTAGTAATTGCAGACCTTCCAGCAAAACCGACAATGACCGAAGAATTTAAAGCACTTTGCGAGGAACATAGTCATTCGTTTATTATCTCCAAAGAAGACTATCCAGAACTGCTTGATCAGGCCGGTTTTGACCTGATCGAAATTGATGATGTAACCGAATTCGTGATTACTCCTCTTGTACCCAATATGAAGATTGCGTGCCAACAACATGAGTCCGAGTTCTTGAAATATCTCAATAGTGATCAGATGAAAGATTGGCTGAAATTAGACCAAAATAGGCGTGGCATAGAATATGTCGAAGATGAAGCGATCAACTATTGGATTCAAATGCTCCAGGATATGTCTGACAACCTGGGGTATGCGCTGGTGACTGCTCAAAAGAGAGCGTAAATTAACAAAAGGATGCTCAAATGCTCCAGGATATATCCGATAGCCTGGAGTATAAGCTGGTGACTGCTCAAAAGAGAGCGTAAATTAACAAAAGGATGGGGCTATGATCACTTATATGTTTCCGGGACAAGGCTCTCAGATCAAAGGGATGGGGGAGAATATATTTAGTAAATTTCCCGAACTGACGCAAAAAGCTGATTCAATTTTAGGATACTCAATTGAAGATATTTGTTTGCATGATCGGCAAAAAGAGTTGAATCAAACTCAATTCACCCAACCGGCTCTCTATGTTGTGAATGCCCTATCTTATCGGCACAAAATTCAGCAGACTGGTAAAAAGCCCGACTTTGTAGTGGGTCACAGTTTGGGAGAATATAATGCTTTGGAAGCTTCAGGCGGAATTAGTTTTGAAGATGGACTAAAGCTGGTTCAACGAAGAGGGTTACTAATGAGCCAAGCTCCTTTAGGAAGCATGGCTGCCGTTCTCGGTGCAACTGGAGAAGAAGTTGAACAGCTTCTAAAAAAATCCGGTTTTGATGCCATAGATGTGGCTAACTTCAACTCTCCAGCGCAGATAGTTATCTCCGGTTTAAGAGATGATATCCTGAATGCCAGTCAAATTTTTCAAGAAGCTGGGAAACAATACATAATTTTAAATACAAGTGGTGCTTTTCACTCTCGTTATATGGAGTCTTCAAAAGTCCAGTTTGAAAAATTTCTTCAAGGTTTTTCCTTTTCCAAACTCCAAATCCCAGTAATTTCTAATGTCACTGCACGGCCTTATGTCCAAAGCGAAATCGCCGCAAATCTAGCTAAACAGATAACCCATTCAATTAAATGGACTGAAAGCATACGTTACCTTTTGACTCAGGGTAATTTTGAGTTTGAGGAGATGGGAGTGGGAAACGTTTTGACTAAGTTAATAACTTATATTAAAGCTCAGGAAAAACCGCTTGAAATTAAAAAAATGTCTGATAATTGGACTGTTCAGGAAAAGGTAGATTTATGGAATTCAACTCACCCGATTGGTGCAAAGGTTTCTGTAATTGGATATAAAAGCCAACTGGAAACTAGAACAGAAGCCATAATTCTGTTTGGACATCGAGCTGCCATCTATATGAAAGGATACAATGGGTACTTTGCGCTTGATGAGGTAACTCCAGCCTAATTTAGTATTGAATCAAAACTTGATTATGGCTGAAAAAAAAGTGGCTAAAACAAAACCAATCAAACAGATACCAAAAACAGAAGGCGTATTTAAAGAAGTTAATCGTATCAATCAGCAAGCGGATGATAACTCAACAACATTGAGAATTTCTAGAACAAAAATCCTGTGATTATTTTGGTTGAGGAAATATATCATACAGGAGTTAAGCTTACACAGCAAGTAATGACGCAAATCGAAGCGCAGATTTACCACTTACCCACTTTGATAAAATGGTTTCCTAAAATCTCTTGTCAAATTGACTGAACTTTTGGATCATTTTTTCGTGGGAATATTTTAATTCAATGTGACCGTTTTCGGGATGCTATGGGATATGTGTTTCGTCAACCTTCCTAACCGCCTTTGCTGTTGCTAAATTTATCAAATAAAATAGCAATTTATGAAAAATATGTTGATAAAAATATTCTGTTAGTGAAAATAAGCGTCTCAAAATGAAGTCTCAATACTACTCGGTTAAGGCTAAAAAACAAAAATGTGTAGGTTGGTTTGAGTGACAAAACCCAGCACTTAAAATCATGACTTCCCTCATAAACATAACCAATTAATTCTGTTAATTTCATGCTCAACGAAAAAGATATTCCCACGCCACTTGTGGAAAAAAAACAGCGAAAAAAAGTAGAAATAGTTGAGGAACTTAATAATCGTCGTTTTTCAATTGCTTATGTGATATGGCGATTTGTAGTTTATTTTTTAGGTATATCATTCCGCCGATTTATCAAAAAGCCGGATATGCAAAAAACGGCCAACGGGTTGCGAGAAATATTTGAAGAGTTAGGTGGTCTATGGGTTAAAACAGGCCAGTTACTAGCATTACGAACAGACCTGTTTCCTGAAGAAGTATGTGATCAATTACTACGCTTGCAATATGGCGCTATTGGATTTCCAATGGAGATAGTACGATCAACTATTGAGTCAGAATTAGGTGTTCCCATGGATAAAATCTTTGCAGCTTTTGATGAGGAACCCATAGCAGCCGCCTCTATTGCTCAAATTCACAGCGCAGTTTTGTCTAAAAACAAAACCACTGTAGTGGTAAAAGTTCAACGTCCCGGCTTAGAGTCAGCTTTCCAGCGGGATTTAGAAGTTATTAAACTTTTCACCAATTTGTTAAAATCATTCAATATTGGCACTTATCTGCGTTTGGATGACGCTGTATTAGAAGTGGAGAGAATTTTCAATGAGGAGCTAGATTACCGCTATGAGGCATCCAATATGCGTCGGATGAAAAAGACTCTCAAAAAACATGGCGTTTACACTCCCTCCGTATATAGAAAATATTCCAAACGTCGGGTTTTGGTGATGGAGTATATTCCCGGTGTATTGATGTCTGACTACATCAAGGTTTTAAATAACGATCCTGCCAAAGTTAAGAAATGGGATGAGGAAAATAATGTAGACCGTGAAAAAGTGGGAGAAAAATTATCTTTGTCCTTATTTCGACAAATATATGAAGATAATTTATATCATGCAGATCTACATCCTGGTAACATATTTTTGTTGCGTGATAGCAAGTTTGTTTTGATTGACTTAGGAAGTGTTGGCTCCCTAGACAAAGATTTGAAGACTAATTACTCAAACTATACTGCGGCCATGGGAAAAGAGGATTTTCCGAAAGCAGCCGACTATCTGATCCGCTTTGCTGTAGGTATTCCTAGAGCCGATATACCTAGATTACGTGCAGAAATGGCACGTGCAGTTGGCAATTGGTCGGCTAAATCTCGGCTCGATGGGTTATCATTTAAGGAAAAATCTATAGGTGGAGCTAGTGCTGAACTGAGCAAGATAACTGCTAAATATGAAGTGCCAAGCAACTGGTCATTTTTGAAGGTAACTAGATCTCTCCTGACATTGGATGGTTCGCTCCAGTACCTCACGCCAAATATGAATTCTATAGAACTGATTAACA
This sequence comes from Anabaena sp. UHCC 0451, assembly GCF_034931405.1. NCBI lineage: Bacteria > Bacillati > Cyanobacteriota > Cyanophyceae > Nostocales > Nostocaceae > Anabaena > Anabaena sp. UHCC 0451. The sequence continues at coordinate 193,416 of NZ_JAYGHA010000006.1, read as the reverse complement.
AATATAGCAAACAGGCGGCGCGTCGTGCTTTAGCTCAGAATCTTAATTCTAAGAGTATTATGGCATCGATAACCGGATTTTTGGAAACTGTGGATGAATATAATACTTTGATTCTTCCCAAAATACGGGAACAAACTATACCTTATGATGGCAGTCTTAACAAGTTTGCTATTTCTCTTGCCTTCGTTTTACGTATGTTATCCTATGCAACACTGATTGGTGGAGTTGTCTTAGCTTATGCTTTCCTGTTTCAGCATCATTTTGCCATCATTAAACTTATTCATAATCAGCTGTTTGATGAAATTGCCAAACAGATTCCGCCAATACTATACATGGAATGGATTTTGATCTTTATAGGAATAACAATGATTTTCCGCACCTTATCAACTTGTTCAGTTATTTTAGAGCAAAAGGAATATGAAGGAAAAGGCATTTTCTAAAATCCAACGGTTGACTAAAATGTATTCAAGATATTAATCTTTAAGTTTTCATGATTAGGAATTATTCTTGAATCATCAGAAGATGGTTGGGAACGAAGCCGAATTAAATAGAATCCATCTTTTTCTACCACAGGAGTTGTGTGTTTTTCTTCCTTGATCTGATACCAAATAACTGGAAGACTAGAACGATTATATATTGTTAAATAGATATCATAGTTATTCAGTAATAACGGATTTATTTGGAAGTTTAAAGAGCAACCCTGATAAATCACTCCATAGAAAAACTCGTTATTTGTATCTCCAACAGGTAAATATTCTTGCTGAACCCATTTTTGTGATATCCATTTTTGGCAAATGAGTAGAGTGAATATGTAATAATTAAGGCAGCGGTAAAAAATATTATCTCGTGCTGTTAAATTCTTGAGGTAACCGTTGATATCATCATTGTTAATTGATTGAGTATTAATAATTTGATTTCCATCTACATTGATAGCTGGTAAATCAACCTGATCAGACCAACGATAGTATCTGATTCCTAAAGTATATTTTCCAGGATTAAGCTTTAATTGATGCCATTGTTCCTGAAAACTTGAACCATCAGATGCTATATGTGTAATAGCTTTTGCACTAGGGAAACTATAAACACCGATAGTCCATGATTGGGCTGAATCTAGACAAGTTTTTACATCTATAGCTAAGGATTCTTTGACATCAAATGGTCCAGCACCAGCGGCAATTACATGGGGATTCCAACGGGGACCAGTAACTAGAATAGATGGTAATATTAAAGGCTTTCTTAGTAGTTCATCAGAGTATAATAGCCATTTAAAAACTGTTTTTTTGTTAAAATTAGCATTGATATTTACAAGAGTACGTATTAAAAACCTCACAGTTTTAAAGAATATCCAAGATAAAAAAGCCAGTGGGATTTCCCACAAAAGTTCTATATCTAAAAGGTTTTTGCTATTTCTCATTTATTAATTACCTTCTGGTTTAAGTAGGTTGGCGTTAAAAATTGTCGTTGGGGCAAGGGAACAGGGAACAGGAAGAGAGTTTTGGGCGATTTTACTTTTCTTCACATACCTTTAAATTTTTCTGTTCACCTACTTAATCATAGCCACAATAATTACGTTCAATCATTAATGCTAAAGCAGAAGCAGCTTCGATGTGGAGATTGTGTCCTCCAGAAACAAAAACTCGTTTTGCTTGAGCCATAGCTATTTGCTGTTGTTGCAAATCTTCTGGACGATTTAGTTGACTCCTATCTCCATAGACTAATGTGGTGGGAATTTGAATATGTTTGAGCATTTCTAGATATTGGGATCGACCTCCATTAAAGCTATTGAAATTTAGAGTAGAACGAGTCCTAAGAATCGGGTCCCAACTCCAGATTAACCCACCTTCAGAGGGTTTTGTTGTCCTTTGAGCGAGGATATAGGAAAATTCTTGTGACAAAGCAGGTGTAGCTTGACGCAATCTCCTAGCAGCAGTTTCTACATCTGGGAATATGGGATGTTGAGGACAAGAAGCAAAATATTCTAAAAAAGTCGTTAGCTGATTAATTGGTTCTTGTTTGTTCTCGTCAGTAGGTAAGGGAGGTTCAACTAACATCAAGGCTTTCACTTTCTCAGGTCGTACAGTAGCAATCATGGCCGCTAACATTGCTCCCATAGAATGACCTACAAGAAACAAAGGTTGGTCTGGTAATTCCTGAATCACTCGATCTATTTGAGCCAAAAATGTTAAAGCATTATAAGCAGTTACCATTTCTAAATGAGTTGAACGTCCATGACCAAATAGATCGGGAGCTACTACCCGAAAACCTTTTTCCACCAGAGGTTGTGCTACTTCTTGCCAAGCCAATCCTTGTTCCAAAATTCCATGAATACAAAGAACTATAGGATTATTTTGTGAACCCCAACTACATACACAAATTTGATTTCCTTTGAACTCCAAGAACTCTTCATCCATAGACTGCTCTTTGTTGGATGCAGTTAAAGAAACTTGTCCTTGTGACTGTTCCTTGCTGGCAATATTTGAGATAGCGTCCATTGGGTTAGGTAATTCATAATTGAATTGATTGACAAGCTGTCGTGTTTTTTCCCCTAACCGATGAGGTAATTCAATAGTTTTCCACTTGTCTCCTAAACTCGCATCTACAAAATTGTGTTTGAGAAAGTTGGGATCGCTGATTGACAAAGAACTTTCATGAATACCCTCAGTCATGCGATCGCCCTCATAAGGTTGCAAAATTGCCGGATCAAAATCAATATTCAAAAAATCGCAAAGTTGTGATCCTATCTTAGACGGTTCTTTTACCAAGTCTTCATAAAGAATCTGATGACAACGCTCTGGTTCTATCTGTGTTAAAAAATCCAGTATATTCTGATTACTATTTGTCCATACTTGCTCTGCAACTTGGTAAGGATTTTCATCACCTAACCCTGCCATTTTTTGCATCCGCATCCGCACAAAAGACTCAATAACTGAATAAGGATGGCGAACTATGTGAATGTATTTGGAGTTAGCAAATATAGCTTCTCCTCGTTCTAAAATGGCACGATTTACAGCATAAGCAGGAGATTTATCTACTAGCAAAAGGGGAGCTATATTTTCCTGAAGCTGTTGATATACTTGCTGAATAGACAAATTCTGCAACTCCATATCTTTAACTACAGCCTGACTAGCTGTTGCATCTAGATTGAGAATTTCCATTAAAGCTTTCTGTAACCCTTCACCCAAGTGCGAAACATTAAGTTGTTCCCCCCTCTCTCTCATATTATTAAAAGCTAAAAGATGCAACTCTGGTGGTGAGAATAAAGCAGGATGACCAGCCAGCATTACCCTTAGCAAAGTAGAACCAGACCGAGGACTGGAAAGAATAAAAATAATCCCAGGAAGACGTTCTGAACTTGAAGTTAAAGGAGAAGAATTGAAGATTGATTTTGTCTCAAACAATTCTAAAGTTGTTGAAGATGCTGGATTCGAGTTCAGGGTAATGGCTTTGTTTCCCAGTTCAGCACTTAAATACTCAGTTAGAGAATCAATTCTAGGTCGTTCATAAAATTCTCTGGGGTAAATTATAAAGTCTAAATCGCGACTAAGTTGATTGACAACTTCCATAGTCATCAGAGAATCCATACCCAGTTCTATGAGATTAGCATCAGTAGGAATTTCTGATAATTGGATTCTTAAAGTCTTTGCTACTAGAGATTGCAGATAAATCTTTAAAATCTCTTGATGTTCAGTTTCTGGTGCTGCTTTTAATTTCTCTAAAATTGCTTTTTCATTCTGCCGTTTTAATGCAGGTTGCTGTTGTAATTTTTCCGGCTCTAACAGTTCCAAAAGCAATGAATTTGAATTTTCTAAATTCCATTGTTCTGCCAAAACTGACCAATCTGCGGGTATTATCCCCACCTGTGATTGAGATTGGTTGAGTAAAAGTTGCTCTAATACTTGTAGTCCTTGTACTGGAGAAATAGCACCTATCCCAGATGCTTTCATCCGGTTTTGATACTGACTAGCTACACGAGTAGCCATTCCACTTTGGGACCATGCTCCCCAGTTAATACTTAATCCAGGTAATCCCATCTGGCGACGATAATGAGCCAACCCATCCATAAACGCATTAGCAGCAGCATAGTTTCCTTGGCCTGGTGAACCCAATAAGGAAGCCGTTGAGGAGAAGCAAACAAAGAAATCTAAAAAGAGATGTTGCGTGAATTGATGCAAATACCAAGCACCGTTTACCTTGGGTCTCATGACCTGAGTAAAACGTTCCCAACTCTGATGCTGCATCATCCCATCATCCAAAACTCCAGCTGCATGAATCACGCCCAGCAATGGCGGTAGGGATGTCTCAACCTGCTCTATAATTTTCAAAACCTCTTGTTTGTTAGAGATATCTGCACACAAAATATGAATGTTAGCTCCTGCTTGTTCTAAACGTTCAATTTTTGTCCGCACTTGCTCAGAAGGTTGGTGACGACTGATTAAAACTAAATGTTTAGCTCCTTTGGATACCATCCACTCTGCTGTATGTAATCCTAAAGCTCCCAAACCTCCAGTAATCAGATAAGTTGCATCAGAACGCAATGACAAAGGTTCAAACTCTTGCAGAGATTGTTTGACTAAACGAGCTACATAAGGTTGGCGATCGCGCACAGCTAGATGATCTTCTTTGTGATAATCTGCTAAAAGTTGCAGTAACATTTCTGCTTCATCTTCTGAACTTTGTGGATCTAAATCTATCAAACCGCCCCACATTTGCGGGTGTTCAAAAGAGATAACTCGACCTAACCCCCACAAAGATGATTGAGTAATTGCTATTTGGTTTGTGTTTGATAAAACTGGCTGAGATCCTCTAGTAATTAGCCACAATTTGGGTAAAGTAGTCTTGGGGTTTTTAACTAGAGCCTGTAACAAATGCAGTACACTCCCACACCCCCAAAGTTGCGCTGAGTCTAAGGCAGAAATCGTTAAATCTTGTTTACAAGTAGCGTCTAAACTCCACAGATGAATTACCCTTTGTACAGGTAATATACTTGTTTCTATAATTTCTTGATAAAGTTGTGCAAATTCCTGGGGATGCTCAGGATTAATATGATAAATGCCTCTCTCATGACTGTAATAAGTATCGCCTCGATAAACTAAACTACATTCATGTCCTTGTTGTTGCAATTGACTTTTTAGAGCTTCTCCTAACCCCGTCGAGTCAGCAAAAATCAACCAGTGACTGAGTTGAAAATTCGGCTTTTGCTGGCTAATATTTAAAGGTTTCCACTGGACTTTATAGAGCCAATCTTTAATAGTTGCTGTTACTAATTGTTGCTGATGTTTTTCAGTTAATACTGCTAATAAATCGGGTAATAATTTTAGTTGTTCTGGTGAAAAATTACCAACTTTTTCTAGTTGTTGCCCTAACTCTGCGGTAGATCCTTGGCTGAGGAGGTTAAGAATAGGAGTATTTTCTGACTTGATCGCCACAGATGGGAGTTTTTGCAGACTTTGGATGGTTTCTCTCGGATAAAGTTGCCTCTGGAATGGATAGGTTGGCAACATTACCTGAGAATGAGCATAATCACGGTCAAACCCATCCCAATCTACCTTAACTCCCCGCACATACAACTCTGCCAAACTAGAAAGCATTTGTTCCCAGTCTGATTTTTGATAACGCAAAGAAGGCAGCCATATCGCTTGAATTTCTGGCAGACATTGACGACCCATTCCCAAAAGTATGGGCTTAGGTCCTATTTCCAAGAAAATTCTATACCCTTGCCGATGTAGCGTCTCCATACCCTGAGCAAACCTGACAGGTTGTCTAATATGACGCACCCAGTATTGATGTGTAGCAATGCTTTCATCATATCGTTTGCCAGTTACATTAGATATTAGCGGAATTTGAGGCTGATGGTAAGTGACTTGTTGAGCTACCTTTTCAAATTCCCCTAGCATTGCATCCATCAGTGGTGAGTGGAAAGCGTGGGATACTTGTAAGGGTTTGACCTTGACTCCTTGGGATTCTAATTTACTACAAATTGTCCCAATTGCTTGACTGTCACCGGAAATTACGATACTTTCAGTACCATTAACAGCAGCAATTGCCACTTGTGAAGTATAATGTGCGATCTCTTCTCTGACCTGAGATTCCGATGCTAGAACCGACACCATTGCCCCACCTGCGGGTAACTGTTGCATTAACCGTCCCCTAGTGGCAATCAGCTTGAGACCATCTTCGAGACTAAAAACTCCGGCTATAGTTGCAGCGACATATTCCCCCACACTGTGACCCATCACCACATTTGGCTCGATTCCCCAGGATTTCCACAACTGCACTAAGGCATATTCTAGAGCAAACAAAGCCGGTTGAGTGTATGCAGTTTCATTGAGAAGATGAGATTTTTCTCCTCCTTCTGTAGAGGGATAAAGCACCTCTAGTAGAGGGATTTTTAAGTAAGGTTGGAGAATGCGATCGCATTGCGTTAAAGCTTCACGAAAAATCGGTTGAGTCTGGTATAATTCCCATCCCATTCTTACATACTGAGAGCCTTGACCTGTAAACAAGAAAGCTATTTTTGATTGACTACTGGTACTGTGGAGTTGACCAGAGAACGTCAGATCCCCGACTTCTTGAAGAAGTCGGGGATCTTGTAACCGCCCCAATTTTTCCTGCAATTCTGCTCCCGAAGTAGCCAGCACCGCCAGACGATACTGAAAATGAGAGCGTCCCGTATTAGCCGTATAACAAATATCGGCCAGACTTTGTGCTGGATGAATCTGCAAATGATGCTGATAAGAACTGGCTAAATCTTCCAGAGCCTGTTGAGTTTTCGCTGATAGCGTTAGTAAATGGACAGGACGTTCTTGTGACTGTTTATTTTTAACCTGTTTTGGAGCTTCTTCCAAAATTAGATGAACGTTGCTACCACTCATCCCAAAGGAACTCACTCCTGCGATGCGGGGCTTTTTTTCCCTAATCCAAGGCCTTCCTGAAGTGGGAATAACCACAGGAATTTTATGCCAAGGTATGTAAGGATTAGGCTCAGTAAAATGCAAATGAGGTGGTATTTCCTGATGGTAAAGTGCCAGCACAACTTTCATTAAAGATGAAACGCCAGCCGCCGCCTCCAGGTGTCCGAAGTTGGTCTTGACCGAACCAACTACCAACGGTTCATTGTCAGGACGATTTTTACCATAAACTGCTGCTAAGGATTCTAGCTCAATCGGGTCGCCAAGGGTAGTACCTGTGCCGTGGGCTTCCACATAGCTGACTTGATGCGGCTCTACTTTGGCATTTTGTAGTGCTTCCTGGATGACTTGCTTTTGAGCTTTCTTGTTAGGCACAGTTAAACCACCACTAGGTCCATCGTGGTTGGTAGCCGAACCGCGAATGACTGCTAAAACTGAATTACCATCAGCTATGGCATCAGAAAGACGTTTGAGAACAACCATGCCACATCCTTCTCCCTGACCATAACCATCTGCGGAAGCAGCGAAGGTTTTACAACGACCATCAGCAGCCAGAGCTTTCATTTTACAGCGAGCTATAGTATTCCCTGGGGACAGAATCAAATTGACTCCGCCTACAAGAGCGAGATTGCATTCTTTTAAACGCAAACTTTGGCAAGCCAGATGCACAGCTACTAGAGAGGAGGAACAGGCAGTATCTAACTGAATATTTGGTCCTTGCAAACCCAGCAGATGGGAAATACGACCCACGGCAACGCTACGGGCAGCACCTATACCAGTGTAGCCATCAACCTCTTGATTTTGACTCGATGGGGTCAAGAATTTGATAACGCCGTTAACTGTTTGGTTAGCAACATGATCGTCTGTGCAAATGCCCACATATACACCTGTTCGGCTGTTTCTCAGCTTATTTGCTGCCAGCCCGGCGTTTTCTAGAGCTTCCCAGGTCACTTCTAACAGCAGCCTTTGTTGAGGGTCTAAACTGGCTGCTTCCCGAGGCGACATCCCAAAAAACTGGGGATCAAACTGGTCAACTTTTTGAATAAAACTACCATGTCGGGTGTATGCCTTGGCAGGAGCTTCGGGATCTGGGTCGTAGAATGCCTCAACATCCCAGCGATCTGATGGTATTTCGCTAACAGCATCTACACCGTCATGCAATAAACGCCACAGTGAAGCGGGGTCGTTAGCGTTACCAGGAAATCGACAACCCATGCCAATAATTGCAATTGGTTCTGTTTTTTCCCGATCAACTGCTTCTAGTTTATTGTGAACTTGCTCTAGAAGCTCAAACAACTGCTGGGATGAAAGAGGTTGATTCACGTTATACCTCCTTGTTAAGTAGGTTTTGGATCTGTTTGAGTTTTTCAGTAATCGCGTCTGTTGCTGGTTCTGGGGAAGTTGCTTGTTTGTCTCCAGAAACAACTGCTGGTGGTTGTTGCTTACCATTGTTGGCAATTTCAACCGTCGCTGCTAGTTTTTCTGCCAAAACCTCTGTGACTAGATACTCAGCCAAGGATTCAATATTCGAGTATTCAAACAAAATTGTTGAAGAAACCGCACAACCCAAACTGCTTTGTAGCAAATTTCTTAACTCTAAAGCCAGCAAAGAATCCATCCCCATATCAAAAAATCCTAGCTGTGGGTCTAGCAGTTGAGTGTCAGGGAATCCTAGTAACTTACCGACGACACCCTGGAGGTAATTGGTCATTATTTGGGAGCGATCGCTCGTTTTAGCTGCCTTTAGTTCTGCCAAAAACTCGTTAGTCTGAGTTTCTTGGACTACAGATTGGGAATCAATAAACGCCTCCAATACTGGCATCTTCATTCCTGCTGGCAATTGTGTGACAAATTGAGGCCAGTTAACAGGAAACACCCCTACTGAAGTTGCTGATTGACCCAACAACCGATCTAAAATTTCCAACCCCTGTTCTGGAGGAATGCTACCCATACCTAGAGAACGAATCCGGCTTTGGAACTGATCTGCTAACCGACTTGCCATACCTCCTGCTGCCCAAGCACCCCAGTTGACGCTTAATCCTGGTAAACCGAGCGATCGCCGATGCTGTGCCAAGCCATCCAGAAAAGCGTTAGCGGCTGCATAATTACCTTGACCAGTTGAACCTAACAAAGATGCTGCTGAGGAAAAACAAACAAAGAAGTCCAACGGTAACTCCTGTGTTAACTGGTGCAGATACCATCCCCCTTGAATTTTCGGAGCCATGACTTTTGTAAACCGTTCCCAGTTCATCTGCTGTAGAACCCCATCATCCAAGACTCCGGCGGCATGAATCACACCCCGCAATGGTGGTAAGGATGCCTTGATCTGTTCTACAATCCTGGCTGCATCTTGTTTAACAGCAATATCTCCCAACAACACTGAAACTTGAACTCCAGTTTGTTCTATTTGGGTGATGGTTTGTTGTGCTGTTTCTGAGGGTTTCCGCCGTCCAGTCAATACCAAATGTTTAGCACCCTTATCTGCCAGCCACTTAGCCAACTGTAATCCTAACGCCCCCAGTCCACCAGTAATTAGATAACTACCTTCAGGGATAATAGTAATTTCTGGCTGTTCTTCACTAATTGCCTGTTTTTGGCGTACCAGTCGCGCTACCCGACGTTCTCCTTGACGGTAAGCAATCTGATTTTCGTCTGCTTTTGAGCAGAGTTCTTGATGTAACTGTTGCACCAGTTCTTCTTCTGTGGTGTTCGCTTCCAAGTCAAGTAACCGACATTGCAGTTCTGGATGTTCGAGACTGACTACCCGACCTAATCCCCACACTGGTGTTTGTTGCACTTGCACTGCTTCCCAGTTTGTACCCACACTCATCGCCCCTTGGGTTACTACCCACAAAGGAGCTACCTGTTGCTGTTTAGTCTGTACCAAAGCTTGTACCAGATGTAACAAACTAGAACAACCAGATTCTATGGCTGTTTCTAACTGAATATCAGTTGTTGACACATTCCACAGATGGACAATTCCCTGAAGTTGTGAGTTTTGAGCAGTGATTTCACCTAACAGACGTTTAAATTCTTCGGGAGCAGTGGGATTAAGTTGATAGTGTTTTTCATCTATCTTTTGATAACTTAAACCAGGCGATACAAAAATACATCCTGTACCCAATTTTTGCACTAATCCTTGTGACAAAGTCCCAGGTTCTCTAAATACTAACCAGTTTCCTGTTGTTTGTGGCGAAGAAGTTGAGGGTTTTTGGGCTTGCCATTCTAGTTCATAAAGCCAACGCTGTGGTGTTACCTCTGAATAAGATGATAGTTGAGCCAGTATTTGTTGATTCCATTCAGCTATTTTTTCTTTGGATAACTGTTGTTGCTTTTGAGCCGTTAGCAATACATAGCTGGCTATTCCTTTGCTGAGAACTTTACCTAATTGATAGTAGGATTTGAAACCAGACCTGACGTTATCATCACGATTTCTTTGATACAACTGCTCCAAACGTTCCTCAAAGTCTGCATCGTACAAAAAGTTAGATATTTCTGGACTGACATCAATGGCTGCTACTAACTGGAGTTGATGTTCAGATAGTAACTCTACCCATTCTGATTTAGTAATAAAGTAGGAAGATGTTTCTTGGTGATCAATTGACAATTCGCTGTTAGAGATGAAATCTGCTAACACTAAATATCCTTCTTGATTCAAATGATTGCCGATATTAGCAAATAAGGCTTTTTTATCGAGAATGTGGTGGGCAACTTCAAACCCAAATACTAAATCATAGTTGTCGGGAAACTCATCTTTGGCACTATCTCGATTAAAGATTTTTACCCGTTCTTGGAGTTGATTTTCATCTGCTTTTGTGCTACCAAGTTTGGCTTGTTCACTGGAAATTGTGTAGCCATTCAATTGCAGATGTTCATGATTTTTGGCTAACTGAATTAAATCGGAAGCGTATCCACAGCCAAAGTCTAAAACTTTTTGACAAGCGGAAAAATCAACTTGAGCAAATAATAATTTTCTCAACTCTCTTTGAGAATCAACAATCATCTGACGTGATTTTTCTTGATTCGGTTCGGTGAGACATTTAATCCAAGAAAAATCAGGTACTTTTTCCGGGAATAACCCAAAGGTTAAGAATGCGGAGTCTGATTTTGCATCTGCCTGATTTCCTGCTTGTTCTTGACCCAAAATGGCGACAGCATTGTAATATTCGTGAACTACACCACCTTTGAATTCCAGATAATTTTGCTGTCTTTTTACCAGAAGTCCCAGTAATTTTGGCAGTAATTCTCGCTCTTGTGCGGTCAATTCCCCAGCTAATTCTAATTCCTGAGCTAACCCGTCCGTTGCACCTTGGTTGAGCAATTGTACAATTGGCGTGGAAACAGTTTGATCATTGTTTTGTTCCACTTCCTGCCAATAGCGTTGCCTTTGAAATGGATAGCTTGGTAATGCGACTTTGCGACGGGGATAATCATGGTCAAATCCTGACCAATCTACAGCTACTCCTTTTGTATATAGTTGCCCTAAACTGGAGAGAATTTGTTGCCAATCTGCTTGCGGTGGACGTAATGAAGGCAACCAAGTACCTACTTCTTCTGGTAAACATTGACGACCCATTCCCAGGAGTATGGGCTTAGGTCCGATTTCCAAGAAGAGTTTATATCCTTCCCGATGCAAAGTTTGCATACTCTGGGCAAAATGCACAGGTTGTCGGACATGGTTTACCCAATATTCTGGGGTGGTTATGGCTTCTGTGGCCTGTTTTCCAGTGACATTGGAAATTATGGGGATTTGCGGCTGATTATAGGTAATTTCTTGGGCTACGGCTGCAAACTCCCCTAACATTGGTTCCATGAGTGGGGAGTGGAAAGCGTGAGACACTTGTAGGGGTTTGGTCTTGATTCCTATATCTGCGAAATTCTGACAAATTGCTGCTATTGCTTCACCAACACCGGAAATAACAATACTGTCGGGACCATTGATGGCTGCAATAGCTACCTTGTCTGCATAAGTGGCAATTGCGTCCTTTACCTGCGACTCTGATGCCAACACTGATACCATCTCGCCACCGCTAGGTAACTGCTGCATTAACCTTCCCCTAGCTGCAATCAGTTTTAGTCCATCCTCTAGACTGAATACGCTGGCGATAGTTGCTGCTACATATTCGCCCACGCTATGACCCATAACTACATCTGGTTTGATCCCCCAAGATTGCCACAATTTAGCCAAAGCATACTCTATGGCAAAAAGCGCAGGTTGAGTGTATGCAGTTTGATCTAAAAGTGCGGATTTTTCTACCAGTGCTGTTGGCTGTGGATAAAGCACAGATAACAATGGTTTCTCTAGGTAGGGGCGCAGAATTTGGTCGCATTCCTCCAAAACTTGCCTAAAAGTGGGTTGAGTTTGGTATAGTTCCCAACCCATATTTACATACTGGCTACCCTGACCTGTAAACAGAAAAGCTACTTTAGGTGAACTTGTGCTAGTTGAGATTTGACCAGAAAATAGTCCGGCAACTTCTTTACCTGCTGTCAGATTGCTGAGTTTTGTAGCTAGTTCAGCTTTATCCTGGGTAATGATTGCCAGGCGATGATTAAAATGCGATCGCCCTGTATTTGCGGTATAACAAATATCCTTTAGTTCTAATTCTGGATGATTTTCCAGATGATGGGAATAATTACGAACTAACTCTTCCAAAGCCTTGGGAGTTTTTGCGGAGAGAGATAATATATCTAATTTACGTTCTAAAGATTCTTCAGGTGGAACTTGTGCTGGTGCTTCTTCCAAAATTATATGCACGTTTGTCCCACTAATTCCGAAGGCACTGATACCTGCAATTCTGGACTGATTACCGACATTCCAAGGAATTGCTGAAGTAGGAATTACCAAAGGAAGTTGATGCCAAGGAATATGGGGATTGGGTTTGTTTAAGTGCAAATGAGGTGGTATTTCTTGATTTTGAAGGGATAAAACCACCTTAATCAACCCGGAAATCCCTGCTGCTGCTTCCAAATGCCCAAAATTGGTTTTTACTGAACCAACGACCAAAGGTTGATTTATGGGGCGATTTTTGCCATAAACTGCGGCTAAAGATTCTAATTCAATGGGGTCTCCCAGGGATGTTCCTGTGCCGTGAGCTTCCACATAACTGACTTGATGCGGCTCTACTCTTGCATTTTGGAGGGCTTGCTGAATTACTTCTTTCTGCGCCATTTTGTTGGGAACTGTCAGACCGCTGCTAGGTCCATCATGGTTGACAGCCGAACCTCGAATCACCGCTAAAACGTTATCACCATCAGCTATAGCATCAGAAAGACGTTTCAGGACTACCATTCCACATCCTTCTCCCTGTCCATAACCATCTGCCGCAACATCAAATGTTTTGCAGCGACCATCAGGAGCTAAGGCTTTCAATTGGCAACGACCAATAGTGCTGATAGGCCAGAGAATCAAATTGACTCCACCGGCAAGGGCAAGATTAGATTCTTTGGAACGCAAACTCTGGCAAGCTAGATGTATTGTTAGTAATGAAGAAGAACAGGCAGTATCTAACTGAATATTCGGACCTTGTAAGCCAAGGAAGTGAGAAATACGACCTACAGCCATACTGCGGGCATTACCTGTCCCAGCATGAGTTTCAGATAAGTGGGGTTTATCAATATTTCTATACCGTTCGCCATAGTCATCTGTGCAAATACCTACATATACACCTGTTTGGCTATTTCTCAGTTTTGTTGGTGTTTGTCCGGCGTTTTCTAAGGCTTCCCAAGTAACTTCTAAAAGCAGTCTTTGTTGAGGGTCTAAACTCACTGCTTCTCTGGGAGAAATACCAAAAAATACAGGATCGAACTGATCCACTTTTTCGATAAAACCACCTTGTTTGGTGTATGTTTTCCCTGGTGTATCGGGTTTGGGATCATAGTAAGCATCAACATCCCATCGACCAGGTGGAACTTCTGTTACACCATCAATACCTTCATGCAATAAACGCCAGAATGAGGAAGAATCATTAGCATTACCGGGAAATCTGCAACCTAATCCAATAATGGCAATAGGTTCAGTTTTTTCTTTGTTGACTGCTTCCAGTCTATTTCGCATTTCTTTGATAGTTTGAAGCACTTGTTGAGAGGAAACAAGTTGTTGTTCTGTCTCTGAATTATTAGTCATTTTATATTTCCTGGTAAAGTAAAAGTTGAATTTCTTTCAGTTCATCTTGAAGAGCAGTCGCAATTAGTTGCTCTTGCATGGCACTTGCGATCGCCTCCTCATCTAATGCTTTGAGTTCCCTATCAACAACAGTTTGTTGATTCTCATTGCTATCAATTTCCAATTTCTGCTCTAATTCCCCTCCGAAAATCTTGGTTATTAAATACTTGCCCAGCTTTTGAATATTAAAATGCTCAGACAATGTAGTCACTGCAATAGAACAATTGAAACTTGTTTCTAACAGATTCCTAAATTCAATCATGATTGCATAGTTCATGCCCATATCAAAGAATCCTAACTGTGAATCTGGGCTTTGGGAATCATCAAATCCTAACAATTGACTAACCACACCTTGCAGGTAATGTATCATTAACTGCTGGCGTTCTCTCTGGGGTGTTTTCTCAAGTTGTTGTAAAATTCCCCCGACTTGTTCTGAAACTTGACTATATTCTTGAAACCGAGCCGTTAAAATCTTCAAGATTTTAGGTAGCAATTTTTGCTCTTGCTCTGTCAGTTGTTCCTGGACATTCAACTCATCTGCTAGTTGCTCCGTATTAATTTTTTTCAGGAATTCAGCAATTGTATTTAGGTCATTTTCCAGAATATCTTGTTGATGTCCATTTTCTTGATTTCTTTTTTCAGAAGTTTCCGGCCAATAGCGTTGTCTTTGAAATGGATAAGTAGGCAGTGCTAATTTGCGACGGGGATAATTTTTATCAAACTCTAACCAATCCACCTTTACTCCTTGCACATATAATTGCCCTAAACTAGAGAGCATCTGTTGCCAATCTTCTTGATCAGGATTCAATGAAGGCAAATATAATCCCACATCCTTTTTGATGAGTATTGGCTTCGGACTAATTTCCAAAAACAGTTTATATTCTGACTGATGCAGAGTTTGTATACTCTGAGCAAAATGTATAGGTTGTTTGATGTCAATCCAATATTCAGGAGTGGCGATTTCTGATGTGGCTTTTTCTCCAGTTAAATGGGAGATTATCGGGATCTGAGGCTGGCTGTAATTAACTTCCTTAGCTACCGCTGCCAATTCTCCTGGTCTAGATTCTACGAGTCTTGTCCTAGTCGTAATCAGTTTTATTGCATCCTCTAAGCTGAATACTCCAGCAACAGTTGCCACTACATATTCACCCACACCATCACCCATCACCACATCTGGTTGGATACCCCAAGATTGCCATAATTTAGCCAAAGCGTATTCTATAGCAAAAAGCGCAGGTTGACTGTAGGCTTTTTGGTCTAGAAGTGAGGAATTTTCTGCCATTGCTGTTGACTGTGGATAAAGCACAGATAACAAAGACTGATCTAAGTATGAGCGTAGAATTTGGTCGCATTGCTCCAAAACTTGCCTAAAAGTAGGTTGAGTTTGGTATAGTTGCCAACCCATATTTACATACTCAGAACCTTCTCCTGTAAACAGAAAAGCTACTTTCGGACTTTCGCCTCTAGCTTGTCCTCTCATCAGTTGAGTTGTCTGATTAACCTTGATAAAAGCTGACAGTTGTTGCTGTAATTCAACATTAGATTCACCTATTACAGCTAATCTTTGTTGAAAATGGTTACGTCCCGTATTAGCTGTGAAGCAAATATTTGCTGTTGATACTTCTTGATGTGACTGCAAATATCCTTGATATTTTTTGACCAGTTCCCTCAAAGCTTGCTCATTCTTGGCAGCAAGAGTTAAAATGTGCAAAGGACGATCAACTCCTACCCGCTGAATTTCTAATTGTGGTGCCTCTTCTAGAACAACATGAACATTCACACCCCCGGCACCAAAGGAACTTACACCTGCTCGCCGAGGTACGACTTCCCCCGCTTCTGTCTTTAACTGCTGCCATTCTTGAGTTTCAGCGACTATATAAAAGGGGCTATTCTCTAATTCAATGCGTGGATTTAATTGCTGAAAATTGAGAATTTTAGGGAGTTTTTTCTGCTTCATTGCCAACAGGACTTTAATCACCCCAGCAATTCCTGCTGCTCCTTCCAAATGTCCAATATTGGTTTTAACTGTCCCTATTCCACAATAAGGTTTTGCAGATCCAGGCAGCTTATACTGTTGATACAGTTGTCTAAACGCTCGTTTCAAGGCATTAATTTCAATTGGGTCTCCCAAAGGAGTTCCAGTGCCATGAGCTTCAATATAGGAAACTGTATTAGGAGCGATATTAGCTTTGGTATAGGCAGTACGCAGCACTTGAGCTTGGGCATAAATATTCGGAGAAGTCAGCGTCCGTGATTTTCCGCCATGATTGATAGCACTTCCTTTAATCACACCATAGATATGATCTTGATCTTCAATAGCTTTTGCCAGAGGTTTTAATAAAATTATCCCTGCTCCTTCCCCCCTCACATAGCCATCCGCATGACTATCAAAACTGTGACACTGTCCTGTGGGGGACAACATCCCTAATTGACTCATCTGGATGTAGATTGTTGGTATATTTAAAACACTAATTCCACCCACCAGTGCTATTTCACATTCCTTTTCTTTCAGAGCATTAATAGCCAGATGGATTGCTACTAGTGAACTTGAGCAAGCTGTGTCTACAGGAATACTTGGACCGCGAAAATCAAAGAAGTGAGAAATGCGGTTAGGAATCATGCAAGTCCAAGTTCCTGTACCAATATGTCCTTCTATGTTTTCTTGATCTTGATTAAAATTAAGAATTGAATCATAATTACAAGCTCCAATAAAAACCCCAACTGGGCTTCCCGATAGTTGAGATGGTGAATATCCAGCGTCTTCCAAACAAGACCAACTTAATTCCAACATCAATCTCTGCTGCGGGTCGAGCATTTTAGCTTCACGAGGGGAGATGCCAAAAAATTGGGTATCAAATTGGTCTGAAGCTTCAATAAATCCAGACCACTTACTAATAGTTTTATTTCGCTCTTGAGGATTGGGAGAATAATACTTTTGAACATCCCACCTCTGGGGAGGAATCTCGGTAATGCTATTGACTCCTGCTTCCAGGTTGAGCCAAAATTCCTCGTAATTATTAGCTCCAGGAAAGCGACAACCAATACCTATAATAGCGATAGCTTCACTCTTATATTGCTCTATTTCTTCAGTTTGGTTGCTTGCTTGCTTTTGGAATTCAACTTCCTCGTGGTTGGAAGAAAAATTCTCTTGATCTTTTTGGGAATTTTGATTCATCTCAAACCCTTACTCTGAGTGCAGAAACTTTTTAATACCATATCCCTTTTCTGTCACTTTCCCTGACTAAATAAAGTGACCTAACCCTGTTCACAAAATAGTTTTATTCCCAATTAATGATTGTAGGACTTACGCACTGTACAAATTCACCATGATGTGAATGAACGAAAATCCGTCGTTTCAGGCTTTTGGCGATTAACTTACGATCAATAGCGATCGCTCAAAAATAATCAAAAAATCACGTTAAAATGCCCGAAACCCATACCTCATATTTGGTTGTTCCTGTCAATGCGTAAGTCCTAGATTGTATACATCACATTAGAAAATAAAACCATAAACCCATTCCCAGTGAGAGGTTTAAAATTGCATTCGATTGTTGTTCTCGGAAAGTGACAACAGCAGGATAACATCAAATATCACTTCTCACTGAGGATAGGATAACTCCACACGGCTTTAATTACAGCCTGGCGTTACTAGTCAAAAAGTCTTCTTCTCCTAGATTTTTTGGGACGGATAATTACAATCACTGGCTGTACATAATTATCTATTTCCCTTACTTCCTTTAGAGCCGAAATTGTTTGTGCTACTTTTCTAAAAAGCCTACCTCTGCCTTGTGTAAAATCGCGGTTATCATCCTTTTTCTGTTTGCCGAATTCAAGAATAATAGTGTTGGCTTTTTTACGTCTACTTTTTTGACTCTTGATTCCTTTATCCTTCTTGTCCTTCTTATCCTGCTTATCCTTCTTGTCCTTCTTGTCCTTCTTATCCTTCTTGTCCTTCTTATCCTTCTTGTCCTTCTTGTCCTTCTTGTCCTTCTTATCCTTCTGCTTAGATTTCCCAGCTTCTAGTGCGATTAACTCCAGTATTTCCCACTCATTAATTCCTAGCCCGTTAGCAAGAATTATGCCACCGCCACCTTGTTGAATAGAGATGTATTTACCGTGACAACCCTTGATTGCTACCTTGTTATCTCCCAATTCAACCAATTCCAGCATTTCCCATTCTTGAATGTAATCAACCCAGGTAAAGTTACCATCTGGATGTATGCTGAGGTACTGTTCTTGAAGGGGAGCTTTCAAGGCAAATTTGCCATTTTCCAGGTTAATTAATTGGAATACCTCACAGTCGCTAATTTGAGAACTATTCGCTAACAGTGAACCACCGCCACCATTTTCTGCTACTAAATATTGTCCGTTAGGAACTTTAAAGGCTACCAGATGGAATGTATAGCTTGTAGGTGGTGTCAGTTCTTCATCATCAGTCAGTTCTTCATCATCAGTCAGTTCTTCATCATCAGTCGATTCTTCATCATCATCAGTCAGTTCTTCATCATCAGTCAATTCTTCATCATCAGTTAATTCTTCATCATCAGTCAATTCTTCATCATCAGTCAATTCTTCATCATCAGTTAATTCTTCATCATCAGTTAATTCTTCATCATCAGTCGGTTCTACTTCAGTTGGTTCTACTTCAGTCGCTTCTATTTCAGGATGTTGCTGACTTCCGTTCTTAAATAGCAACCGCAAATAATCAATCCAATGGAAACCATCACCCCCATCGGTGGTTATTGTCAACGTATGTTCACCCTGATCAAGCGCACCTAAAGGGATTTGGTTTTGTTTGAGTATCCCTTCACCGGCTCCTACAATATTGGTCAGGTTATTTCCATCCAGAGATAGGGTATCTGTTTCTGAGCCAAAGAAATCGTAGCCGAGTATCAGTTCCCCATCGTCATAATTACGCTCTAGCATGAAGCGAATATTTAGCTTATCGGTTGCAGCAAGCGATTTCCCGTTGAGCTTAGGTTTCCTCTTTAACCCTGGTTTTACTAACAAGAAGGGCATAGTAGAGTTATTTACCGAGTCTCCATCTGAGCCGACGACATAGTTAACTTCCTTTTTCCATCCACCTGGTTGTGAAGACTCCTTAGCAATTTTACCAGGGTAGCCGATTTGCCAGAGTATTTGTGTGTCATCGTCTTCAGGGATGACTTGAGTTGTTTGCTCTTGTGAAGGAAATGATACTAAATTTCCCTTGACTTTTAATGAATAAATGCGATTAGTTGAATTAGAAAATGCTGTCGGGGCAGCGCCTGATGCTGTATACAAAACTGTCCCACTGAAGTTGCCCAGAGACGAAGGACTATTAGCAGCTAGAAAGAAACTCACAGAACCTGCTTGTGGATGGTATAAACCAACAAAGTCACCGTTGTTAACTTTAAGCGGTGTAGGAAGTGAAAAATGGTTTAATCCCACAACAGGGGTTTGAAGCTCACTTTTCCCCACAACTGACCAAACATTTGCCTCTTTTCTGTAAATAATTAGTTGCACAGGTAAGGTCTTTTCTGAACAAATTTCCCACTCAGTTAATTCGCCATCGCCATTGACAGCATTGTTAGTATCTACTAAGTAAAAATTGGTGGCTCCATCCGAGATTCCATATTTAGTGAGAGTATTACCACCTGTAATTAAATTGATCTCAATTCCATCAGATATTGCTGATTCAATTGGTAGTTCTTCTTGCTGCCAAATCGCGCCCTTAATTATACCGTTATTGCCGTTACCAGTTTTATCATCACTATCTCCATTTAAAGGATAATAACCCACTAATCCTGCTTCATCTCCCGTCAAACGGAAGTTCATATTTTGCTTAATTTCTTCTGGAGTGCGGGCAGCATTCCAAATTCGTAATTCCGTCAGAGAGCCTTTCCAATAGTGACCTCCATTGACGTAAGAAGCAATCACAAATTTTTGAATTCCGCTTAATTTTTTGGTATTTCCATCGCCTTGATGCCAGATTTCTCCATTGCGATAAACGTACATTTTTCCGGTGGTAGCATCTTTGACAAATGCCCAATGTGTCCACACATTGTATTCTTCTAGTTTCACTCCTTTGTCGATGCGATCATACCCATTCTCGTTACCAGCATCCCAAAAAATGCGTGAATCTGCGATATGCTGCCAAGGGAAATGAACATTTAAAACGCGATTATTTTGGGAATTATGAGCCTCAATTACACTGGTTTGTTGACTAAGACTATTTTCTCCTTTAGCCCAAAATTCGATGGTGATTGCCTTCTCAATTGTGTGAAATCCTTTAGGAAGGGTAAGATTATCATCTATGCCGTCAAACATTAACACGGATTGAATATTTTTGGCTACAGGTTGGGAAACCTTTGCAGGTTCTAATTTGAAAGGGAGTTCCTCTTGTTGCCAAATCGCGCCATTAATCGTGCCGTTGTTGCCGTTACCTTTCTGGTCATTCACTAGATTTCCAGAACCTTCATTTAATGGCAAATAAGCAACTAAACCCTCTTCTTTTCCAGTCAGACGCTGATTCATTTTTGCTTGAATTTCTGCCCCTGTCAGGGCTTTATTCCACACACTAACTTCCGCAATTTGACCAGAAAAGAAATATTGTGGTTTTGCTTCGGTAAAACCAGCACCAATTCGCAGAGGCGATTGGGTATTTAATGTGTAACCCACATTTTTGCTACCAACTTCTGTGCCATTGATATAAAGTTTTAGTTGCTTACCATCAAAGGTACTTGCTACATGAGTCCAAACATTGAGAACGACAGGAATATCATTATTATTCACAACTTCCCAAGCTTTGCCGCTACCTACCCAAGTTTGCCATTTATTATTATCTCCTGCGTAGATAATATAACCTTTAAAGTGATCACGGCTGGTAATCACAGAACGAAAGCTTCCTTGTCCTCCGGCAACTTTTACCCAAGCCGAAACAGTAAATAAACCGGGATTAAGGGACTGGCTATAAGGAATTTCTACATAATCATCTTTACCATCAAATTGTAAGATTGATGCTGTGTTAGAAGTAATTGCTGGTTCTGATGTTAAAGGCAATTCTTCTTGCTTCCAAATAGCACCATTAATTGTACCATTGTTGCCTTTACCGATCTTGTCGGCAACTGTAATCCCAGCACAATCATTTAAAGGCCAGTAACCCACTAAACCAGATTCATTCCCTACCAGACGACTGCTCATGCGCTTTTGAATTTCTTCTTGGCTACGGGCAATATTCCACACTCTTACGTCCGCCATTTGACCTTCAAAGTAACCATCATTTGACCAGTTACTCTTCGCTATAAAGTTCAGCGTCCGGTTGACGTTATCTGGAAGATGGAATGGTTTACTTTGGATTAATTGACCATCTTTATAAAGTTTAGCTAGACCAGATTTGTCAATGGTTGCAACCAAGTGCATCCACTTACCAATTTCCAGGGCATTCACCGCTTCAATGGAATATGTCCCTGCACTAGAATACAGATGGAATCCCAGAGCGTTAGATGTTCCCACATGACCCAAAACAATGCTATTTTGTCCTGCTCCATTGCCGAAGTCAATAATTCTTGACCACGATTGTTGAAAG
The DNA here is from genome assembly GCF_034931405.1 of Anabaena sp. UHCC 0451. NCBI lineage: Bacteria > Bacillati > Cyanobacteriota > Cyanophyceae > Nostocales > Nostocaceae > Anabaena > Anabaena sp. UHCC 0451. The sequence continues at coordinate 171,776 of NZ_JAYGHA010000006.1, read as the reverse complement.
CTGCTGTACCGCGCCCAGGCTTCAACGGTGAATCCCTGAGAATAATCGGTGTTTGCTGCGGGTAAGGCTACATAATCGTCTTTACCGTCAAATGATAGTACGCATTGTAGTTTATTTGTCTTTTTGCTACCCGCAAACGTAGCAATTAACCCTTGTCCATTTGTATGGGTAAGAACAACCTGATTGGCTGAAGAAGCTGGTTCTAAATCAACAATGGAGTTACCATTATTCAGATAAATCGCTTTCACTCCCGCAAAAATTGGATGGGTATTATTAATGGTTTGATTCCCACTAATACCGTTATATTCGCCCAAAAATTTGAAACCAAAGACACCCAGAAAGGTATTCCAACGGTCGGCTTCCTGTTGAGGTCCACCAGCGCCTGTTCCTGCACCCAGATAAACGTTACCCCCAGCTTTGACATAATCAATTAATACCTGATTATCAGCCAAGTCTCCACAGAGAAAGATGCCATCAAACGTTAACAAAGTTGGCAGGTCAAATTTAATATTTTTACCAACAGTCCAAGTGTAACCAGCTTTAGCCATTGTCTGTGCTAACACAGATTCGGTTAAGCCAAGGTTAGTGGAGTAGGCATGGAATTTGCCTGTATTACGTCCCCCAGTAAACCATTTAGCAATGTTGCTGACAAAAATTGTCGTGTCTGGGGCTTGTTGAAAGCCATTATTACTTAAAGTCCATTCGTCACAGTTAACAACAATCTTGCCGACTTGAATATTTTCTGTGTTCAATAGGTCTAAAGAATTACTCATATTGCTACTATTGCTACGTTTTTAATGAGACAATTTACGATGCAAGTATAGTTCCAAAAAACATAGACAAATATCTCATGCCTTTTGTTGGCCGGGAATAACCCCGACGGGGTGAACTACAACGCCACGCCACTTGCTACAAGTCGGGAAACCCGCCCAAAGCAGTGGCTACCCTATCCCTAAACTAAAAGCTGTCGGTACTACTTTACGTAAAATACTTTTTTCCGACTTCTCGTTTTTCAGTTCTGATTTAATTAGCTACTCTTGAAAATGTTTTATTTCGTCTGATTTATAGGATTTCCTGTCACACAGGAGCTATGGTCAGGTTAATTCTGACTCTCCGCACTCTCAGATCAGGACTTTCACCACTTCTCAAGGATCTACGCTTCTTGAACTCCAGACTAAGTATATCACATTCACATCTTGCATCACATAACATAACATATAGGCAAAAATTAATGATATTTTTGTACCACAGATGTTAAGATTTGACTATATCTGACTAGGTTTTTGTTATTTAAATCTAATACTTCATTTTTTGACAATACCTTAAATAGTTTCATTTTGTGGTAAAAAAAAATAACCACAATTTTTTACACTAAAATTAAATTCTCGTTAAAACCGGATTACAGATTACTATGCTATGCTATGCGTCAGAATAACATGAGTGATAAGCACATTGCAGAGACTTCGTCAATACCTTTGCGTATCCGATCTGAAAATAATACTCAAAAGCTCCGCTGTTATCTGATCGGAGAGGGAACATTATTACTTTCATGTAGTGAATACTTGATTGAACAAGGACACGAAATTTGTGGGATCATCTCTGCAAACCCGTTAATTGCTCAGTGGGCGGGAGAACAAAAAATCACTCTGACCGATCCTGGTGAGAATTGGATAGAAACCTTAAAAAAAGTTCCTTTCGATTATTTATTTAGTATTTACAGCTTTTCCTTAATACCTGATGAGGTTTTGTTATTACCAAGGAGACAAGCTGTTAATTTTCACGACTCTTTACTACCTAAATATGCTGGCTTTTATGCAACCTCATGGGCAATTATTAAAGGAGAAAAGCAACATGGAGTAAGTTGGCATCTGATGACACCAAAGGCAGATGCTGGAGGAATTATTAAACAACAGGTTATTGATATTGGTCAAAATGAAACAGCACTGGAAATTAATATGAAGTGCTATCAGGCTGGTATACAATCCTTTGCGGAACTAATAGATGATTTTGTTCTTGGGACTGTAGATATTAAGGAGCAAAATCCAGCACTGAGAAGCTATTTTTCCCGTTATAAACGTCTGCCACGAGGAGGAATTGTTTCATGGAAAACAAACGCAGAAGAAATTCATAATTTAATCCGGGCTTTGGACTTTGGTCCTTACCCCAATGCCCTTGGTGTTGCTAAATTCCTTGTTAAAGAAGAGTTTTTTATTATTAAAGCCTGTTCCTTAATACCATCGGAGAAAAAAGCGCAGCCCGGAGAGGTTGTGAATATAAACGATCATGGTATTCAAGTCGCTACAGAAAATGGGGATATTCTGCTAGAAAAAATCCTGACAATTGAGGGAGAAATATTATCAATAGGAGATTTTGTTGCCCGTGTTGGCCTTCATAAAGGTATGGGGCTGACGGAATTAGATGCCCAGATTACTAATAAGATAGATGTTGTTCTAAAGAAGATCACACCACAGGAAACCGCTTGGTTAAAACAATGGGAAAATTATCAACCGCTGAGGTTAAATTGGCATGATCCTAAAAATACACTTATTAATTTTAGCGATCGCACTATCATTTATGAAACTTTACCCCTAAAAATTCCCCCAAAATTAGCGGCTTTTTTAGATAATCATCATTCCGAAAATTATGGTGATTTTTTAGCAATTGCCTTCTTTTACTACCTAGCTGAGATTAGCCAACAATCATGTTTTGATATCGGCTATGGGGATCAAAAGCTAATTGAAACCTTTAATCAATCAATGGGTTTCTTCGTTCCCTATGTTCCTCTCCGGGTAGACAATTTTAACAAAACCTTTGCCGAATTTCTCTCCCATTGTCAGACAACCCTAAAATCGATTAGACAAAAATATACTTACACACGAGATATTCGCAGCCGATATCATTCTCTTCAGTTTCAAACAGCCTCCAAATCATTAGCTTTCCCCATTGTTGTCCTACAAATAAACAATCCAGAAGATTATCAACCAGCAGCAGGAAATGCTATTTTTCTCATCGACAATCAAAAACTCTCTGGTTATTTTAAGTTCAATCTCAAGGTATTAGAACGACCCGAAGCAGAAAAATTTGTGCGGAATTTTGAATTGTTTCTCATCAATAACTTGATAAACAATCATATTTCGCTACTTAACAAAGCATCCGCAGAAAATGAATCAGATCAAGACCAAGTTGATAAATGGAGGCTTGTTTATAATCAGGTATATGAAGAAGATAGAAATGATCCAGGACAAGACCCATTCTTTAACATCAAGTGCTGGAAAGATAGTTATACCGGAAATAATATTTCCGATGACGAAATGAGAGAATGGGTTGATTGTACAATTCAAAGAATTCAAACAGAATGTAGTCCTTCCCGCATCCTGGAGATTGGTTGTGGGACAGGGATGCTTTTGTCACGTCTTCTTCCTGAAGCTGTCTATTACTACGGAACAGATTTTTCCGAAAATGCGATCGCTTATATTCAAGAATCCTACCATCAATACAGGGATAATATCCAGCATTTAGAACTCTCACACAGGACAGCTGATGATTTTTCTGCATGGCCAGAACAAAGCTTTGACACCGCAATTTTAAATTCCGTTATTCAATATTTTCCTAGTCTTGCTTATTTAAAGAAAGTCATCAAAGGGGTGGTAGAAAAACTAGACTCAGAAGGAAAGTGTTTTATTGGCGATGTTCGCAATGCCCTTTTATTGCCCGTCTATCATTCTGCTGTAGCTTTATTTAAAGCATCAAAAGAAACTACTTTGGAGCAATTGCGTAAACAAATACAAATCCGCGAAACTCAGGAAGAGGAACTCTGTGTCAAGCCGGAATTTTTTCTCAAAATCGCTGAGGAGTTCCCCGAAGTTAATCATGTTGAAGTTTTGTTAAAAACAGGAAATAGTGCCAATGAATTAACCAAGTTCCGGTATGATGTTGTTATTCACTTGGGAGAAAAAAAGACAACATCCGTTGAGATTCCCTGGCTCGATTGGCGAAAGGAAAACCTAAATCGGCAACGAGTTCAGCACATCCTACGTCATCAACGACCACAGTATTTGGGAATTGCCAGTATTCCCAATAGTCGCCTTGCAAAAGACGTAATGGCCTTGAATTATATAAAATCTGCAAATGATCAAACAGTTGAAGATTTACGTCATCTGCTCAAAGAACAAGAAACAACCGGAGAAGACCCCCAGGACTGGCAACTTCTTGCTCAAGAAGAAGATTATACTGTGGCTCTGAATTGGTTGCCAACCAATACTCTGGGCGACTTTAATGTAATTTTTAGATTACCTACAGTTAAAAAAACTAATATTAATAATTTCAGAACAGTATCTCAAAGTACAGTCACCCTAGAGGAAAAATACGTGTACCCCGTCAAAGAATATACTATCTCTACCGACTATCCCAGGGACAAAAGGACGGTGGATTTGTTTGCAGAACAAGTCCAAAAACAACCAAACGCTACGGCCTTGGTTTACAAAAACCAGAAATTGACTTATCAAGAGTTAGCGGAAGAGACTGAGCAGTTAGCAATTTATATCCGTAGCCAAGGCGTAAAAGCAGGAGACTTGATTGGTCTGTTTGTGCAACCTTCTCCAGAAATGCTGATAGTCTTGCTGGGTGTCATGAAAGCCGGAGCCGCATACTTACCATTAGACCCTTCCTATCCCCAGGAACGCATTACATATATACTTGAGGATGCCCAAGTACCTTGGGTAATCACCCAAAAAGAACTGGCAGAAAATCTCCCTCCTAGTAACAGTAGAACCTTATACGTAGAAGATAGAAACCACACAGACCAACCTGAGCAGCAATTAGAACAGGAAGAAAATCCGCCCTATAATCACGGAGATTCCTTAGCCTATGTTATTTATACCTCCGGTTCTACTGGCAAACCCAAGGGAGTCGCAATTGAACATCATAGTTTGACTAATTTTTTATATTCAATGGCGGCTGAATTCAATTGTGGACAGGACGATTATTTGTTGGCGCTGACTACCTTTTGTTTTGATATCTCAGCGTTGGAGCTATATTTGCCACTGATTAGCGGAGGTTGTCTGGAAGTATTGCCTAGCGAAGTCCCACGGGATGGACTGCGCTTACGAGAAAAAATAGAAAGCAGTGATTCTATTACCATCATGCAAGCAACGCCGGCCAGTTGGCAGATGTTACTGGCAGCGGGATGGGAACCAAAAAAACCTCTAAAACTTTTGTGCGGTGGGGAAGCTCTGAGCGCAGAATTAACACAGCAGCTATTGAAGCCAGAAATATCAGAAATACAATTATGGAACCTGTATGGACCTACGGAAACAACTATTTGGTCTACCTTAACCCGGATAAATCCTGGAGAGCAAGTCACGATTGGCCGCCCCATAGCCAATACCCAATGTTATATCCTGGATGAGAACCAAAACCCTGTTGCTGATGGGGAATTGGGAGAGTTGTATATTGGCGGTGAAGGAGTCGCTAGAGGGTATCTGGGACGACCAGAGGAAACCGAAAAGAAATTTGTCAGCAATCCCTTTACTCCAGCAGGTTTGCCACGCTTGTATCGAACTGGTGATTTAGTTAAACGATTGCCTGATGAACGGATTATCTATGCCGGACGCATTGATTTTCAAGTCAAGCTGAGAGGGTTTCGGATTGAATTAGGAGAAATCGAAAGCACGCTCAGAAAGTTGGAAAATGTAGACGATGCCGTAGTCGTGCTGAGAGAAGATGGACTTGACCAACGACTGGTAGCCTTTGTCCTCTATAAACCCGGATGTCTCTTACCGCGTACCAGGGAATGGGCAACAGAATTAAAAGCATGGTTGCCCGAATACATGATTCCCTCAAGCTTCATTGTTTTGAAATCCTTCCCACAAACGCTGAATCGCAAAATAGATCGGAAATGCTTATCTACAGATCCTCTTAATAAGCTCAAAGAAGATTACGGACTTGCAGAAAAGTCTTTTAGTCATGTATTGGAACAAGACCTGCGTCAAATCGCCGCCAGAGTTTTAAAACTCGAACCTACATCCTTAGACGCAAATCTGAATATGGGAGAGTATGGTTATAATTCATTACGTTTTACTAATTTAAGTGTGCAGCTGAATAAAACATACAAGATTCAGACAAATCCAACGATGTTTTATCAGCATTCATCTATAAAAAAAATTGCCAAATATTTAGAAGATAATTTTCGAGAAACTTTAACGGCATATTATCAGCAATATCTGCAAACATCGACTCCTGACTCAGCACCATCCGTAGTCAAAAAGCAGGTTTTAACTTTGTCTGACCAGGAGCAACAGCCAACTCCCAGTATAATTATTGATGATGCTATCGCCATCATCGGCATAGGCGGAATTCTGCCTGGGGGAAATACATTAACAGCATTCTGGGATTCCTTACTCCAGGGCAAAGATATGATCCGAGAATTGCCGCCAGACAGATACGATGGCGATTATTATCGGCAGAAAATGCAAGAAATTGGGGTCAATCAGGTTTTGGGAGGCTTCATTGACAATGTTGATCAATTTGACGCTGCTTTCTTTGGATTGTCACCCAGGGAAGCCGAATTGATGGACCCGCGTCAGCGGCTATTATTGCAAACAGTCTGGGAAACCATCGAGGACTCAGGCCATAAACCTGCGGATTTTTCCGGTCAAGAAATGGGAGTGTTTATTGGCACAACTGGCTCAGATTATTGGGAATTACAGCAACAACGCAAGCAAAATATCGACGGCTATACCCTTTCTGGCTATTCAACTTCAGTAATTGCCAACCGGATTTCTTATTTGTTCAACTTTAAAGGACCAAGCCTTGTAATAGACACTGCTTGTTCAAGCTCCTTAATGGCAGTCCATAGAGCCATACAGGCACTCAAAACAAACTCCTGTAAATTGGCGCTGGCGGGAGGGGTCAATCTGATGCTGAGTCCCCTGTTTCAGATGGCATTGGCCAAGGGAGGTTACTTGAGTGAGGATGGCCGCTGCAAAACATTTGACCGATCAGCTAACGGATATGTTCGAGGAGAAGGCGTGGGGATGGTCTTGCTTCGCCCTCTAAATCAGGCATTGGCAGATGGAGACCCAGTGTATGCTGTGATTCGCGGCTCGGCGGAAAACCACAGCGGTCGGACTAATTCTTTAACTGCGCCTAGTGTGGACTCCCAAAAAGATTTGTTAATTGCAGCTTATGAACAGGCTAATATTGATCCCGATTCCTTGGGTTATATCGAAGTTCATGGCACAGGTACTAGTTTAGGCGACCCGATAGAAATCAATGCCCTCAAAGAAGCGTTCCAAACCATTTATCAAAAATGGGGGAAAGAGGGAAAAGGGAAGAATCATCACTGCGGTCTGGGAGCATTAAAAACAAATATTGGACACCTGGAGAGCGCCGCCGGAATCGCCAGTTTACTCAAGGTTGTATTGGCGATGAAATCTGGGCGCTTGCCTAAATCACTACATTTTCAAGAACAAAATCCCTATATAGATTTACAACAAAGTCCATTTCATATCATTAAAGATCATGAAAATTGGCAACGTCCCCAAGATGATGCGGGTCGAGAATTACCCAGACGAGCGGGAGTAAGTTCTTTTGGGTTTGGAGGCGCAAATGTACATCTTGTGCTTGAGGAATATTTACACGAACAATCGAGCCACCACCCACAACCCGGAATCAATAATTCCCAATCCTGTTTGGCGGTGTTGTCGGCAAAAAATGAGCAGCAACTAAAAGCCTATGCCCAAAAATTGGCTGATTTCCTCAACAATCAAACCGAGAATCATGATTTAGAAAGGCTCAATCTGAGAGACATAACCTACACGTTGCAAGTAGGCCGAGAGTCGATGACAGAAAAAGCCGCTTGGGTGGTATCGGGAATAGAAGAGTTAAGGGATCGACTTTCGGCTTATGCTCAAGGTAAACAAGAAGACCTTTGTATTCGGGGAAATTCGGAGTCTGGTAAAAAAGTCCCGACCTTTGAGGGCAAAGAAGGAGTCGCATTTATTCAAAATTTGGCAAAAGGGCAACTTTGGCAGGATATAGCTTGCTTATGGGTACTGGGATGTCTAATCAACTGGGAAATTTTATATCCCCCAGAAGATGATCCACAACGGTTACATTTACCTACCTATCCCTTTGCGAAAGACAGCTATTGGTTGCCAAATATCACACCACAAAATCTAAAACTGCCAAATATCAGCCCGGTGCGAAATCATCCTGACTCCCATCCCTTAATTCAAGGTCAGGTTTCAACAGATGGGGGACAGATTTTTACGAGTATATTGAGAGCCGACGCTTTTTACTTAAGTGATCATATTGTTGACGGAGAAAAAGTTTTACCTGGGGTTGCTACCATAGAAATGGCACGCATCGCCGCAGAGATGGCCGCAGACAAAAAAGTCAGGAAAATTCGCCAAATTATTTGGGCAAGACCAATCCTAGTTAATGATGCCACTTTGAATGTGGAATTACATTGGCGACGGACTGATCAGGCTGTGATGTTTGAGATTCGGGATCAAAACAAGGGGGCGATTTATACCCAGGGAAAGGTAGTTTACGAAGAAGAACTTGCAGAAGCAAATCCTGCCCGGAGCATAGATATTGATGCAATTAGACAACGCTGTTCCCAAAATATAAAAGGTGAGGAAATATACGCTAAATTACGTATATTTGGGCTTGAATTAGGCAGCGGATTTCAACCACTGCAAGAGCTATTTAGTAACGGCACAGAGGCTTTGTCTACCCTCCAATTACCTCCTGCCTTAGAAGAAGACGCAAACAAGTTTATGCTGCATCCTTCTTTAATGGATGGGGCTTTGCAGACAGTGCTTGGCGGTCCATGGGGTTTAACTTCTTCTGCATTGCATATTCCCTATACCATTGGCGAGGTAGAAATTTTCGGATCGGTAGCTCAATCCTGTTATGTATATGCGGTTTCTTCAGAACAAGGGACAGCTACGAATAATCGGGGGTTTGGCGATCGCTATGATGCCTATATTCTCGATCAGACGGGAAAGGAACTCGTCAGAATCAAAAATTTCCTATTACGACCTTTTAAATATGAAAATAAACCGTCGGTGGCAGCGTCTTATGTTTTAGATGACCAGGCTTTATTAGATGCGACAATCAAAGATTTGGTAGGGATGGCTGCTGCTATCTTGAAAATGCCAAATGAGACAATTGTTATTACCAAAAATATGAGCGATTACGGATTTGATTCCATCAGTTTTATGGAATTAGTGAATCCGATTAACGCCACATTTGGACTAGAGATTACACCGGATCTGTTTTTCGAGCATTCTTCATTAGACCAACTGGCCAAGCATCTATGTCAGGAATTCCGCAGTCAATTAATTGCACATTATCAGCTGGGATCAGAACCGGAATTATTACCATCTTTTAAATATGAAAATAAACCGTCGGTGGCAGCGTCTTATGTTTTAGATGACCAGGCTTTATTAGATGCAACAATTAAAGATTTGGTAGGGATGGCTGCTGCTATCTTGAAAATGCCAGAAGAGACAGTTGTCATTACCAAAAATATGAGCGATTACGGATTTGATTCCATCAGTTTTATGGAATTAGTGAATCCGATTAACGCCACATTTGGACTAGAGATTACACCGGATCTGTTTTTCGAGCATTCTTCATTAGACCAACTGGCCAAGCATCTATGTCAGGAATTCCGCAGTCAATTAATTGCACATTATCAGCTGGGATCAACACCAGAATTATTACAACCCGATCATGTAAACGCAGAGATTAATCAGGAGCGGATTTACCCTAACACCAGGGAATTGCAGAACCCAAACGAACCAATCGCCATCATTGGCATCAGTGGTATAATCGCCGGCGCTCAGGATTTAGAGTCTTTTTGGCAGGGACTAGTAGAAGGGAAAGATTGGATTGTGGAAATACCTCCCAGTCGCTGGGATTGGCAGACCTATTATGGCGACCCCATGACAGAGGACAACAAAACTAAGTCCAAATGGGGCGGATTCATGACCGGGGTAGATGCTTTTGATGCTGCTTTTTTTGGGATTTCACCACACGAAGCCAGATTAATGGACCCACAACAGAGATTTTTCTTACAAGCTGTATGGAAAATGGTTGAGAATGCTGGGTTACAGATGTCTGCGTTATCGGGGACAAAAACCGGGGTTTTTGTGGGTGTAGCCAATACTGATTACGGCGATTTGCTCAAAGCTCATGCTCCATCCGTAGAAGCCCATACATCAACAGGGACTTGTCCCTCGGTATTAGCCAATCGGATTTCCTATTTGTTTAATTTACGCGGACCGAGTTTACCGGTAGATACAGCCTGTTCTAGTTCACTGGTAGCGGTGAATTACGCTGTTGAATCCATCCGTAATGGGAGTTGCGATATGGCGATCGCCGGAGGAGTAAATATTATCCTCACACCGCATTTCACCCTCTCCTTCAGTAAGTCCGGTATGCTGAGTGAAGATGGCCGCTGCAAAACCTTCGACAGTAGAGCAGATGGTTATGCTCGGGGCGAAGGTGTTGGGGCAATTTTGTTAAAACCGTTAAAACAGGCAGAGGCCGATGGCAATATCATCCATGCCGTAATTCGTAGTACAGCCGTAAATCATGGAGGTCATGCCAATTCACTGACTGCCCCTGACCCTAATTCCCAGGCTCAGGTATTAATTGATGCCTATGAAAAAGCAGGTATTGATCCTGCAACCGTTAGTTATATCGAAGCACATGGCACTGGGACAAGTTTAGGAGATCCGATTGAAATTAATGGTTTGAAAAAGTCATTTACCGAATTGCAAAAACGGTGGGGAACACCAATTCCCCAGCCAGTTTATTGCGGAATTGGTTCTGTAAAAACTCAAACCGGTCATTTAGAAGCAGCCGCAGGTATCGCCGGCATCTTAAAAGTCGTTCTTTCCATGAAATATGGGAAATTACCTGGTATTCTTCATTTCCAAAAACTCAATCCTTTCATTAACCTCACCAACAGTCCGTTTTATATTGTTGACCAGACCAGAAACTGGGAACGTCTACGCAATATTGACGGACAGCCACTACTGCGACGAGCAGGGGTAAGTTCTTTCGGCTTTGGCGGGGTAAATGCACACGTCGTTTTGGAAGAGTATCAGGAGAAAAAACCCTCTAGTGCGCTAACGAATCCGCACCAAAATCAAGATTATTTAATCGTGCTTTCGGCAAAAAACAAAGAGCGTTTAGGAGAAGTAGTCAAAAACCTGTTTAATTATCTGACAGCAGCCAAACTTCAAACTCACTCCAGGGTTGCCATCTCAGATATCGCTTATACACTCCAGGTTGGCAGGGAAGGGATGCCGGAAAGATTGGCTTTAGTCGTTTCCAACATCGAGGATTTAATCAAAAAATTAGATGCCTATCAAAAGGGAGTTTCACCCATAGCCGGAGTATTTCATGGCATCGCCAAGCCCTCACCCACAAAACTGGAGAGCAAATCAGAAATATCCACCAATAGCAGTTTAGTTCAGCCAGCTGTCCAGCAAAAAGCACTGGAAAAAGTGGCTCAACTCTGGATTTCGGGTAGTCAGATTAATTGGAACTTATTGTATCCACAACCTCCACAGCGGATTGAACTACCGACCTATCCCTTTGCTAAAACACGTTATTGGCTTCCTACTGGTGATCAAGAAGAAAATCAATCCCCATCTGCTACCATCAGCAATCAGGAAGTCGAGACGCGCTTTTTGAAGTTGTATCGACCAGAATGGATACCACAATCTTTAGAAGTTCAACAATTAAAAGATGCAGTTGCAGCTAGACCTTCGCAAGTTACTAGCAAAAAAATACTCGTGGTAACTCCGCCCGGAGGTGTCTGGCTCGAAAGTCTGTTAGCTCAAGCCCATACTCAAGATGAAATCCTGTTGATAAAATTAGGGGACATTCACAGCCCCCAGGAGTGGTTGAACCGTCTCGGTCGTCTTGATCATCTCGATACTATTTATTTCCTCGGTGGGATACAACACTTTGGACCTGGTGATGATCTAGACCAGTTGGAGCAAAGCCAAGAGTTGGGCGTTTTTTCTTTATTCCGACTGCTCAAAGCATTGCAGGGGCGGTTAATGGGTAGCTCGGCTCTGTCCCTAAAAGTGATTACTTGTGGTGTTCACTGCATACCACCTGATACCAATATCTATCCCTTCGCAGCTAGTATGAATGGCATGGGTATGACAATTGCCAGAGAATATCCGTCACTCAAGGTCAGCTGTTTTGATATTGACCCCCATGCTCTAGACGAAAATTACCCCCAGAAACAAAGAGAGTTTATCCTGCAAGCGATTTTGGCAGAGCCGGCTCATGAACGTGGGCAAGAGATAGTCCTCAGAGCCGGACAACGATATGTACGTACCCTCCATCCACTGGTGCTGCCGAGCCTTGCAGATGACCATCTGAGAACAAACGGTGTATATGTAATTTTAGGGGGAATGGGAGGAATCGGATTAACCTTAAGTCAATATTTAGCAGCAAACTATCAAGCCCGGTTAATTCTGATCGGCAGAAGCCAGCTGGATGACCAGAAAAAAGCCCAGATTGTGGATATTGAATCTAGAGGGGGTAGTGTATTTTACGGACAAGCAGATGCTACTGACCTAGATGGAATGAAACAGGTTATTGCCCAAGCTAAGGCTCGTTTCGGCTCGATTCATGGGGTTTTCCACTCGGCTCTGATATTGGAGGATAAAAGTCTGGCAGCAATGGATGAAGATACTTTCCGAGTTGCTCTAGAACCTAAAGTAAAAGGAAGTGTCGTTTTACATGATGTGGTTAGAGAAGAAGATTTGGATTTTATGATGTTTTTCTCTTCCATTCAGACTTTTATGGGCAATCCAGGACAGAGTAATTATGGTGCAGCTTGTGCGTTCAAGGATGCCTATGCTCACTATCTTCATGCCACAAAAACCTGTCCCGTCTATATCATTAATTGGGGGTATTGGGGAAGTGTGGGCATAGTCGCCCAAAAATCCTATCAACAGCGTTTAGCTAAACAAGGTATATATTCCATTGAACCCGATGAAGGGATGGAAGCTATCCGGCGGCTATTGGGTGCAACCGCTAATCAAGCGATCGCCATGAAGAGCGACAATGTATTTGCACAGAGTCTGGGTGTAGATTGCCAATATCACGTAGAACTCTTGCCTGAATCCAAATCCATCCCGTCTTTAATTGCCACCCTAGCACCAACAATCACACAATCTGTCACACTCGATGCAGAGGTACTAAAATTCCGTCAGGCTCTCATCCAATTAGAGCAGTGGGCGGCACGATTTCTACTCCAAGTCTGGCAAGAGATGGGAGGACTTGATCAAACAAATCTGCGGCTTCTGCCCCAGTATTATCGCTTATATGACTGTATATTAGATATCCTATCCAGAGCGGGCTTGACGCAAATTGATCCTCAAGGCAACATTTCTTTGAGACAAGATAATGGCCAACATGGTGAACTCTACAATCTAGAAACAGAAAAACAACAATTGTTGTCCAATTATCCCAATCTCAAAGCACACATACGCCTACTGGAAAAATGTCTCAGCCAATTTGGGCAAATTTTGACAGGACAATGTTTAGCCACCGATGTCATGTTTCCTCGTTCCTCTATGGATTTGGTAGAGGGTATTTATAAAGGGCATCCGATAGCCAATCATTTTAATCAATTGGTTACTGACAGCTTGGTGGCTTATATTCTGGCTCGTCTCCAACAAAGGAAGGGCGATGAGAAAATTACTATCCTAGAAATAGGAGCAGGAACAGGGGGAACGAGTGCTGTTGTCTTAAAAGCCATAGCCCCCTACAGTCATCTGATTCGCTACATTTACACCGACATTTCCTTAGCTTTTGTCAACTATGGAAGAGAACAGTTTGAGGCACTATATCCTTTTGCAGAGTTCCGCGTTCTCAACATTGAAAAAGAGGTGTCGAACCAAGGCTTTAATATAGGCAGCGTTGATGTAGTATTGGCGACTAATGTGTTACACGCTACCCAAAATATTCGTCGGACTCTTGCCCATACTAAGGTGCTGTTGAAGAAACATGGTTGGCTCATACTCAACGAGGCTACCACTGTTCAGGATTTTGCCACCCTGACTTTCGGTCTATTATCAGGTTGGTGGCTTTATGAAGATGAAACATTCAGATTGCCAGGAGCGCCATTACTCAGCACAAGTATGTGGGAAAATGTTTTAGAGAAAGAGGGCTTTCACAAATGTATTTTCCTGAATGATAAAGAAGATTTTGCCAACCTGCGTCAGCATTTGATTATTTCTGAAAGTAACGGTTTAATCAAACAACGGATTGGTGATGGAGTCGCAGGGAATAACAATGTTGAATTGATTCCTTTGTCTGTAGGAATTACGCACAATTTACGGAATAACGAACCGCAGAGGACGCAGAGAACACAGAGGAATAAGAGTTTGAGAGGGTTTTTGCGTAAGTCCCACTCTGCAACAAGTCAATCAATGACTCCAGTTTTAACTAAGAGGCACGAGCAAAAAGAAGAGTTACAAGAACAAAAGGATTTGTCCAACAGAACAAAGCTGTTTTTGCAAAAGATGATGGCTGAAATTCTGAAAATGCCCTGGGAAGAAATTGATGCTGACACAGCTTTTGTGGATTACGGGATGGATTCAATTTTGCTTAACCGTTTTAACTACGTTTTACAACAAGAAATTGGGGTTTTATCAAAAAGCCTACTTTTGGAATATCAGACAGTTGGGGATTTGACAGATTATCTGTTATCTCATCGCCGGACGGAACTTGTCAAAGCTATAGGTGGCTCACATCAAGACTTAGAACTAGAAAAAACCCCAGACAAAACCCCAGACAAAACTTTAACAATCCACAACAATAGGGATATTCTTCATGCAGATACAGTCACTGGCGAGGATATTGCCATTGTCGGGCTTAACGGACGTTATCCACAAGCGGAAAATCTGGATCAGTTCTGGGATAACTTAAAATCTAATACTGTTTCTATTACGGAAATACCCAGGGAACGTTGGGATTATCGAGATTTTTACGACATTGAAAAGGGGCGTGAAAATAAAATATACTGCAAGCGTGGAGGCTTTTTGACGGATATCGACAAATTTGATCCTATTTTCTTTGGGATCACACCGCTGGAAGCCAAGACAATGAATCCAGAAGAACGGATTATGTTAGAAGTAGTCTGGGCAACCCTGGAAGATGCTGGCTACCTGCGGCAGACATTGAATCAGCAAAAAGTTGGTGTATATATAGGAGCAAACGCCCTGGGATATCCGCTGACAAAAATAAATGGTAATACTAATACTGCCATCGATTTGACCACGTACAATTTACCCAATCGAATTTCCTATTTTTTCAACTTCACTGGTCCAAGCATGGCAATAGACACCTCTTGTTCCTCTTCTCTGACAGCAGTGCATCTGGCTTGTGAGAGTATCAGACGTGGGGAGTGCAACGCGGCCATTGCCGGAGGAATTAATTTATACTTACATCCATCAAAGTACATGATTCTCAGCCAGTTTAAACTATTATCATCCCAACCGTCTTACAGCTTGTTTTCCCAGGATGGAGATGGGTTTATTCCAGGAGAAGGAGCCGGGGCAGTTTTATTAAAATCGTTGCGTCAGGCTGAACAAGATAAGGATCATATCTATGGTGTAATTAAGGCTTCTGCGATGCTTCATAAAGGTCGCAGCAATGATTTTCTTCTGCCTTCACCACAGGCACAAGAATCGTTGGTGAAACAGGTGATTAAAAATGCTGGTTTCAGTGCTGAAAGCATCAGTTACTTTGAAAGTCAGGCCATGGGTTCTGCTGTGGTAGACTCTGCCGAATGGGCGGGGATCAGTCGGGCTTATCGTTCCTTAACTGATAAAACCAAATTCTGTGCTTATGGCTCAGTGAAACCGAATATCGGCCATTTGGAGACAGCTTCGGGTATAGCACAATTAACCAAAGTGCTGCTGCAAATGAAACACCAACAATTATTACCAACCCGCTTTTCCTCAGCACTCGACCCAGCCATTGAATTGGAAAATTCTCCTTTTTATCTCCAACGAGAACTGAGCCATTGGCAGAAAATTCGGGTCAAGAAAAACGGCTCGTGGCAGGAAATTCCTAGACGCGCTGCTATCAGTTCTGGCGGCGGCGGCGGAATGCTCTCCCATATGATCGTTGAGGAATATCAATAACTCAAAGAGGTTTGCACAGATTAGTAAGGGCGAAGCATTCGGGTGATAACCTATCGCTGAAACCATTGATATTCTGTCCGAATGCTTCGCCCCTACTGAAAAAAACGAGGTATGTTACAAAATGTAAAATCCCTCAAAGTCTTTTGCCTCTTGCCTTGCCTCAACGATAAATTTCAACGCCTACCTACTTAGACATATAGGAGAAAGACCATGGGTGAAGAACTAATTGTAGTTTCAGCTAAAACAGAAGAACAGCTTAGGGTATATCTGACGACTTTAAGAGATTATTTATCGTCTTCTCAAACTCCAGCCTCTTTGGCTGATATCGCTTTCACCTTACAGACAGGTAGAGAGAGTTTTGATGAAAGATTTGCAGTTATAGTCAAAACCAAATCAGAGCTTTTAAATTTACTCACTCTTTACCTAGAATCAGGGGCGACTTCTTCTGTCATTTTTAGAGGCGGAAAGCAACAATCTCCACATCGCTTAGAAGTCAAACCCGATGAACAAAAACAGCTATACGAAAACAAAGATTTACGGTTAGCAGCAGCTTGGTGGACACACCATATTAATGTGGATTGGGAACAACTGAATCAACATTCCGATGCTAGGCGTATTTCTCTGCCCACCTATCCATTTGAACGCAAACGTTGTTGGGTAGCTCAAGAAACCTTGTCCGCAGCCGATCAACCAATGGAAACAGGGGAATTAGTCGCTGAGTTCTATAATAAAATGACTCCTTACATGAAGGAGCTATTAGGGACGGAAGATCCCCATTTGATTTTTTCTCCTCTAGCGGAAAAGATAGCAGGTTTTTCCTGGGTATTGATTTATAACGAACCAGAAAAACATCCCGAACACGCAGCGATTATCGCTTCTAAACAAAAAGAAGCCAAACAGATTCTTTATCATGGTGTAGATTTTTCCAAAGTCCATCAGGTAATGGATATTGGCTGTGGTTTTTCGACAGATTTAATAGACCTGTCCATGACCTATCCCCATATCACTGGTGATGGTTTTACGATCGCATCTAACCAGGCTAAAGAAGGGGCTAACCGAATTCTCAACAAAGGTTTGGACAATCGCCTACGTGTTTTCTGTAAAGACAGTAGCAAAGACCCCTTTCCGGGTCTGTATGATTTGGTGATCGGCTTTGAGGTTTTCCCCCATATCGAACATAAACAAAAAACCTTTGAGAACATTTATCGACATCTCAACCAGGATGGGCGTATTCTTTTAGCGGATTGTGTCGCCAATACCGTGACCGAAATCAATATGCCTAAATTAGCGATGTTTACTAGCACCGCTCCTCAGTACAGTAAAATCCTCAGCGATGTAGGACTGAAACTGATTGAGTGTGTAGACATTAGTGTGGAAATCGCTAATTTCCTAGATGATCCTGAATTTGAGCATAATTTTGCTTATTTATGTTCCGTTAACCCCATTATCAAACAATTTGAACAGGAATACCGTGGTTGGTATAGCTTTGGGCAGGGAATCAAGAAAAAAGTTTTGCGTTATCTGCTCTTAAGCATCGGTAAGGCTGATCCTGATCAAAGCAAGGAGGAATTGCTCGCATTCAACCAGCGTCAATTCGATGAGCCTGTATTTTATCAACAAGCAAGCGATCGCCTCACGTCTAAGCCATCCCCACAAATAAAACATCCAATTACAACCACAACCGATGAAGTAGATCAAGGGTTGTTAGAAAAGAAACTGGTAGAGATTACCAGCCGCGAGATGGAAATGAAGCCGGATCAGATCAAT